>CAYMKI010000115.1:0-11353 GCA_964390695.1 uncultured bacterium
TTGTTGGAGAAATACACACTGTTTATAAAAGGCTGCCTAAAAAATATGAAAAATTAGATGCTGAGCAACGCAAAAATTATTGGAAATACATCGCTGTGGCCGTACCTTTGAAAATCGGGGCTTTCAACCAGGACTTTCAGGACATCCTGGATAGACTTCCGCAGCAAAATCAGCTGATTGAAAACACCCCTCTGGATTTAACTAAAAATTTCCAAGATATCTTCTTGAAGAAATTTAATAGTCAAGATGTTCTTTACCATAGCTGGGGAAGCCTCAAATCCAAAACCTATGCCTTTCGATCCGGCTTAAGCTTTAATGTCATACCGTCTGCTATTGAAGTGAACAGCGAGCAATATAATCAGCTAAAAAAACTATTCGGTTCCCTAGTCACCTTGCCAGAGAAAGATGTACTAGAACCTATTGACAGAAAAGCCGGAAACAGAAAATTTAGAATTATATAAACTTAAGGAGAATCCATGAATTCTGATAAAAAACGTATCGTCATTATAGGCGGCACTTCTGGGATAGGACTGGAGGTGGCCAAATTGGCCGCAAAACAGGGCATGCAAGTGGTGATCACGGGCTTTAAAGCTCATCAACCTGAAGAGATCAGAGCGAAATTTCCCAAAGATGCCGAACTAAGCATCTCTCAACTCGATATTGCAGACGAAACAGCCGTCAAAGCCTTTTTCAGCAGTGTGGGGGAGTTTGACTACCTAACGACCCCTGGAAGTTCTCTGCCAAAAGGACCTTTTCTCAGCATGGACAGCCAAACAGCTAAATCCGGTTTTGATAGCAAGTTCTGGGGACAATATCTGACAGCCAGATACGGCGCACCTCACATCCGTAAGCATGGTGCGATCGTCTTCTTCTCCGGTGCCGTTGGACAGCGCCCCCAGGCAAATCTGTCTATTATGGCTTCTGTGAACAGTGCCGTAGAAGGCTTGACACGTGCCTTAGCGGTTGAACTGGCCCCTCTGCGCGTAAATGCCATATCACCTGGGTTTGTGGAGACTCCCCGCTATGCCGGCATGCCAGAGGCTGAACGGCATGCATTTATGCAATCCCTATCCGACAAGCTCCTTGTAAAGCACGTAGGACAGCCGCAAGAATTGGCTGAAGCGGTAATGTTTTTACTGACCAACACCTATACCACAGGTATTACTTTACATACCGATGGAGGTCATCTGCTTATCTAGCCATAAATGTCGCTGACAAGAAATTTGTATTGATGTTTAAATTTTTAACTTTTACATTTCAATCAAACTTCGAAAACATGCAAGGTATTTATGGCTTCAACTCTAGCTCATTACACCTCCATTTTGGACTGCATAGGACATACACCGCTAGTTGAACTCAAACACATCAATCCCTATCCCCTAGCGACCTTGCTAGCTAAAGTGGAATTCACTAATCCCGGAGGCAGCATCAAAGACAGGATCGTGCTGCACATCATCAACGACGCCGAAAAACGAGGTGCCCTAAAAAAAGGAGGCACCCTGATCGAAAACACTTCGGGAAATACGGGCGCTGCCGCTGCCATGATCGCTGCCATCAGAGGCTATAAAACCATATTGACAATGCCCGACAAAGTCAGCCAGGAAAAACAAAACGTTCTTAAAGCCTACGGAGCTGAAATCATCGTCTGCCCCACATCCGCGGCGCCCACCTCCCCTGACCACTATGTGAATACAGCCATACGTCTAGCTCAAGAAACCCCTAACAGCTTTCGCATCAACCAATACGATAATCCTAAAAATCCAGAAGCACATTATCTTTCCACAGGGCCAGAGATTTGGGAACAGTGCCATGGAAAAGTAGACTATTTTGTCGCAAGCGCCAGCACCGGCGGCACCATCAGCGGTATCGGAAAGTATCTGAAAGAAAAGAACCCTCAAGTAAAAATTGTCATGCCGGACCCGATAGGGTCGATATACTACGACTTCTTTCACACAGGTAAAGTTCCTCCAGGAGGCAACTGCAATTACCAGCTGGAAGGCATCGGCGAGGACCACCTCGCCCACGCCATGGACTTTTCTGTTGTGGATGACGTGATCAAAGTGCAGGACAAAGATGCCTTTCAATGCGGTAGACGTTTGGCCGATGCCGATGGCATTTTTGCTGGAGGCTCTAGCGGTGCTAACGTCTGGGCTTGTCTAGAGATCGCAAGAAATCTCAAAGAACCCGCAGTGATCGTCACCGTCTTGCCTGATGGAGGGGTTAAATACCTCAGCAAAATGTATGATGATGCCTGGATGAAGAAAAATCATTTTTTATAGAGCCTATCATGGAATTCAGCACTAAAGCCATACACTGCGGAAGCGAACCGGATCCGACCACGGGCTCTATCATGCCGCCCATCTACATGACTTCTACATATATTCAAGAATCCCCCGGAGTGAGCAAGTCCGGTTACGAATACACCCGGGCCGGCAACCCCAATTTTACCATTTTAGAAAAGCAAGTTGCCGCTTTGGAAAATGCCGCTTACGCCACAGTCTTTTCATCGGGCCTAGGCGCCCTTACGGGACTTGTCTCCACACTGTCCTCCGGAGACAAAGTCGTTGCAATTGATGGGCTTTACGGCGGAACTTACCGCCTGTTCAACCAAGTATTTAACCGTTTTGGCGTCCTATTTGAAAGTTGCAATCCTTATGCTCCTGAAGGCTTGCAGCGCCTAGAACAAGTCCTCAGCTTAAATCCCAAATGGCTGTTTTTCGAAACCCCCACCAATCCCCTTATGGATATTTACGATATCGAAAAGCTGGTGCAGCTGGCGCGCAAATACAAAGTCACAACCATCGTCGATAACACCTTTGCCACACCCTACCTGCAAAATCCCCTGAAATGGGGTGTCGACATCGTCTGGCACAGCTCCACAAAATACTTAGGAGGACATTCGGATGTCATCGGAGGAGTAGCCGTCACTAATCACGCCTCCGTAAAAAAAGAATTGGATTTTGCCAGAAAAGCCATGGGACTTAACCCCAGTCCCTTCGACGCATGGCTCATCACACGCGGGCTAAAGACTCTTGCTCTCAGGATGGAAAAGCACCAACAAAACGCCTTGGCTATTGTCGGATTCTTAAAACAACACCCTTTAGTGAAAAAAATATATCATCCCAGCCTGGAATCGCATCCAGGACATCACCTAGCAAAAAAACAGATGAACGGTTTCGGTGGCATGCTGTCTGTAGAATTTAATCTGTCGCTGGAAAAAACCTTAAAACTCATCTCCTCCTTTTCCTTGTTTGCCCTGGCAGAAAGCTTAGGCGGAGTGGAATCCCTGGTCTGCCATCCGGCTTCCATGACACATGCTTCAATACCTCAAGAGGAAAGAGCGAGGATCGGTCTTTCGGATTCCCTCGTACGATTTTCCATTGGCATTGAGGATGATAAAGATCTGATTCACGATTTGGCCGCCTCATTAGCTATGCAAGCATAATCCATAAATACTTATCTCAATTTTGCTTTCGTGCAAATTTATTAGCTTTATTTATCTGAAAATGATATGATTAACTGCTTAAGATTGTAGCATTACTTGCTTTATTAGAAATTAGGTTAAATTAACAACGGGTGATTTATGAATAACTCGCATGTAGTGAAATTGTATCCAAAATTTCAATATCTATTCGATCCTACGCCTCCCAAAGTACCGAAAAATTTCCCTCGTAGAGTTAATTTAAATGAATTAGACATATTTACTCAAAATACATTTAGCGATCAGTATTTAGAAGCACAGAAAAACGGTTGCCCCTATTATTTATTGGCAGTAACTGAATCCAAATCCGATTCCGAATCTAATACACCTCCGGTCTATACCATTTATGACTCCGCCTCTTTGAGAAGCTACAGAATCCAATCCCAAAATAAAAGTAAACCCTTAGTTTCACCTTTAACCAACCTTCCCATACAAAAAATTTATTATCTTGCTATTGAATGTTTTAAATTATCACAAAATCCCAACTCCTCCACAATCGAATTTATTCCTCGTCCCCTTAAGGAGGTTAAACTCGCCAAGTTTTTTAACCCAGAAATTTACCACCCCGACAATAATATTGAACTAGCCTTAGATGCATTAAATCATCACATAGACAGTACCACGCCGGTGTTATTTTCACAGGTGAAAAGATGCCAAAATGTGATTTCGAAATACTTAAACTCGCTAATGAAAAAAGACCTTCCCCCTAACATGGTCTCCTCCTCCTTGAACGATAATACCCCATCACCCCAGCATGCATTGGCACAGCGCTTCATCCAACACCTTCAAATCGAAGCTCAAAAATGGTCTCAGTGCTCCCATATTAAGCCTTTTTTACCTCCTCTTCCCGAGCTCAATAAAGTCGCTCCAACATCACCAGTCGGAAAATAAGAACTTCCAGGAGCCCTCTAAAGTATTCGGAACTTTGTATAAACTCAGGATTTCAAGAGCTGAACTACTTTACCTAAGCGCATCTTGATGGCCAGGTCTTTTGCGGTAAGACCGGTTTTATTTGGCATATCTAATGGGACTCTTTTATTAATTAAAAGCTCTATCAGAGGTAGTATTTGCGCTTCTTTGTATGCTAAACCAAGCGCAACTGCCAAATGCAATGCTGTGTTGCCGTCTTTGTCAAGATGATTTACATCCGCTCCTTTATCAATCAATAAATTGACGATACCGGGATTGTTATCATTCACAGCAGCTATTAAGGGGGTTATGTCAAATTTGTTGGCATAGTTTACATCCGCGCCTTTTTCAATCAAATATGCCACCATGCTCTTGCTTCCACCTCCTATCGCAAGTAGCAGCGGAGATAAAGCACTAACCATATCCACAACAGCTTTAACGGATGAATAGGACCGGGATGCTGCTGAAGTGGATATACTATGCAGATTATTCATAATTTTTGCCAGGAGACTCGTCTTGGGCAATTCAGGAACTTTTACACCCGAAACACGAAGTATAGTTTCTAATAGACCAGGTGTCTCTAGGGCATAATCAAGTGGAGTTTTTTGGTTTATATCCTGTATTTGAAGTGAGGCTCCCCTTTTAATTAAAAACTCTACTATATCGGTATTTTTCTTTTTTACAGCCCAATGCAGGGGCGTCATCCCTTCATTGTCTTTAGCATCTATAAAGGCTCCGGCTTTGAGAAGAGAATCGACATAGTCCATAGCATTTTTTTGGACATATAATGAGACAAAATGTAAAGGTGTATACCCGCGGTTATTCTTACAAGATGGATCGGCATTCATATCTAAAAGCAGCATGACATTATCTAGATTTGACGATAGGACGCTAACGTGAAGCGCTGTATTTGAATATTGATTAACCTGATTTATATCCATTTTAGGATAATTAAGTAATTTTGTAGTAAGATGCTGGTCTGCAAAATTATATACAGCCGTAGTCAATAACGGGATTGTTTCATCATTCGAACCTACCTGTTGGTCTACGAGAAGATGTGCCACATCCCACTCTTGTTGTTCAATCACATTATTGAGGACCTTAGCACCCACGCTTCCTTGAAAATCGGCTTTTTGCAGCAACATCCATTCGATAAAAGGCAGATCAGCTAATTTACAAGCAAGCTGAAACGCTGAAACATTGGATTTATTTATATGGAGCATATCCGCTCCCTGTTCAATGAGCCATTTAGCCATATCAAATTGTCTGAAAATCAAAGCCCACATGAGGGCTGTACTTCCAGAAACTTGCCTTGCCTCTAGGCTTTGAGGGTCGTTTTTTAATAATACTTTGGCGCGTTCTAAATCACCTACCTTTACGGCTTGCATAAGAGGTGTTGAAGAAAACTTCAAAATTGCAGTTGTAAATTCACTTAGATTTAACAATAGAGAAATCTCATAAGCATTTTCCAAGATCAAATGCCTCTTCCTATGCCGGGCATGCCTCAATTCTTCATCAACCTCTTTTAAAACATTTTCTACACTTATAGTTTGACCATAGAAAACCTGTAGAATTGCTGAGTATAGCTTTGCAGCCGGCGGCATCCGAGGAAAAAACAGCGTATTTAATGCTTCTAAAATATCCAGCTGAGATTTTCTGCCGGCCGTCATTTGCCTAAGTACCTTGGAAGAGGGAGCGCTTACGGCTTGAGCCATGTAGATATCCATTAAAGCTTCATTTAAGCTTACCGTTTCGACCTTACCTTTATTCCACAAATATCCTTTAGAGGGTTTGTCTGATTTATCAAAATATACTCTGTGAAAATCCTCTTCCCCCTCTATTTTGAAAAGAATAAAACGTTTCTTCATTTCATTTGCCATCATGACATGGGAGAGCTTTACCGGTTTCCCTTCATAATGACACTGGATGCTAGCGATGAAATACGCTTTCGAAGCCGGCTCTTCATGTGCATCTCGAGACTCCAAATGAAAAAATGCATTAAATGTCTCTTTAGCTATATCTACAATATCTTGTTGAGGTGCAATTATCTCTTTAATGACATGTTGAGCTGAACCTCCCCTAGAAAGCAATATCATTGGAAGCGTCCCTGAGACCTTTAAAGTAAAAGGCACTATAGGCTCAGAGAGCACATAGGCTTTGCGGCTGGGGTTCTTATCCTCTAAGGTTTTTTGAAGCTCTTCGGAATGCAATGAACTCCACCTTTCCCGCTGCGCCCGGCTGATGTCTAAGATTTCTTCCGGATCCGCTAAAGTATAGGCTACTTTGGGAATATCTTGTAAATTAGCAGGCAGCAGTAAGGTTCCCAGATTAGAAAATTTTAAGGCAGGTTTGGTATGGCTGGGCAAACGCATCAATCTTTTCATGTCGCTTTTTGTGATATGCCGATGCAAGGCTATGGGATTTGAATCATGCACTTTTGATGGACAGACCATTTTTTCAGCAGCTTTCAGTATAGGTAGGGTGTTCTCGCTATAAGTTACTGTCTCGAAGGAGCCACACACATAAATAGGGCAGGGAATTATCTGATTGGGTAAATGGATGTCTGTGATATTTGAACCTGCAGCATAACAAGAACCTAATACCATAAATGCCATATTTCTTTCTTTTAGAGATATAAGGCACTCCTGAAACTCTTGCATAGGCAGTCCAGCAATAATTCCCTCTTGGGAGGCGTCAAAATCATTCGGATAACCCGGATACGAACCATGACCCTGAAATTCCACAAATCGCAAAAACTTTTCGTTACGGGTTTCAGAAATAAGCGCAGCTTTAAGGTCATCGGCTAAACGAAGTGGATGCCCTGATGGTTTCCAATGTTCACCTTCGGAAAGTTCAAATTGATCTTCGTTAAAACCCAGCGATTGGAGGGTACGCCAACTAGGCATAAGAAGACAGAGATCTCCCTGTTTCTGGACATAGATTTGCACTTTATCGAAATTTAAACCCTCTTTATTTATATTTTTAGCTTGGATTTGAAAAAACTCTCGATTCAAAAGACAGGGCACTTCGTGTTGGATGGCATAAGCACAATGGGCCATCATGGCGGAATTGCCAGTACCCACAGGGCTTGTTTCTATAATAATGGACATTTTTACAGGCTCAGGTCTTTTCAAAACAGGTAAAATTTCCTCTTTGATCGATGATAAGTGGGTCACTCGATCCACTTCAAATAATTCATACTTTCTAAATTCATCCTGTAAAGTTTCCATCATACTATAATACGACCAATCCTCGGGAATACTGCCATAGCTGGAATCAAAGACAGAGAGATCGTTGTGCAATTGATACTTAGGATAATGCTCTAGAACTAAACGAAGATTAGCCGCAAATGCCTTCTTATCGCTAGGAGGTGGCGCAATAAATAAAGCTATACCGGGCATAGAAGCAGGGCTTTGTATGAGACCCGTCTTCGAGGACTTTATGTTATTTAACTGTTCTATTATCGATAGAATATTTTTTTTGCACTCTAGATCTTGCTCGACTGTTTTTATCAACAAGTTATTTTTTATCTTATCTATTAATTCAACCTGACGATTATTTATACTATCTGAATGCGAAATTATATACTTAACTAACACAGATATACGCTCTTCTAGCTTGCCTTGTGGAGTAGAACCATATTTAGAAACAATCAAATTACCATCTTTACAGTCGACAGCATAGGACTCATCAGCAATTTTGTTAAGATAATAATTAAACTTTGACGACTCTAAATAAATATTATTCATATCTATCTAACCTACTTGGCTTAATTATACTAAATAAATAAAAAATTTAAAATTAAATATTTTAATTCACACACACAGACACACGAAATACAATCTTTACTCAAAATTAATATTAAAATTAAACTAAATTAATAAAACATGTTATATAATAAAAACATAAGAAGATATAAAAGCTGCGATCTAATCACTGTAAACAATGAAAATCACATAAAAAGAGATAAACAAACAGCTTTAAAAACAAATTATTAACAGGTGTATTATGACTAGTTTCATACCAACAAATCCCAGTACTGTAAATAACGTTCACAACACAAACAGTACATTAAATACTAAAAAAAATGTAGAATCAAATGGTTTAAAATCATCTAAAAAAATCGCTGAATCTAATATCGCACCTAAAGATGTTTCTTTGGATTTAAATACAACAACCAAAGGCTCAAAAGACAATTTAAATGCTTCGCTTGATAATAATGCAAATCCTCAAAACACAAAGATTTCTCAAGTAAAAGATGAAAAATTACCCTCCCAACCTTCCACAGTTGCAAGCGAAAACCTAACGCCTTTCAAAGAACTCGCTTTTCCTTCAAGTGAGTTAGATGCCTTAGAACAAAAGCTTAACACCGCCGAAGAGACTGTCCAAGCTCCTATTGCCGATGCAACTGTTAATGAACAGGCAGCCTCTATAGCACAGGCAGCAAAAAAGAACACCGCTGTAGCCCCCCAGAAAAAAAACGATAAACCTCAAGCTAATAAAACTGCCGGTAAAGCACAATCTATGCAAAAATCAAAAGCTAAAGGGAAACCAAATCCTAAGACAGCTCAGAAAAGGACTCCAGCACAGAGCAAAGAAACCACCAACAATCAAATAAAGGAACAAAACGAATAATCGTATAGTGAAGACGAGCATGATATCAATAAATTTATGGCATCAGATTCAGCAAAAAGTTACCAACTGAAAACGCCCGCAGATATTAGACTCCAAAATGTAATAAATATCATTACGGATTTAATGCCCGGAAAAACAGTGATCGATGATAGGGTATTACGTTGGCAGACAAAGAATCCCAATCAGATTCGAAGCTTTGAAGACACTCTAAAAACACCAAATGGCAATACCAAAGTTAAGCACTATAAAGATTATTCCGATGAAGATATTAAAGTCCAGAGAGCTAACCATTTCATTCCAGGAACCGAGTTAATTGTTAACATACCTTTCTATAAGAATCGATATTGCATAGACACTCCAAAGGGATGCAAGGTCATGGCTGTGAAATATCATAATGGCCTATACTATTGTGGATCTATCGGCTTTGGTATCGATAAAAACTCTAAAAAAATTTATCATCAGATGTATCAAGACGACAAGAATTTAAATGGTAGTGAATTTAACTACAAAGCATTTAAAAATTTCCCCACCAAACCTGAGGATTTCAAATTTCAAAATGCTCTTTATGCAGTAGATGTTACTGAAGAAGGCGTCATCAGATTTACTTATGATAAGGATCACGCCATGATCGTCTTCCCATTTAACAAAAAAACTATGGTCACCCACATGGATACTGACCATTGAGCCTCTAAGCAATAGTTATTAAGTTGGGTTTTAAAACCCAACTTTTCAAAATCCAAAAAAATTCTCGAATAATTTTACATTTCGTGTTACATTGTTGTCTTCCTAACCCACTCGCATTTGCGACAGGTGAGTTCCTAAGCTGACCCTATCCAGCTTATACTTTTTATACTTTAGGTAAAAAGCTAACTTAAAATACACACTTTTAATTTTGAGGATTTCCGTATGGACGAAACCTTCTCTCAGTATTTACAAAACCAACTAGATGACATTCAAAAAGCTGGACTCTATAAAATCGAGCGAGAAATCACTTCTCCTCAAAAAGCAAAAATTCGCATAGTCGGAGGACGTGAGGTTTTAAATTTTTGCGCCAACAATTACCTTGGCTTAGCCGACAATGCCGAACTTATCGCCTCCGCCAAAAAAAGCTACGATGATTATGGCTTTGGCCTGGCCTCCGTACGCTTTATTTGCGGCACGCAAACTATCCACAAAGAACTGGAAAGACGTCTGACGCGTTTTCTGGGAACCGAAGATACTATCTTGTACTCCTCTTGCTTCGATGCCAATGGAGGCTTGTTTGAGACTTTGTTAGGCCCCGAGGACGCCATCATCAGCGACGCCTTAAATCACGCCAGCATCATCGATGGTATACGGCTATGCAAAGCCAAGAGATTGCGCTACAACAACAACGACATGCAAGACCTGGAACAACAACTGAAGGAAGCTCATAACTGCCGATTTAAACTCATAGCCACCGATGGTGTATTTTCCATGGATGGCACCATCGCCAACTTAAAAGCCATCTGTGATTTGGCTGATAAATACCGCGCAATGGTGATGATCGACGATTGCCATGCAGTGGGTTTTTTGGGAGACAAAGGACGCGGCTCGCATGAATATTGCGATGTGTTAGGCAGAATCGACATCATAACCGGTACCTTGGGAAAAGCCCTGGGAGGAGCTTCCGGAGGATACACCTCGGGACGCAAGGAAATCATCGAGTGGCTAAGGCAAAGATCCCGGCCTTATCTATTTTCCAACACCCTAGCCCCAAGCATAGCTGCTGCCTCTATCACCGTTCTGGATATTTTGGAACAAAAACCGGAGCTCAGGCAAAAACTCAGAGACAATAGCCGCTATTTCCGAGAAAAAATGAGCGCCTTAGGCTTTGATCTTGTGCCCGGCAACCATCCTATAATTCCGGTCATGTTAGGCGACGCTAAACTCGCCCAAGATTTTGCCGCGTTAATGCTGGAAAACGGCATCTACGTCATAGGCTTTTTCTATCCCGTTGTACCTATGGGCAAGGCGCGCATACGCACCCAAATGAGCGCCGGACACTCTCGCGAAGATCTTGATAAAGCCATCGAAGCTTTTGCCAAAGTCGGACGTCAATTGGGCGTCATCAAATAATGACGGAGAATATTCACCTCCCCCCCTACGTTGGGAGGTGAATATTTACATGAGTTAAACAATTTCAGCACCTCGACTATGTATAATACAAATAAAAACAGGTGACCATAAATAAACTAAAATGGTAGACTTTTTAAGTAACATTACATACCTAACGGCTTAGAATAGCATTTCGTGCCACTCAGGTATAGGCTTCGTTGCTCATCTTACGCAAAAAGGATAGTGTATGAA
>CAYMKI010000116.1:0-11351 GCA_964390695.1 uncultured bacterium
CTTCCAGCCATAATATGGCGGTATATAGATTCGGTGAAAATCTATGACAAAACCAGTGCTTGGGCTCTGTTTGGAGAATAGTGTGTGCGACTTGAAAAGTCCTAGTTGAAATGAGGGTGGTTCCAGCATCTAATTGTTTTAAACCATAATCTAGAAGTCCATTTAAATGGTTTCCAACAAAACTGAGTGTATTCATGATAATTCCTTAGCAAGTTGTTATGAGTCGTCATTGATTGTAAGTAAATGAATTATTTAATCCGAGAAGCAAGATAGCATAGTGTAGTATTAAATAACAATCTATTAGATTAAGCATTATTGTTTACACAAATTGTCATCTGTTATAAAATACCCAGTAACTGGGTATATTTTATGAAATTAATCAATAAAACGAGATATGCAATTTTGGGAATGCTCTTAGATGGGCCTATGTCGGGATATGAAATCAAATCGCTTATGGTTAGATCCACGGCGTACTTCTGGCGAGAGTCTGACTCAACGATTTATCCCATGTTAAAACTGTTAGCGAAAGAGGGGAAAGCTCTGTCCAAAATAGTTTACATTGGAAAGAAGAAGAAAGAGATTTATTCGATTACCGACTTGGGTCGGGCAGAATTTAAGGCTTGGTTTGAAAGTCCGACTGGGCTGGAAACTCCACGTAATGAGTTTCTTCTCAAATTTTTTTTCGTTGAAGATCAAACTGAAATGCTTCGGATATTTAATGAAAGACTGAAAAAAATCGAAGAGATTCATGTTGAGTACAAACAAATAGAAGCAAGATTAGAGGGTTTAGCCGATATGCCGCGTAAGGCTGTTCGGCTCAAAGCTTTGCAATATGGAATAGCTCAACTTGAATTAGAAATTAAATGGTTAAAAAAGGAATTGTAAACAAAGGAGTATGATCATGTCAAAAAAATTAGCAGGTAAGGTGGCTATAGTAACCGGTGGATCGAAAGGAATCGGAGCTTCCATTGCTGAGGAATTAGCTGAAGAAGGGGCCGCTGTAGTCGTAAATTATTGTACAAGCAAGGAAGACGCAGATCTTGTCGTGCAATCCATCGAACGCAAAGGTGGAAAATCGATTGCTATTCAAGCGAATATGGCTCATCAAAAAGATATAGACCATCTTTTCTCTGAAACAGAGAAAAATTTTGGAAAAATCGATATTCTTATTAACAATGCCGGGTACTATGAATTTGCCCCTTTAGAAAAAATCTCTGTTGAGCATTTTTACAAGCATTTTAATTTAAATGTACTGGGTTTGCTGCTGGCTTGTCAGACGGCAGTTAATTATTTTAATCCAGCAGGAGGAAGTATTGTAAATGTAAGTTCTCTTGCAAGTAAGTCTTGGGCACCCTATGCCACTGTATATAGCGCAACAAAGGCGGCTGTTGATTCTATTACCAAGTCTTTAGGCTGTGAACTGGGTTCAAAAAAAATTAGGGTGAATGCTATCAATCCTGGGATTGTAGAAACACAAGGAACACAATCCACGGGAATTATTGACAGCGAACTTCGTAAAAAAGTGGAAGCGAGAACACCCCTTCGGAGAATAGGTTTGCCGAGCGATATAACTAAAGCAGCCGTGTTTTTTGCCTCAGATGATTCAGCATGGATAACAGGTGAAACGATGGTTATTGCTGGTGGATTTCGTTAACTCAACTTTTGTAGCGATCACTCTAATTCACATTTTTTCTAGATAAAAAAGATCTAATAGTTCAATATGTCATCGTAAAATATACAGGAGGTAACTTATGAGGTCTATTTTATTAGTGTTTCTTTCGTTTGCAATGCAGATTGGCATCGTACAAGCTACGGAAAGAGCGGGGTTTCGTATAGAGCCTGATACTGCGCAATACAAAGGTTCTGATTATTCTAATGTAGTCCAAGTGGCACGTAGCATACCGCTTGAACTAGCCTTTGAAATCGCAGAAAGTAATCCTAAGGTGGATTATTTTGTCTATACCAAAGGGTATCAAATGGTCTTGGAAATACCTGCCGATGTCTCTTTTGATCCTCGCTCAGATATTTTCGGATTAGCTACTAATGAAAATTTTATGTACGATTACGGTGCATTTGGCAGTGGCTATTGCCGTATTTTTAGACAAGGAGATGCTGTGTTCTTTAGCAAAGATGGCTTATGGCTTGGATCTGCTCCAGGTTTAGCTGACACTTATTTCAAGGAATAGCAAGTCAAAATCTCATTTAGAGGATCTTAAAAATGAAGATTGAACCACAGAGCTGACAAAGGACACAGAGAGATAAATAAATGCAAGCCCGAATAGTATTCATTGTTTTGCCTCCTCTGTGTTCTCTGTGGGCTCTGTGGTTCATTATGTTACAGACTTTCTAGAACACTGAAAAGTTACAAAGAGTTTTAAAGTAGATTCAAAAGACGGTCTTTACGATTTTTGTAACTCCCTCTATAGCACATGGAAGATATTCATGTTGAGAGGGCTATCGAATGTCCGCCATCCACAGTCAATATTTGCCCGGTCATCCATAGATTGTTATAGCCTCCAGCATTGTTGACCAAGATATCTACATGGCCTAAAACAGCTATGCAATCTTTGTAGAGTTGAAATGGAGAAGCTTCTTGCATCAAATCATCCCACGCTGAAGCATTTTTATCCCAGCTTTGGATAGAATTTACATTTATGCTTTGTTTTAAGTCATCCATATTATCTCCATATAGCGTATGAGCTCTTAAGATGCTGATGCATAATGCTAACAAATTAAACGGGTTCATAAGTGGTTTTTATTAGAGTTTTTGGGGTAATCAGCACGTATTTTTGGGATTTGATAGCCTCTAGTAGCTCTTCTTGATTGATCAATGTGTTAGATTGGATAAATTCCTGTTTGCTTTTATCTTTGTCAAGCTGTTCCACAAAGCGATAGATCAGGCTTTGGGAGGGGATTTGTTTATGAAAAATTAAGACCATGTCTTGTGAGACATGTTTTAAAATGATGGGATTTTCGGCGTCTAGGCTTAAGCTTGCCCATCGATGCAGTTTTTCTAGGAGGTCGTAAGGTAGGGGTTTTAGAAAGTAAATTTCGTCGATCCCAAATTTGGCAAGCAGGTAATGTTGCGGGTAAGACATTTCTATTTCTCTTGCGATAGGGTTAAAAGGTGTTGTTTGAAGTATAAACAGTTTTGTAGGTCTAAAGATCTCTTTGATTAACCATACATAATCCTGAGGCGGTATTATATCTTATCTAAGAATTAATGGCAAGGAGTCGATGGTATCCATTATTAATCCTAACACACTCTTTATAAATGCTCTATGTTGTACTAAAGGGTAGAAGTAGTGGTTTAAGGGGCGTTGCTTTTGTTGAAGATGACACAAACTAGATTTAGTGCAATTTTTAGGCGCAGATAAGAAAGGGATTTAAAAGTTATACCCGATACCTGCTCCCAATGTAAATCCTCCAACCTGAATATTTCTGGTATATACGCGGAATTTTCGACTATGCAAGTGTGCTTTAGCATAGGTGTATTCTCCGAATAGGTCTAGGGTTAAGCGATCACAAGGACTGTAATTAAATCCTGTATTTACAAACAAGCCAAGCGTATTTCTGGACTTGTTTTGATAGACGTAGCAGGAGTGGTTGTGTTGGTGTATATACAAATAGCGGGGGCCTATGGCAAAATAGTACTGCAAATGATTATGTATTTCGTAGATGGGCTTAAGGCCGATATTGATAGGCATGGACCATAAAGAAGTGCTTTGATGTCCATTAATAGACTTGCCGGTGCAGTGAAAATATTCTATAGCACTGTATGCATTAAGGGTCCATGAACAGGAGAGGTTGCATAATGGAAGAGATCCGCAAAGCTGTAGATCTAGTCCGCCGCGATCATAAATTCTGCGCATTTTAGAATCGGTGAAAATAAAGTAGCCCATTTTGAACTCAACAGAAGGTTGAGAAGAACAGCAGGGAAGATTTTCTTGTGTCAGTTCGTTGTAGGAATCTTCTAGAGCTGCAAGTGTGTATGAAAAAGCGAGCAAGGACCCGACCAGTGCTTTGAATTTCAGAAGTTGAATTTTCATTTTTTGTCCTCTTATTTAGCGTGTGATGACAATAGTGACAGGGGAGCTTTCATTGCCTGCAGAGTTGAAAGCTGTAATGGCATATGTGTAGGAGATTCTCTTCTTTCTATAGCGATCTTTATAAGAGCATGTAGAGGCATTCAAGATGGCTATTTTTTCTCCGTTCCGATAAATATAATAGCCGCTAATTTCGGGAGATGAACAGGGAGTCCACATCAGCTCATTGTATAGTTCATATTGCAATCCAAAGTCGTCTGCTTTTTGCTTGCCTTCAAAATTTGAGGGAGGAGGAGGTGGATCGTCGAACAAGTCTAGTTGCACATAGGTAGGATTGCCTATGGGTAGATAAGAGAGCGAGTAGTTCGGGGTTGTGCCTGTAAATGTTATGGAATCAAAAGAGCCTGTAATCCCGGACGAAGTGAGGACTATGTAGGAACCAGAGTGAATACTTGGATCCAGGTTAAACTCAATGACGCCCGCTAAAGAGGCAGATCCATTAACAGAAACTAAAGAAGTGCCGTTAGAGTCTATTTCAATATGGACAAGGCTTCCTAAGGTGTTATTGAGAAGATTTGCTGAATTCAAAGACAAGCTGCCCAGCGTGAGTGTTTTTCCGTGATCTGGAAATATTCTTCCGGAATTGACAAAGACACTCCCTGACAAGGTTCCCATCCCGCTCAAGGTGCCTCTTTGAGAGCTAAAGCTGACGTTCCTACAGACGGAAATTGAAGCAGTGTCTATCTGTCCATTCACCTTGAAATTTGCATTGTTGATCAAGATGTTACCTGGATAATCCGTAGTGCCGTTATAAATCACGGTTCCATTTCCCTTCACATAAACATGGGTGCCTCCAGCACCGAAATCTGTATCATCGGTAAAGGCAACATCTTCACCGAGAGTTAAAAGATCGTCACTGTCATATGCCATGAAGGTGAGGGAAGAACCCGTGCGTAGGAAAATGCTATTTCCCAAAGCAGATCCATCAAATCCATCAGAAATACCGCCAGAACTGCCGGTTCCATGGTTTCCAGCTTGTGTGGAGTTATTAGGTGTGTTGAAGACCGTAGGAATTCCTGTGAGTGCTTGAATAGTGAAATTTAAATTACTGTCTACAAAGATAGCAGCTCCTAGGCCGCTTCCACCACCCCCACCGCCACCTCCAAAGCCTGATCCGTAGAAATTGGAGCCGATGCCTCCGGATCCGCCCCCGAGACACCCTATATCTGATCCTCCTAAGGCAAAGAGTCCATTAGAAGGGCCTCCGCCCCCGCCTCCACCGCCTCCTAGCGAGTTGCCACCGTCTGCAGGAGTCGTTCCGGATTGGTTACCACCTCCGCCGCCGCCTCCGCCGCCTATACCTCCTGCTCCGCCTTTTACGGTGTAGCCTAGCTCGAAAGCATTTGCACCTGCTCCGCCGCCACCGCCTCCGCCATAACCTCCGCTACCGGCTTGGCCGTCAACATCATTCGATGTGGCAAGAATGATAACACCCCCGCCTCCTCCGCCCGCACCATCTCCTCCATTGCCTCCGGAAGGAACTACGCTTGCTCCGGGTGGTGTAAAACCTTGAGGTTGCGCTCCATTTGATCCTAAGCTTCCACCGCCGCCTCCTCCAGAAAGTGTGAGATCATCTACTGCACCTCCGCCGCCTCCGCCGCCTGCCTGGCTTCCTCCGTTTCTACCTCCGGCTCCAGATCCGGCGGTAATATTTAGGCCATAGCCGTTTCCATCTAGTCCGGATTCGCTATCAGAGCCCCCATTTCCAAGATTTGTCAGCGAGCCTATTGAAGCACGGGATCCAAGGCCGCCGCCTCCGCCACCTCCGCCGCCGCTGTTGAAATTGTCATTAGTGGAAAGCGTAACATCGCCTCCATTTCCACCAAAGCCGCCGCCGCCGGCACCACCGGTATTTCCGATGGTTGTAATGGAACCTCCATTTCCGCTAAAGCCGCCCCCGCCTCCGCCGCCTTCATTGCCTGTAGAAGAGGCGCCGATGTAGTTGCCTCCATTTCCTCCTACTGCAGAGCAGTTTTGGATGGAGACATTCATCAAGGTGACTGAGGGGTACGAACCATTTAAAAAGGATTGAGGCGTGTAAATGGCGCCTCCGGCACCTAAGCCTCCGCCTCCGCCTGAAATACCATCACCCCCATCGCCTCCTTTTGCTGTCATATTTTGAAAGATCATATTTTGGATGGTCACATTCCCCATGGGGATGAAAAATCCACTATAAGCGCCATTATTACCGTCTATGGTGACTGTAGGGATAGAGCCTGGGTTGCCGATGGTGATATTCGCAGAATGAGCGGTGTTGTTAATGATCGGTAGGATGCCGTTGAGTTGAATTGTCATGGGATATGCAAAAACAATCGCATAATCATCAAGCATTGTGTTTAAGTCTTGATTCATTGTGTTCAAGCAGAACCTTAGATCACCTATATCTCCAAAGCCTCCTGGATTGTTATCTGTGTTTATAGTTACATTCAGTGTGGTCAAAGCGAACAAAGACTGCGATGAGAATAGTAAAAATAAATATTTGAACATGCGATAGCCTGTGATAATTTTTTTTTATAGTATTTATCTATTGAGAATTATTCAACGTATAAAGTTTGGAAGAGGGGTAAGTTGGTTTTTTGGAGGAGTATAGTTAGGTCTCATCGCAAATGCTATTGCAGCATATCTCGTTTTGCCGGTTTGAGAGACAAAATGTGGGGTAGGGGCAATGGAAAATTCTGCTAAAAGTGTTCCGGGAATCAGTAAAATAGAATTTCGATTGTGCCATTCCGAACACTCTATTGTAGGAGAAGAAAAATCATCGACTGTGAAACTGGTTTTATATGGAGAAAGCAGCAGTGCTAGGTTGTCTGTGCTATCAAGAAAAAGGGAAAACGCTGTGCCATCGTAGTGTGGCCGTGTTGCGAAGTATGAAGGAAGATATTTGATGACTTTGAATAGGATAGGCGGTTGGTTGCATGATGAAGAGAGAATGTCATCCAAGCCCAGCTCTGAGGCTGCGTTGTTGAATAGATTTCTACAAATATTTTGGATGTCAAAACAGGCCTCAAAAAAAGCTAAGATTTCGGGAATCTGGTTGAATTCAGGATAGTAGGTGTTGATAAACCTATGAAAATGTGTCGAATAATAGAATGAGATCTGGCTTCTGCCTGCTGTCTTTGACTCGTCGTAGAACCCAAAGACATCGGTGGAGTAATAATTTCTATCTTTTGAGCGGATAAAGCGCTCTTTGGCGCTGTATAGTTTGTGTGACCAAACGGGATTGTTATGAAGAAATTCGATGAGCTCATCGAAATAAGCATAAAGATTCTGGAATGTTTCTGCGGCAGGCTTTTGATTACAAATTTCTATATAACCTGAAATTTGGAATTGTTCTGCAATAGAGACCGCACAAACAGTTTGAAATGCATATAAAAGATAAATTAATGAAAAAAATGTCTTTCTGATAATCATTTATGGATCGTATAAGCTATTATTTTGAATTTGTCAATTATAACCCAATAGGTGTAGTAATGAAAAATACGGAACGATTTTCTAATAGGGTGGAGAACTATATCCGGTACCGTCCCCATTATCCAAAGGAGATAATCAATTTCTTGAAAAGTAAAATTGGATTAACAAACCAATTAGTGATAGCTGATGTGGGTGCAGGAACAGGTATTTCTTCTGAGATTTATCTTGAAAATGGGAATACAGTCTATGCTGTTGAGCCGAATAAGGAGATGAGAGAAGCTGCAGAAGAACTGCATAAAAAAGATAGAAATTTTATTAGCGTCAATGCTACTGCTGAAAATACTTCCTTGAAAGATAAAAGTATCGATTTAATCATCGTAGCACAAGCATTCCATTGGTTCGATAAGTTCCTTGCTAAAAAGGAATTTGAACGTATTATAAGATCGAATGGCCATCTCGTATTAATGTGGAATGATCGGAACTTAGAGTCACATCTCCAACAAGCCTATGAACAAATGCTTAGAGACTTTGTTCCTGAGTATGAAGAAGTCAATTATCGCAACATGGATGAAAGTACAATAGCATCGTTTTATTTACCCCATGCATATTCTCTAGAGACATTTCCAAATACACAGCATTTTGACTTTGAAGGTCTGAAAGGCAGGCTGCTTTCATGTTCTTATGCGCCTTTAGAGCACGAGGAAAGGTACAAACCCATGATGAATAGACTGGAAATTATCTTCAAAGAATATAGTGTTGATTCATATGTAGAGTTTGAGTATAGTTGCAACCTGTACTACGGAAAAATAGGTTAGTTCAATAAATTGCGAGATTGAAAACAATGCATGCAACAGAATATCCCTTTGTAAAAATATTCTCAGTCACTAGGTCCAAACCTAATGGGTTAGATTTATACTATCATGAACTGACTTCCTTAGGAGATCGGTTGTATGAGATCCTCGATCAGGGAAAACAGTGGTCAAAAGAGATAACTTCAGCTTTAAGCAACGGTGGAGGGGCGATTTTCCCGCATACTTTTTTTAGTAAGTGTGGGGAACAAATGGGAGCTGTCATCCATGCTATTTTAGACAGTGGGGCTGATCAAGTTATTATGCTTGGAACTGTTCATCCATTTCCTCAATTTCTGCAAGCTCGCATCAAAGAATTTAATGGTGAAGATATTTCTCAAGAACCCTCATGGGGAGTTTTAAATCCTGAATTTGTAGAAGCAAAAGCTCTTCTTAAAGATGAGTTTTCATTAAACCTTTTTAAATCTCTTTTCCAAATTGAACTTAAGCGCAGAGGAAAGAAAGCTCCACGTTTAATTGAACGTTATCCCTGTCTAGTTAATGGACATCCAGAAAGACTTCCTGGGATACAAGAACTTAAAGAGCTTGCTAAAAATGCGGTGATTGTCGGCACAGAAGACTATTGTCATCATGGTATAGCTTATGCTCTTCCTGAAAATTTTACAATTCCTATGGGGGATGAAGCCTTAACATTTGCTAAATGTCAAATTGAGCAAGGATTTTCTCTTCTGCAGCAAAACAAATATGCTGAATTTTATAAACACGGGATGCATCTTAACGCTATTGGAGATCCTTCAGATGTCACCGCTACAATGCACTATTTGATTGGTAGCTATGCAAAACCTAAAATTCTAGATTTGAAGCTTGTTGATGTTTCTCATCTTTTCGAAAATGATCCATCACCAAGTTGGGTAGCTGCTACACTTGCAAAAATTACAAAAGATTAAACCCAAACAATCTGAATATTTGGAATTTCGACCTAGCCAAAGCTTCGAAATTCGATTTTTCACAACAAGGCCAATATTATAACGCGCGTTTTGGATAAGCATCGCAAATTGAAGCACACAAGCTTGCGAGGTCGCTTCAATTTGCGATGCTTATCTAGAACCTCCTAAAAATTCTAATTTTCAGCACTTTAAGATTGAAAAAATCCAAAAAGCTAGAGAGGCAAAAAGATATAGACAGAGCCCAAGAAAAACAACGACGCATCAAAACAGACGATGATAACTACGATTAACAACAAAAACTGATCAAAACCGACTACCTGCAGTAGGATCTCAGAGACCTTTTATACAAACACCACGATCAGCAAAAAGCAGACAAAATCATCGCTGTGCTCATTCAAGAGCTGCAACAAAATCGCTTAATCTCGCACGCAGAAACCATAGAGATCAAGGAATTTGTACAAAGGACATAACAAATTCCAAAGCCACTTTCTCGAGTAACGAAGAAATAGTCCTGATAGAAAAACTAGTGTGATTTTTTGTAGTGAAAGGAGTGAAACGCACCTAACATATCTCATACCATAGACAAGAATCCTAAAGCTAGGTCCGATAAAAAGTAGTGTAAAGTCGTGACTATTCACCACCTCTTATAAAATATTTGAAAATAACCACAGAGCCCAAAGAGAACACAGAGAGATATAACAAAGGGTCATCAGCAAATGAGTGCCTCACAGAACAAGATAGCTGCTTTCAGTGCACCCTATCGTGAAATAACTTGGATCTTCGTTTTATATTTCAAACGCAGAGTTGCAGAGTCGCTGATGCTCAGAGGTTCATTCAAACCCGACGGGTTTGAATGACAGCGCTAAAATTGTGCGCTTCGCGCGCAATTTTAAGTTCGTTCACTCCGCGCCTCAACGCCTCCGCGCCATCTGTGTTGAACTTGAAGCAATATTATAGATATCGATCTTTTAGCCATTTCTCTCTGTCTTGCACTCATTTTCGCGATGAGCCGTTTTTACCCTCTGTGGGCTCTGTGAGCTCTGTGGTTCAACTATTTAGACACTTTGTACAGTGCTGAATAGTTACGTAAAGTCTATCCTTTTGTTGTTTTTTTGTGGCTGCCTTACAGGCTGCAAATGATATCTAAATCGCACCCAGGGCGATGCCCTGGGCTAATACGTATCAGGCTTTCAGCCTGATCTATAGTTTGTACGTTTTTTTAGAAGGTAAATTATTTATTTAGAACTAAGAGTGTGCTCGTTAATATATAGGCTTGAAAAGCCCTAATGATACAGCCCAGGTCGAGCGGAGCGAGGCCTGGGAGGTGATAAATAAAACGCAGAGTCCTGCAAGGACGACATAATTATGAGGTCTTAATGGCCCAATCGTTGGTAGATGTGATCCTGCATCTCGTTTTTAGCACTAAAGGCCGCAATTCTTGGATCCTGTCTGATATTGAAGAATAGTTTCTAGCTATGCTTCAGAGAGCGTAAATTTCATATAATGAAAAATACCTTTGGAATTAATTCATGTCGTCCTTGCAGGACTCTATCTTTTATTTATTGCTACCCAGGCCTCGCTCCGCTCGACCTGAGCTGTAATATTAAGGCTTTTCAAGCCTGTATCTTATGGAGCCTGCGTTTTTTTAGAAACATTATTTTGTTGTCAATAAAAGTACAAACTATAGATCAGGCTTTCAGCCTGATGAATACGCCTCAGCAGTCCCCAGAAATAAATCACAAGGTCCTCAATAAAGCGAAAATTGGTACCCTAGGGAATGGGGCCAGCACGAAAGGTCAACGGGCCCCTGGGTAAAAGATGATTTAGCGAGAAGTGCTAGATATACCTAGCTCACAAGGAAGGCTAGATTGCTCGTTCCATTTTGAAATTTGTAAGTTCAACGCCTTTTATAACGATGGTCTGCTGAGTTATTATCCTAAATCCCCATTTTTCAAAAAACGGTTTTGCTGTGATACTGACTTCTACAAAGATGAGGTGGATGTGGTTATTTTTTGCTCTTTGAAGGATTTCTTTCATAAGAGCAGATCCAACGCCTTTTCCAATCCATTCATGGTGAC
>CAYMKI010000117.1:0-11221 GCA_964390695.1 uncultured bacterium
ATCATCAGGAAATACGCAGCACTCAAATCGTGGAAATCCAGGGCAATGAACCCTCTATGCAAAACACTTTCAAGTTTTCGGAACTGGGTTCTAATAATAAATTTATAGTCTACCTTGAAAACGATATCCTGGGAAATGTCCACGGAACGGGCATCATAGACCCAAAAAATATCGCCTGGGAATTTCATGGCACCGGGGGTCTTGAAGGCTTTGAAATCTACGAACTGCAAGATAATGGCGACTACCTGCTTCACGCCGAATACACCTCACCCGATCAATTTCGGACACTGATTGACGGGCGTATCTGGAAAAAAACAGTTTGATAATGAGATATTCGCTTTCAATAGCTTGAAAATTGAAATTCAGGCTCAACACTAAGAAAAACATGATAGGTAGGATCGCCTTCGGCGGCAGGATATTATATTGGGTGATGTAATCTTGTGTAATCAAGTTTTTTGTTGCAGGCAAAACTCAAGCATAATCTTTCATAAAGAGCGTAAGAAATTGATAATTATAATGATGAAAATATTGATTGTAAAATAAACAATTGATATAATTTATATTTAATAAAACAAATTTAATAACAATAATAAAATTATGTTTAAACAAGATTGGTCACGAGAAGAATGGTTTAATTGGTTTATTAGTTTAATTTGTATTTTATTTTTGTTTTTCTATTTTGGTGAATCATCTGACACTTGGACGGGAGACAAAATATATTATCCCAACGGAGTTTTAACCTATCATCATCTCCCTCCTCTCGCAGATCCGATGAATTTACTTTCAGATGCAGAGAAAGACCTGATTCAAAAAAGATTGAAAGAAACATGGGATGATCGACGGGTAGCTCTTTTTGTGATCATTGACGAACCATTCGACTGGGAAAATTTCAAGATCTTTGAAGCCATCCCTAATGGGCGCACAAAAGCTATTATATATACCAAAGATAAGCTGACCCAACAATGGGGGTTTTATGTGGGGCATAGACATGTGTGGCACGAAGGAACTGGTAGGGCGTCTAGATCTAAATCGGAAACTGTTATTCAACCCATAAACATCGACCTTGCCAATACCCCCTCTCCTACATCGATCTGTAGTCAACTCAGTGATATTATTTCTCAGCAAAGTCAACTCGTTAAACCTATAGATAGAGATTATATAGTCAAATATGAACGCGTTCAAAATACTGTCCTAATCATTTTCATTTCAGTGGTGAGTTTGATCATCCTTTCTTTATGGAAAAATGGAAAAAATGGGTGGGCGTATAAATTCTATCATTTCATTTGCATTAAAGAGTTTTAACGTCATCGTTCCTAATATAAGATTTAAAGCAAATCCATATATTAAATATTTAAAAAAAACAACCTAATGTTTTTTTTACACAATCTTAACACTACATTTAACTCCTATTAATTCACATACATTACAAGTTAATTATGTCTTAGATAAAACAAGGATGTTTTTATGAATATTTATAACTTTTCAATTTCAGACACACATAACATACCAAACGGAATAGTAACGGGTAAAAAAATTGCATCGCATATTTACAATTCATCCTACATCAAAAGCAGCGTTATGAATGCAGCTAAATTTGCAATGAATATATTGGCACTTATACCATCGATCCAACCCCAACAAATTAAAACTAAACCCACCAATTATAACTGTTCAGTGGTTCCTACCTTGCACGGAGCCGATACACACGAATGGAGAAAACGCCTGGTTCTTGCCGCAGAACATAATATCGTCATTTCAGGTAACTATTGCGGAGGTAAAGCCTTTGATGAACTCCTCCAACTGATTGATCAGCGCATGCAACAGGTCAAGACACTTAAAGTCGTGATTATCAGCCATCCAAAATCCGTCAAAGACCAAACATCCAACAAAAATCATGTCTTTGAAAATAAAAAATTAGTGAAACAACTCCAAAAATTATATCCCGACCGGTTTTCATATGTAGAAAGTCCCGATAGCTATTTTGGATTAAAAAAAATTACGAATCATACAAAATGCACCGTGATCGACTACGGAAAGTACTTCATCCAAGGCAGCACCGGAATCAAAGACGCTTTCAATGGCACCGGTATAGAAACGCAAAACAAAGAAGAAGCTTTACAAGCCAAATCGATACAACAAACCGGCGATCTGATCGATCGCATTATCGCTGTCAATTTGCGCGAACAAGACTTTGTTTTTAACTCCGATGATGAGAGCATGGCTGCCGGAAAAAAAATGTACCGCGAAGCACTCTATCTAGCCTATAAATGGGATCAACATCAAAAAACCGTAAGCAATTATGGACACCAACTTTCAGCAAATAGTTGGGAATTAGATGATGGGCAAGCTGAGCATTTTCCAGCCTTTGAAGATATTCCTTCGCAAGAGCTCCCTAGCATTTCGGAATCTGAAGCTCAGACCGCCCTATACCAAATGCTTATGCAACCCGTTCCGGAATCGAACACAATCTCAACTCAAGTGAAAACATTCGATAGCTGCGATCAAAAAATCTCCGATGTGCAAGTAAAGCTATTCTTTACTGGTCCAGAAAACAGCGTGAATCCCTACGAACAACAGATGATCAAAAGAATTAACAAGGCCAAAAGCCATATCATAGTCGATCATATGTATTTTCATCCTTCCTCCGGACTGATGAACGCTATGATATCAGCTGCAAAACGAGGGGTAAAAATCACCGTTATCACCGCCGGTGTGACCGAAAATAGCCCTCCAGGAGAAAAATTCTTTGCCCCGCGAAATGCGTACAACTACGCTTATCTTATCCAAAACTTACCGGAAAATGTAAGAGACCATGTTGAAGTGTATGAATTCAACCAAAAAGAAAGGGGACTGCACAAAAAAGTCTTGATTGTAGATGATCGGATATATTCCGGAAGCAGCAATATGGGGTATAAAAGCCTGGTCCTGATGGGCGATCACGAAATGAATTTCGAAGCTCAATCCGCAGACTTAGTAAAGGAAACCATGAAAATCATCGAGCAAGACATCCAATGTTCAAAAAAAGTCGCTGGACCTGCAAAGATGAATTTAAACACACGCCTCCATGCGTCGGTTCATAGCTTAGGAGCCAGAGTCTGGGGATAAAAAAATACCGAAATCGCTAGGAAATTCGGCGGGTACAGTAAACCTCTTGCATAATTAATCTCCTTGCCTAATCGGCAATTAATTATGTCAAGAGGCTCAAGGTTTACTTAATCTTGTCCAAATTCCAGGTGTTAGGCAAACAACTCTTTGATTTTATCCAAAAAGCCTTTGCGCTTGGGCAAATTGCCTGGCCCTTCCAAGCTAGCAAACTCTTGTAAAAGCTGCCGCTGCTTATCTGTCAGTTTAGTGGGTGTTTCTACAAATATTTTGACAAGCAAATCGCCCTTGCCTTGACCGTGCACATTGGGAAAACCTTCCCCTTTGACGCGAAAAATCTTACCATTCTGGGTGCCTTCAGGAATCGTAATCCGACAACATTTGCTATGCAAAGCCGGCACATCCTTCTTGCATCCCAAGGCAGCTTCCGTAAAGCTGATGGGCAAGTCTAAAAGTACGTCGTTGCCTTCTCTTTCAAAAATATCATGCGGCTGGACTGTGATAAATACATATAGGTCTCCCGCAGGGCCTCCACCCTGTCCGGCATCGCCATACCCAGACATCTTTAGGCGCATGCCACTGTCCACACCCGCAGGGATATGTACCTTAACATGCTGCTTCTCTTTCACCAAACCTTGTCCTTGGCAAGCTGTACATGGATCAGTAATTACCTTGCCTTCACCATGGCATTGCGGACACGGCATGGACATATTGAAAAAGCCATGCTGTTCGAAAATTTGACCGGAACCATTGCAGCGCGTGCATTTTTTTATGCCTTGGGCGGATTGCGTGCCTTTGCCTTTGCATGTGCCGCAAGCGACAAAATTGGTTATAGCCATCTCTTTGTCTACGCCTGAAGCGGCTTCTTCAAAGGAAATGGTAATATTTACGCGCTTGCTCGCGCCTTGACGATGAGTTCTTGAAGCACCGGCTGAGCGGCCATCTCCAAAAGCTCCACCGAAGAAACTTTCAAAGATTGAATCTCCACCCATGCCTCCGAAAGCTCCCATAAAAGTGCGTAAAGCATCTTCCATGGACTCGAAATGGGCTCCGCCTCCCATGCCTGCACCTTGCAAGCCTTCCTTGCCATGACGGTCATAAATTTGTCGTTTCTTCTCGTCGCTGAGGACTTCATAAGCTTCTGAAATTTCTTTAAATCGCTTTTCAGCTTCTTTATCCCCAGGATTACGGTCAGGATGGAACTTCAAGGCCTGTTTACGATAAGCCTTTTTAATATCTTCTTGAGATGCGTCTTTGGATATTTCCAAAATTTCGTAATAATCTGCCATAATACTTGTTTTACTATTTTTGGAAGCTTTATAATTATACTAATGCAGCACAAGGCCACAGCGAAATAATATCGTGCTTATGAAATGAAACACGGAATTAAAGACAACAATTAAGGTTGTCTTAGCGAGTACGTTTGTATTTTAATGCAGCTTTAGATTTAGCGCGCTTTTTTACCGATGGTTTGGAATAAAAACGATGCGCTTTGACGGATTTCATCACACCTTCTTTGTCCAATCTCTTTTTTAGTGCTCTAAGAGCTTTATCTATAGAGTCTCCAATGCGTACTTTTACTGCTGTCATTTACTTTTTACCTATTTTATAGGGGTTTATGTTTAACTACTGCTAAACGCAGCCTCTTTTCCTAATGATAGCCCCTATGTTACTACATTCTCTACTTTATTATCAACTAAGAAGTCATAGCGGCGGATTTTTTTTTATCTCTCGTTCAATTTCGGCTTGTGTTTTGCGCAGATATAAAATATCCACTTGTCCATCCGTGGTAAATTCACCGCGCACAAACTTTTCCTTCGCGCTTTGATATATCTGTAAGCAGTCGGGCCCTTTGACTTCCCATGCTATTGCCTGACCCGATTCGTCTCTGTCTAATACAGGTTTTAACCTTGATATACACGGACTTATGATCCTGTCTATACCCTGCAATAAAGCGGATAGTTGACCCAATTCTATAACTTGAGGTTCGCCCCGATAAGTTACTCTTTGCCCTCTTTTTTCCCCTATGACGACATAAGCTCCGCTGATTTTAGCATCGATCAGAACTGCAAAGCAGCCATCTGCTTCTGGCACAAATGTTTGAAGCGTGCATAGCGCCACCAGCGGAATTTCCGTGGCAAAAGTCAGCGTCTTAGCTACCATCACGCCGATCCTGATGCCTGTATAAGATCCTGGCCCTACACCTACAGCTATAAAGTCAAAGTCTTTTATTTTTAAATCTAATTCTTTAAGACCATTCTGTATGCCTGGCAGTAGATACTTGGAATTCTGCTGCCCTGTAGGTAGCCGGCATTCATAAAGAAGACGACCATCTTTTACGACAGCCGCCAAGCCTAACTCTGTAGATGTTTCAATAACTAGTGCTAACATGAAATTAACTTAATTCTATTTGGGTGGGAACAATAAGTTTTTGGAGGGTACGCACAAAAAAGCTGTCGGTCATGCCGGATATATAATCCGCTACCATCTGCGGAGCCGTGGTCGAAGCTTTATAGTTTTCGTGCTTATTGACCACATAACTCTTCCAAAGCAAGCTATTTTCCCCTTTTTTTTGATAATCATCGCTCAAGAAGTCAAATAAATAATTATAACCGCGCTCTATTTTTTTTGACTCAATCTTGAGTTTGGGATGAATGTATATTTTTTCAAAATTAAACCTGCGGATAGTCTGCAAGGCCGCATATATTTCCTCGGAGATGGCTATATACTCCTTGTCATAGCTATGCATGATGATATCTTTGGCAACGGTGCTTAGCAGTTCCCGATTCGAAGCTCCTAAAAGCGTCTTAGGCAATTCCTCTCTGCGCAATATCCCCAATTGAATAGCATCTTCGATGTCCCGGCCTAAATAACTCACCGTATCGCATAGCTTGACTAAACACCCCTCCAAACTGCCCGGCATGATATTGATATCAGGCTGAGCTTTTTTGGCCTTTCTCTCTTCAAAATGCTGAGACCAAGTCTTTCCATACTGAGGTATGAGCCGCGTCCCTGAGAATCCCCCATCATGACAGAGAAATCCATCATAAACAGCCAGGCCCAGATTCAAAGGTTCAATATCGCTGAACAAGCGGCAAGATTGCTCAGAGTGGGCAAAATATCCCAATCCGTATTTGTGCGTAATCGCACTTAAATAACCTTCGCCTTCATGCCCAAACGGGGGATGTCCCACATCATGACCCAAAGAAATAGCTTCTACAAGATCCAGATTCAAACGTAAAATCTCTGCAATCCCCCTGGCAAAATTGCTGACAAGCTGAACGTGCAGACCTCGATGTGTAACATGATCATTTTCCACCAGGTACACCACTTGAGTTTTATCGATATAGCGGGCATACGCCTTAGAGTGAATAATTCTATCCACGTCTCTTTTATACGGCAGGCGGTGATCATCCTCAACACCGTAAAAACGGCTATGATTTTTAGATAAAGCGGCTTGCGGCAAGAGAACTTGCTCTTCACGCTTTTCAGCCTTGTCTCGAAAATGAACAAAATCCATATTGTTATTCATATGAAGTTATTTTACACCATAATCTTGAATGTTGCAAGCATACTCCTGCAGATTGAAAAGTTTCAGTACACTATTTTTTGCTAATCTGTTACACTGACAGCAGTCTGATAAAATAGATATAGAGGATAACTTTGATTCAAGATAACGATATTCAATTCGAGCAGGAAATTGAAGAAGCCTTGCTCCAATCTTTAAATGATACAGATAACCACAAGCGCCGCCTCCCCTTCCCGTCGCAATTGTGTATTTTTCCCATTCTCCGCCGCCCCTTCTTTCCGGGAATGGCGGCTCCTATAATGATTGAACCCGGCCCCTTTTACGAAGTGCTAAAAATTATCGCAAAATCTGAACATAAGTGCCTGGGATTGCTACTGTCAAAATCCGAAGACGGCGACATCTACAAAAAGAAATTCGCAGACCTTTATGATGTCGGCGTCGTAGCGCGCATTCTCCGCATTATTCCCATGGAACAGGGGGGAGCTCAAGTTATTCTGAATATGGAAAAACGTATCCGAATACTTGAACCTATCAAAACCGAAACTAAGTACCTCAAGGCCAAAGTCGAATATCTCGAAGATTCACATGTCTTAACCGATGAGCTCAAAGCCTATGCCATGAGCATTATCGCGACCATTAAAGACATGCTCAAACTCAACCCATTGTTTAAAGAGGAATTGCAAATATTCCTGGGCCACTCTGATTTTACCGAACCCGGCAAGCTAGCAGATTTTGCAGCGGCTCTTACCACAGCTTCAAGAGAAGAACTGCAAGAGGTTTTGGAATCGCTCGATATTCCCACACGCGTAGATAAGGTCCTGAACCTCCTGAAAAAAGAACTCGATCTCGCCCGCCTGCAGTCAAGCATCAATCAAAAAATCGAAGCCACCATCTCCAAAAGCCAAAAAGACTTTTTCCTCAGAGAACAGCTCAAAACTATCAAAAAAGAATTGGGCATCGAAAAAGACGATAAAGCCATCGATAAAGAAAAATTCGAAGCTCGCTTGAAAGATAGAAAAGTCCCGCCCGATGTATTGAAGGTAATCAATGATGAACTCGAAAAGCTCAGCGCCCTAGAGGTGCACTCCTCCGAATACGCCGTCTGCCGCGGCTATCTGGACTGGTTGACCATTATCCCTTGGGGCATATACAGCACCGAATGCCACGATCTGAACGTCGCCGAAAAAGTCCTTACAGAAGATCACTATGGGCTGGAAGACATCAAAGAGCGTATTCTTGAATTCATCGGCGTAGGAAAACTATCTGGCGGAGTGCGCGGCAGCATCATTTGCCTCGTCGGACCTCCCGGAGTGGGAAAAACCAGCATCGGAAAAAGCATCGCCCGCGCCCTAAACCGCAAATTCTACCGCTTTTCTGTTGGGGGCATGCGCGATGAAGCCGAAATCAAAGGGCACCGCCGCACCTACATCGGAGCGATGCCAGGCAAGCTGATCCAAGCCCTGAAATATTGTCAGACCATGAACCCCGTCATCATGCTAGACGAAGTTGACAAAATGGGCAGCAGCTATCAGGGCGATCCCGCTTCGGCCTTGCTCGAGGTTTTAGATCCCGAACAAAATATCGAATTCCTAGACCACTATCTGGATGTACGCTGCAATCTCTCCGATATCCTCTTTGTGGTCACGGCCAACGTCTTGGACACCATACCTGAACCTTTAAAAGACCGCATGGATATCCTGCGCCTTTCCGGCTATATCCTTCAGGAGAAAATCGAAATCGCCAAAAAATACCTCATTCCACGCAACCGAAAAGCCATGGGCTTAAAGGCCGGCCAGATTAATTTCAAAGCCGAGGCTCTTAAAGCCATCATCAACGGCTATGCTCGTGAAGCCGGAGTGCGGACGCTGGAAAACCAGATCAAGAAAATCCTTAGAAAGGCGGCAGTAAAAATTGTCCGAGAACAAGAACAGCCTTTGCTCCCCGCTGCTGGAAAAGCCAAAAAAGCCCCTACCTCAAAAACGGCATCTTTCTCCATCAATACGGACAACCTTAAGGAATACCTCGGTAAACCGGTTTATACCTCCGATCGATATTATGAAAGAACGCCCATCGGCGTTTGTATGGGCCTCGCTTGGACAGCTTTAGGAGGAGCTACCCTATATGTGGAAGCGGTCAAGGTGGCTGCCGAAAAAGCGGAAATGAAGCTGACCGGGCAAGCTGGACAGGTCATGAAAGAATCTTCGGAAATTGCCTGGAGTTACCTGCATAGTTCCATACATAAATATGCTCCAGGTTTCACTTTCTTTGAAAAATCACAGGTGCATATTCATTTTCCCGAAGGTGCAACGCCTAAAGATGGCCCTTCAGCTGGTATCACCATGGTCACAGCCCTTCTATCCTTGCTGATGGGCACACCGGTGCTAGATAATTTAGGCATGACCGGCGAACTGACGCTCACAGGCAGAGTCTTAGCTATCGGCGGGGTCAAGGAAAAACTGGTCGCCGCAAGGCGTTCAGGTCTGAAAACCTTGATTTTTCCTAAAGATAACCTTAGAGATTACAGCGAATTGCCCGAATATATTAAAAAAGGTCTAACCATACACTTTGTAGAACATTATGACGAGGTCTTCCACATCGCTTTCCCGGAAGCAAAATAATACAGGCCAGCCTTCTGAGCCTAGAAGCTGGGCGGAAGCTTATCAGCACAAACTGATCCTTCCTCCCGACTTGGAGGCCGCATGCCGCCGCATGAAAGCCGAAGGCAAAACCATTGCCACGCTCAATGGATCTTTTGACCTGCTGCATGCCGGACACCTACATATGATCTACGAAGCTTCGCAACAGGGCGACGTGCTTATCGTCGCCCTCAACTCAGATGCATCCATACGGCAATATAAAAGCCCTCTGCGCCCCATTATACCCTTAGAATATCGCCTCCAAATGATGGCAGCCTTGCAATTTGTCTCCTACGTGACATGGTTTGAAGAAACCGACCCACGCCAGCTGCTAAGCCTGATACAACCAGATGTTCATGTCAACGGCTCAGAATACGGAGAAAATTGCATCGAAGCCGAAGTCGTGCGAAAACACGGCGGCAATGTGCATATCGTGCAGCTGGTTCCCGGCCTTTCGACGACAGAGATCGTAAAAAAAATCCAAAGGCTCCCCCCCGAAGGAAAATAGTATGCGGCTACTACATACCTTTAATGATAAAAATAGCGGCGAAAAATTTTCTGCATTCTTAAAATCTGAAGGTATCGATAATGTATGCGAAACACAAACCAATACAGATTGGGGCAGCTCCGATTATGGATGCTCCCTGTCTTTGATCTGGATCATAGAGGAAGATCAGATCGATATCGCCGATCGCTGGTTGCAAGAGTACACAAACAATCCCCGCAACCCGCTTTTTGCTAAGATTGAAGCTCCAGCTTCACAGAAAGAATATTCTCTTAAAACACTATCAAGCCGCAAACCGCTTACCATAACAGCTCCAAACAAACCGAAGTTGCAGCAAGCCTTCCAAGATGCTTCTCTAACCTTATATGTCTTCTTAGCATGCATATTTCTCTTTTTGATCGGAGAAATCACAACACCTAACATCGAAGTGCCTCCTTTGCACCTTCCTCTTGTCGCCCTGTATTCTCCGCCGATCAATAAAACGCTCATGTACGATTACCCGCAAGCTTATGCTATGATGGACAAATTTATCAAAATCTATGGAAAAGAGGGATTGCAAAATTATGACAACTTGCCTCCAGAAGGTAAGTTCTTGTTAAATAAAATCATCCAAACACCCGTATGGGAGGGTTACTACGCTAGCCTAGAATATTATTTTTCCCAGCCAAAACCCCCAGCACCTCCTCAGGCAATGTTATTCGAAAAAATACGGCAGGGTGAAATATGGCGGCTATTCACGCCTTGTTTATTGCATGCCAATCTCCTGCATTTGTTTTTGAACATGCTATGGCTGGTCTATATAGGAAAAATCATCGAGACCCGCTTGGGCACGGCACGCTACCTCCTCCTGATCCTATTGACAGCCATAGTTTCAAATACAACCCAATATCTGATGAGCGGGCCTAATTTTTTGGGTTTTTCCGGCGTGCTCTGCGGAATGCTGGCCTTTTCTTGGGGACGCCAGAAAATGGCTCCTTGGGAAGGTTATAGGTTGGCTCCCGGCACCTATTCTTTTATCTTCATCACCATCATGGCCATGGCTGCCATTCAGATCATTTCCTTTTTTATAAAAACCTACTTTCATATCGATTTTTTTCCCAGCATCGCCAATACGGCACACATTTCAGGAGGCATAGCGGGTTACCTCCTAGGTCGCTCCAACTTGATGGGAATCAAGAATTAGCGCTGGAAATTTCTGTATAAAAGGATTTAAACCACTGAGATCAGCAAGAGTAGTGTGAAAAATTTGAACCACTAGATCAGCAAGAGCAGTGTGAAAAATTTGAACCACTAGATCAGCAAGAGTAGTGTGAAAAATTTGAACCACTGAGGGCAGTGAGGGCAGTGAGGGCAGTGAGACAAGAGTGAGTGCATAATGGAGGAATGGGTATGTATCTTACCGCTCTCCATTGCTTATGGCGATAGATTGGGTTTGGACATGATTGAAGT
>CAYMKI010000118.1:0-11054 GCA_964390695.1 uncultured bacterium
GCAAAAGCAAAAGGAGAAAACGAGAAAATTTCGACTTGATCAGTCCTAATTTGTATATTTTTATTTCATGTAATTCAATCATTTGTTGCCAGTATGCCGCTTTCCAAGATGGCGACATATTCACTGCAGAATATGCTATAGGTTTGGAAGCCTGCTCGTTTGTGGAAAAAAAGAGAGTGCTGAAATTGTGATAAACATCCTTTCGCATTTTGCCTATCTCACAACCTCATATCCTTAGCCATAAAATCTACTCAATTTAAAGTTAAGGAGATTTTTTTGAATTCTCAGCGGATTTAGCCATTTTTTGCGTCACCTGCCTATATATATGTTTACATAATTATATATAAATATTATTTCAGTATGTATGAGATAAGAATTTCAAAATGAAATGAGGAGGGCGAGAATTCCTTAAGAGACGATGTTGTTAGACTGAGTTTTGATATATCTATTCATGAACATGCATTAATAAAAGCCACATGTGCAGAGTCTATGATTCTTATGAAAGATTTTTTACACGATTTGGTATTGAGAGGAATACAAGAACTTAAGGAAAAGAAGATACAAAAACAATCAAAAAAGTCAAAAGCAAGCAAGCTTGAAGCGAAGGCTTTTGCTGATAAAACACAACAAATTTCACGCAAGGCATAGCTATAAGGTTGTTATCATGGATAATAAAATGGAGTTCTCTGTGCAATATCATCTGTATTTTCTCTATTCAGATTCCTCTCAATTAGAGAAAGTATCATCGATGCTTATTACTCAAGGAATAGCTACAAGGGTCATCTATGATTAAGGCATTAGGTTTTAGCCTACTCATATTGCTTGGTTCAATAAGAGCATACTGCGCAGCTGATGACAACCTCAGTTCTTCACCTCTTCAGCTGAATATCCTAGTAAAGGAAGTTATTCAACGAAACCCAAATCTTGATGCAACACGTCTAAGAATTCAAGCGGCACATGAAGTTATGCATCGGGTACAGGTGCTCGACGATCCTCAAGTCATGATTACCTCTGATCAAAATAAATTGCATAAAACTAGCGATTTTACTCCCATGATGAGCTATGAGGTGAGCCAAGCAATTCCCTTCCCGGGAAAGCTTCGCTTGAAGGGAGAAATTGCAAAGCAAGTCATGTTGCAGCAACAAAGCATAGAGATTACGACCTATCGGGAACTCATTCGACAAACAAAACTACTTTATTATCAGTTATATACTAATGACGTTTCCTTAAGAATTAATACTGATAACACAGGCCTTGTCAATGCGCTAATTGAAGATGGTATGGCGTTATATCGCTCTGGAAAAGGAGAATATGCAGAGATTATTAAAATGCAGTTAGAGCTACAAATGCTTGAGGAACAGCGTCTCATGCTTGAGGCTGAAAAAGTGATGTTTCAGAGCATGCTAAATGCTTTATTGAATCGCTCTCCTACTGAGCCATTGGGTAAGCCAGAGGCTTCTTTTAGCAAGCAATTTAACTTGTCCTTTTACCAAGCCGAATCGATCGCCCTAACTTCGCGATCAGAACTTCATCGAATGCAAGCGATGGTCATGGAACAGGAAAAAATGGCACAGCTAGCACGCCGTAACTACTATCCGGACTTCGAGGTGGGTGTAGCCTATGAAAGAATGAATAATAATTTTGATGGTCATGTCGATGATGCCATAATGTTCAAGGTAGGTTTTAATCTCCCGATTTGGATCCCAGAAAAACAGGCCAGAGAGGTGCGCGAGGCTCGTGCTAACGCTTTTGCCAACCAGAAAGAGTTGGAAGGGATGCAAGCAATGATCTCTGGGAAATTGAAAGAATTGCTTACGAAACTCAAATCTACTGAGGATAAAATCTCTCTCTATAGGGATGGAATTTTACCAAAGGTTAAAGAAGCATTTTCCGCATTGCTTTCTTCTTACCGTTCAGGTGAAGGAAAATTTTTGCTTCTGCTCGATACGTGGCGGCAAGCATTTAATGCTGAACTTGAGTATGAACGCTTTCTATCAGAACGCGAAATCATTCTTGCAGAACTAGAACGCGTAATGGGAATGAATTTGGAGGAGGTTTTATGCGACTATATGATGCGTTAAAAAGTGCTGTTGCAGCCTGTTTATTGGCAATTACAGTGATTGGCTGCCAATCCGAACAAGAAACTCAAGAGGCAAAACTAGAACAAGAAGCTAAATCTGAAGGCATGTCGAATATGGAGGGAATGCCTCCTTCTGGATATGCAGAAGTGAAGATTGATCCACAGCGGATCCAACTTTTTGGAGTACGGACGGAAAAAGTGATTCCTCGAGAGTTGAACAAGTCTGTGCGTGCCGTGGGCATTGTCGTCGCTGATGAAAGGCGTGTTGCAAATATTCAAACAAAGTTTAGTGGCTGGATTGTTGATCTCTATGTGAACTTCACAAATCAGTCTGTTAATAAAGGAGAACCTTTATTTTCAGTGTACAGCCCAGCTCTTCTTGCCACTCAAGAAGAGTACATTATTGCAAAAAAAGGCATGCGCAATCAACTGAAAGGTACCTTTGCCGAGGAATATTCCCGCACAAATCAGAAACTTCTTGAATCCGTCAAACAACGTTTAGAATTGTGGGATATCCCTCAAGAAGAAATTGATCGTTTAGATCGACAAGCTGTCCCCATTAAAACGCTTACCATCCGTTCTCCTATTGATGGAATTGTCTTACAAAAGAATGCTTTTGCAGGGATGAATGTTGAACCAGGCATGAATATATTTACGGTTGCCGATCTTTCTCATGTTTGGGTATTGGCAGATATTTTTGAACAAGACATTGCTTCTATTCGCATGGAGCAGCAAGCAACTTTGACCATGAATGCGTTTCCGGGAAGAACTTTTGAAGGAAAGGTTGATTTTATTAATTACGTCCTTGATCAAACGACGCGAACGACAAAGGTCCGTTTTGATTTCAATAACGTGGAAATGCTTTTAAAACCGGGCATGTATGGGGTTATTGAGTTAACTATTCCGATAGGATTTGTGCTAGCACTTCCTGAAGCAGCCGTTATCGATACAGGAACGAAGAAAATAGTGTAAATCTAAAGAGTCCCAGTTTTTTACTGGCCTATTGAACAACAACTAGGCTCTAAAGGAGGAGGAAAAAATCAAATTTTAAAAGGCTTGAATGAAAACGACTTAGTGGTAACAAGCTCTCAGTTTTTGATGGATTCTGAGAGCCGTATTCAAGCCTCCGGAGGAGGGATGCAAGGAATGGAGATGGAGAAAAAATGATTGCAGCCATTATTGAGTTCTGTGCAAGAAATCGTTTCATTGTTGTGATTTGTACAGCTCTGATATTGCTTTGGTCTGCATGGGCAATTCGTAAAAGTCCAATTGATGCTCTCCCAGATCTATCAGATACACAGGTTATCATTTTTACTGAATGGATGGGACGAAGTCCTAATTTGATCGAAGACCAGATTACTTATCCCCTAGTGACGACTTTTCTTGGAGCTCCAAAAGTCAAACTTGTGCGTGGCTTTACAATGTTTGGCATGTCTTTTGTCTATGTCATCTTTGAAGATGGAACTGACATCTATTGGGCTAGGAGTCGCACTTTAGAATATTTATCTAAAATGCAAGGCAGGCTCCCACCTGGAGTGACTCCACAGATGGGTCCTGATGCCACAGGGGTTGGCTGGATTTTTGAATATGCTTTGGTCGATGAGTCTGGAAAATATTCTTTGCAGGAACTGCGCAGCTTTCAAGATTGGTATTTGCGCTATTGGTTGACTTCTGTGCCAGGAGTTGCAGAAGTAGCCAGTGTGGGAGGGTATGAGAAAGAATACCAAGTAGAAATTGATCCTGTTAAATTGCAAGCCTTTGAATTCTCTTTGGCCGATGTGAAGCAAGCCATTGACCAGTCAAATGCAGACGTGGGAGGACGCGTTATTGAGCTCGCAGAGCACGAATATGCGGTTAGAGGCAGAGGTTATATTACAGATAAAGCCATGCTTGAAAAAGTTGTGATAGGAACAGATGGAAAAGGAACACCCATTTTAATCAAAGACGTCGCCCATGTGCAAATTGGCGGCAATATCCGACGTGGACTAGTTGAATTAGATGGTGAAGGAGAAGTGGTTGGGGGCATAGTTGTGATGCGCTATGGAGAAAATGCGCGAGATTTTATCAACCGCATTAAAGCAAAAATTCAAGAGATGCAACCATCTTTTCCGCCAGACGTTAAACTCATTACGACTTATGATCGCTCCTCGCTAATCGACCATTCGATGGCAACTCTTTCTGAAGCCTTGGTAGAAGAAATCATCATCGTCTCATTAGTCATTATCCTTTTCTTGTTTCATTTTAGATCTACACTTGTCGCTATCATTACTCTTCCTATTGCTGTGATTGTCTCTTTCATTCCGATGTTTTATCAAAGTCTCACGGTAAATATCATGTCTCTTGCTGGAATTATTATTGCGATTGGGGACGTTGTCGATGCGGCAGTTGTCATGACAGAAAATGCCCATGCTAAACTGGAAGCAGCCAATGGCAAGGGAGATAGGAATGAAATCATCATCGAAGCCGCCAAAGAAATAGGGCCGAGTATTTTTGCTACGTTGTTAGTGACAGTGATTGCCTTTTTGCCAGTTTTCACCTTGCAGGCCCAAGAAGGCCGACTATTTTCTCCACTTGCATTTACTAAAACATACGCTGTAGCTTTTGGAGCTCTTCTAGGCATTACATTGGTCCCAGCATTGATGGTCACCTTTATTCGCGGCAAAATTCGACCTGCCATGAAAAACCCGATTAATCGCTGGATGGTAGCGATTTATCGACCTCTCTTAAGTTTCTGTGTCAAATTTCGCTATCTTGTTGTTCTTCTTGCCATCATAGGCTCATTGCTTACGATTCCTGTTTTTATGCGTCTTGGTTCTGAATTTATGCCCCCACTAGATGAAGAAACAATTTTATTCATGCCAATTACAGTCCCTGGAATTTCAATTGAAGCAGCAAAAGAGCTCCTACAACTTCAAGACAAAATTTTGAAATCTTTTCCAGAGGTAGAAAGAGTATTTGGTAAAGCAGGAAGAGCCGAAACGGCAACCGACCCAGCTCCGTTATCAATGACCGAAACGGTTGTGATGCTAAAACCTAAATCTGAGTGGCGTTCGGGGATGACCAAGGAAAAATTGGAAAAAGAGATGAATGAAGCTCTGAAAATTCCAGGTGTTCAGAATGCCTTTACCATGCCGATCAAAGCCCGTATTGATATGTTGACCACAGGAATTCGAACTCCTATCGGCATTAAAGTATTTGGAACCGATCTTTTTGAAATTAATGAAATAGGCCAACAGCTAGAAGGAATTCTTAAAATGGTGCCAGGTACTCGAAGTGTGTATGCAGAACGAGAGATTGGAGGATTTTTTATCGATTTTATTCCAGACCGTGAAGCCATTGCACGCTATGGACTCAGGCTTATGGATGTTTTTGACGTCATTGAGACAGCCATCGGCGGTCTAGATGTCACCACCACCATCGAAGGTCGTGAGCGCTATAAAATTAATGTGCGTTATCCTCGCGATCTTCGCAATGATGTTGAAAAGTTGCGCAATGTCCTAGTTCCTATACCTAAGCAAAAAGATGGGCAAGCGAGTGGAATGGGAGGAAAGAAAGAAATGACCGGTGGAAATGTGGCGCATGTTCCATTAGCACTTCTAGGAAAAATCGAAGCTGTAATGGGTCCTCCTATGATCAAAGATGAGATGGCTTCTCTAAATGGCTGGGTCTATGTGGATATAGAAGGTAGGGATATTGGCGGCTATGTAGAGGAAGCGAAAGAGACAGTTAAAAAAAACCTTAAACTCCCTCAAGGATATTATCTCAAGTGGACAGGGCAATATGAATTTTTAGAGCGCATTCAAGCGCTTATGCAATGGGTTGTCCCCCTCACGGTTTTGCTTATCGCTATTATTTTGTACTTTAATTTCAAAGGAATTGCTCAAACTCTCATCGTCATGCTATCCGTTCCCTTTGCTGCCATCGGAGCAATCTGGTTGATGTATTCGCTAAGTTATAATACTTCTGTAGCTGTTTGGGTGGGAATGATTGCCTTGCTTGGAATTGCGGCCCAAACGGCATCGATTATGATGGTTTATTTGGAGGAAGGTTATGAGAAATGGAAAAAAGATGGAAAGATGACTTCTGTAGCTGAACTTGAAACAATGACAGTTGAGCATGGAACGTATCGAATTCGCCCTCTCATTATGGCAGTCGCATTAAATATTTTTGGAAAGCTACCTATTCTTTGGAGCACTGGTGCGGGATCAGATGTGGCAAAACGCATTGCGGCTCCTCTTTGGGGAGGCTTGCTCTCACTTACTTTTCTCACTATTTGCGTCATTCCTGCTATTTATGTCATTTGGCGAAGTTTTCATCTAAAAAAGAAGCCAACGCAACCAAACACTTAAGGAGATGGTAGTGGAACAAAAAAACTCACGGACATGGTGGAATCAATCTCCTGAAAATGTTTGCCGTAATCTACAAACCGATCTTCACAAAGGATTATCCAGTGAAGAAGCTGAGAGGCGATATCAAAAATTTGGACCTAACCAACTGCCCGAACAAAAAAGAGTTTCTCCGCTCACATTACTCATTAGTCAGTTTTCAAGTTTCATTGTTTGGACTTTAATCGTAGCAGCTTTCATTGCCGGTTTTTTAGGCGAATGGATAGACGCAACAGCGATTGGTGTAATAGTCATTCTTAATGCACTTCTTGGATTCTTTCAAGAATATCGAGCTGAAAAATCGCTTGCTGCTTTGCGCAAGATGGCCACTCCATTTTCTAAAGTCATTCGTGATGGAGAGCTGCAAACGCTTCCTTCGGAAAAGATCGTTCCAGGGGATCTTGTGTTAATTGAGGCGGGCGATCGGATTCCAGCTGATGGCAGAATCGTTCAATCGATCGAGTTGTCAACACAAGAAGCAGCTTTAACTGGCGAATCCATGCCGATTCACAAAATAGCAGATCCTTTGGAAAAACCAGACCTTTCAGTGGGCGATAAAAAAAATATGGGCTTTCTCGGAACAGTAGCTGTCAGTGGAAAAGGCTACATGGTTGTTACAGAAACCGGACTTCAAACTGAACTTGGCAAGATAGCATCGCTTTTACAACAAGGAAAGGAAGAACAAACGCCTCTTCAAATTCGGTTAGAAGATTTGGGGCATCGTTTAGTGTGGATTTGTTTGGGAGTTGTTGCTCTCGTCTTTGCTTTGGGATTTTTTAGAGGGCAGCCTTTGATAGAAAATCTTCTTATTTCGGTCAGTTTGGCTGTTGCTGCCATTCCAGAAGGTCTTCCTGCTATTGTGACAATAGCCCTATCTATTGGCGTGCGTAAGATGGCAAAGCGCAATGCACTGGTTCGTAGGCTTCCATCCGTCGAAACATTAGGGTGTACCACTGTCATTTGTACTGATAAAACGGGAACTCTTACTCAAAATGAAATGGTCGTAAGATCCATTTGGGTGAATGATTCATTTGTAGACGTAACAGGAGTCAGTTATAACCCTGAAGGTGATTTTGAAATTAACCATGCCAAGATTAACTATCGTGATATTCCTGAACTGATCACGGCGCTCAAAATCGGTACTTTGTGCAACAGTGCTGAATTGCACCAAAATCATAATCAACAAAAAGCGTGGAATATTGCTGGCGATCCAACGGAAGGGGCTCTTTTGACGGCAGCCGGTAAGGCGAATCTTTTTAAACAAGATTTGGAGACAGAAAATCCCATCATCACTGAGATCCCTTTCGACTCTGAGCGGAAAAGAATGAGCATAGCAAGGAAAACTCCGGAAGGGTCCGTACTCTTCATTAAAGGGGCTACCGATATTATTTTAGCTCATTCCGAGTCCATTCTTCTTAATGGCAAGATTGAACCTCTGACCGCAGAACGTAAACAAAACATTTTAGATGCAAATGCTTATCTTGCAAGCCAGGCACTTCGCGTACTTGCTGTAGGCTATCGTCCTTTGCCTCAAGATGTCAAAATCGATCGATCGATGGAAGAGAAACTGATTTTGGTTGGACTGATCGCCATGATGGATCCGCCAAGACCTGAGGTCAAGAAATCCATCGAAACTTGCAAAAAGGCAGGGATTACACCCGTGATGATTACGGGCGACCATAAAGAAACAGCTATTGCAGTAGCAAAGGAACTCAAGCTCATGAAGGAAGGAGCGGTGGCTTTAACTGGTACTGAGCTTGAACAAATGGATGATCAAAGTTTGACAGATAAGGTGCGGAATATTGCCATTTATGCGCGCACATCTGCGGCACATAAGTTAAGGATAGTACGCGCCTGGAAATCTTTAGGTGAAGTCGTTGCCATGACAGGAGATGGCGTCAATGATGCACCTGCTATTAAAGAAGCAGATATTGGTATAGCAATGGGAATCACGGGAACGGATGTCACAAAAGAAGCGTCCGATATGGTGATTTTAGATGATAATTTTGCTTCCATTGTCAATGCTGTCGAGGAAGGAAGGGGTATTTATGATAATATTATCAAATTTGTTAATTACCTCATGTCCTCAAATATTGCTGAACTCCTTGTGATTTTCTTAGGGATGTTGTGGGGTTTTAGAGATCCATTGGGAAATCCCTTTGTTTCTCTTTCGGCAGTTCAGCTTCTTTGGTTAAATCTCGTCACAGACGGATTTCCTGCAATTGCATTAGGACTTGATCCTGTCGATCCGACTGCCATGGATCGTCCTCCAAGAAAATCCTCGGATTCCATTTTTCCTTTACGATTTGCGATTCAATTATTTTTGACGGGCTTCGTAATTGCAATAGGGACACTTGTAGCTTGCCATTTTGGACTACGCCAAAGTGCAGAACTTGCTCAAACAATGGCTTTTACAACCTTGGTTGTATTGGAGCTTGTCAGAGTGCAGATGGTGCGCTCTCAATACCATACGAGTATTTTTTCAAATCCATTTATCATTTTGGCTTTGACCAGTTCATTTCTCATCCAGTTACTCGTAGTCTACACTCCATTCCTACAAACGATATTCGGCACAACGCCTCTTAACATAACCGAATGGGGCGTGATTTTGACAGTTGCTGTTGTGGTATGGTTCCTAAGTAGTTTAATTAATCGCTTGTTCAAACAAACAAAACTACAAAAAGTTTAATGGTGATATGGAACAGTTTGCAACCTTAGAGTCCACTTTGCATCAGGAAGATCTTAAAAAAACTCTCAACCAAGAAGAGGTAAAGAAAGTAGTCGGAGATGGAGAAGCTGAAACGGGTCCATTGGCAACAAGCTGGCATTCGAATAAATTCCTTAATCCCATTCATGACGGTGCTGTCCTCCCTATCCTCCATCTAAATGGCTTTAAAATTGCTAATCCCACAGTACTTGCTCGCATCGATCGAGACGAATTGGAAGCTCTCTTTCGCGATTATGGTTATCATCCCTACTTTGTGGCTGGATCATATCCTGAAACAATGCAGCAACTGATGGCGGCAATACTAGATGTTGTGATTGCTGAAATTAAGGAGATTCAACGGCAAGCGCGTGTTCAAAACGTCATCAAACGGCTCCAATGGCCGATGATTATATTGCAAACACCGAAGGGGTGGATAGGTCTTAAAGAAATTGATGGAAAGCAAGTCGAAGGCTCTTGGCGCTCTCATCAAGTCCCTTTTACTGACTTTGCCACTAATCCAAGTCGATTAAAACTTCTAGAAAATTGGATGAAAAGCTATCGACCAGAGGAGCTCTTTGATGAACAAGGTAAGTTCAAACAAGAGTTTTCAAATTTAGCTCCTCAAGGCAATCGTAGAATGGGAGCTAATCATCATGCCAATGGTGGAGTTTTATTAAGAGATCTGCGCATGTCCGATTTCCACAACTATGCTGTATCAGTGACTAAGCCTGGAATCGTTGAAGGTGAATCTAAGCGTAACTTGGGGGGCTTTTTACGCGATATCATGAAACTCAATATGGATAGTAAAAATTTCCGAGTCATGGGACCTGATGAGACCGCTTCAAATCGACTAGACGCCTTGTTTGAAGTCACTGAACGTGCCTTTGATGGAAAGATCTATTCCAGTGATGATGACTATCTTTCCCCAAACGGAAGAGTCATGGAAATATTAAGTGAACATATGTGTCAAGGATGGCTTGAAGGCTATCTTCTGACGGGGAGACATGGATTGTTTTCCTGCTATGAGGCGTTTATTCACATTATTGATTGGATGTTCAATCAACATGCCAAATGGCTCAAGACAACTAGGCACATTCCTTGGCCCCGGCCGATTGCTTCATTAAACTATCTTTTAACTTCGCATGTATGGCGTCAAGATCACAATGGATTTTCTCATCAAGATCCCGGTTTTATCGATCATGTCGCGAATAAAAAGGCTGAGGTCATTCGAATTTACTTGCCGCCAGATGCCGATACACTACTCTCCGTTGCTGATCACTGCCTTAAAAGCCGGAACAATGTCAATGTGATTGTCGCTGGAAAACAGCCAGCTCTTCAATATCTCACTATAGATGAAGCATCTCAGCATTGTGCTAAAGGTATTGGAATATGGAAATGGGCCAGCAATGATTTTGACAGTGAACCTGATGTCATCATGGCTTGTGCTGGTGATGTTCCCGCTATGGAAACCCTAGCCGCTATTGACTTGCTCCGGCAGCATGTTCCCGATTTAAAAATTCGTTTTATCATTGTCATCGATTTGATGGTCCTTCAACCAAAAAGCGAGCATCCTCATGGTCTTTCGGATAAAGAGTTTGATGAACTAATTACAACCGGCAAACCGATTATTTTTGCTTTTCATGGCTACCCTTGGCTGATCCATCGTCTGACATATAGAAGAACAAACCACAAAAATCTTCATGTTAGAGGATACAAAGAGGAAGGGAAAACGAACACGCCATTTGATATGGTCGTTCTCAATGATCTCGATCGTTTCCATTTATATGTTGATAAAGTGGAAAGAGTACCGCGTTTTGCCAAGACGACTGCTTATATAAGAGAATTGGCAGAAAGCAAATTATTAGAACATAAAAAATTACAT
>CAYMKI010000119.1:0-10903 GCA_964390695.1 uncultured bacterium
GCACAGCGGCTTCGACAACAGGATGAAAAAGCTCGACGATGGCTTTGATGAAGGGTTCGAACACCTTCAAATGAGAGTCCAGTTTGGATGTCATAAATTGTCTATCTCCACGAATTCTGATCATTTACATTATATATGAAATGTATAAATTAGACAATATGTATAATATGTGAAAGATGTCAAATGTATGAAAAACAGTCTTAGAGAGTATGTGGATGCGAAAACGCTTCTTTAGTTTAGTTGGTTTGGTGTCGAAAAATGTTGTGTAAATAAAATATATATTTTAGGTTGGGCCTGTGTTTGTCAAAATTAACCAAGGAATATTTATGATGAATTTACCCTCAACAGCTCCTGTAGAAAAAAAATATAGTGAAGAACCGGTGGAATCTGCTGCAAGCAAAGCCTTTGCAGGCAGCGCAAATTTTACCAAAAAATTGGCAGTATTTGAGGCGACTCCCTTTTTGCTGATGGGACTGTCTTCTTTAGCAATTACCTCATCCCATGATATTGCGCAAGTGGCCAGAGGGATGGGAGGGCTGATGGTCGCCGCCTCTCCGTTCATTTTGGTGTTAAAATGCCTGGCCCTGCCGGTCTTAGCCGGAAGCTCTATTGCTACGGCAGCTACCGGCATTGCATATGGTACAGAGAAACTTGTGAATAAAGTTAAAGAACCTTCTGAAGCAGACAAGCAGCGCATAGAACACACCCGGCATTTTGTCCTGCGGATGAAAGATTTTATTGCAAAATCCCCTGATGAGCAGAGGTCTCAAGCTGAACAAAATCCTGGCAGCGTCATTTCGCTCTCACTATTTACTGTGGTGTTTTTATCTAGAAAGCTGGATGGGGATCAAATTAAAGATGGTGATGCCATTATAAAGCAAGCTGATGTGGCGAATATGGATGCACATGCCAGAGAGTATTTTTCAAGGGTGTGCAAGCTGAAATCCTATCTTACAGATTTAAAATTGAGTCCCGATGACAGTCATGCCTGGACCTATTTATCGCATAGCATTAAAAATTTCTATGAACATCCTGAGGCCTTGCAGGAGTTTGAAAAAGCTACCCTGGAGAAAATGATTAAAGAATGTGATGCACTCACCGCGCTGATAGTACAGGATGAAATATTCCAAGCGGCTTGGAAAGGGGCATAGAGAAGATTTTATTCAATAGGCTCAAAACAATGCCTTTTAGCCTGTGATTGAAGGTTTTAATATACTTGAGTCTGATTGGATGGCATTCTAACAAATAAACTGGAGGTACTATGCACGTTCAAAATTCGTCTGCATCGCTCGCTATGGATTCAACACTTCCCACACAAGATGTAGAAGTCCCAATTTTTGATTTTTCCGATCTATTTAAAGCTAAACCGGTCATTTATGAGATGATAAGGCCTTATGATCCGTTGGTTGTGGCCATGAATGCTATTGAAAATGGTACAGCCGCGCAGTTTTGGGAAGAACAAAAAAAAATGCCTTCCGTGACAGCACTTTCACAAGGTGTAGATTGGATTTTGGGTTGGGGAAAATATTATAAGGCTGCCCAAAAAACACAAGAGCACAATGAAAAATATCGATGTGTTCGAGGTTCATTGGGCATCGTCACCTACAATGAACTCACTACGGGTCTCAATGCCACTCAAACAGGTACAGTGTGCACCATACCCGATCCTAATACATATGAAGTATCACTGTATGCTTCAGTAGGACCTCACGTAGATGAAAATTTATTTTGCCGTATTCAGAATTGCATACATACTTTTATAGCGTCGTGTACCCCCCACTGCACACCTTGTTCGAATATTTCGGAGTGTAAAAAACCCAATGAAATAATCAATTGGGATGTGGAATTTAAACAATTCGGCTCCTCTGCGGTGAGTGTGGATTGGTTAATTAAACTTGTTGCACATGGTTTTTACAGTCCATGTAGAGTTTCTAAAGTATATCATATGTATCAAATGATGATTTATGGGTGCGAAGCATACGAATCTACACGCGGTTAGATCCTGGGTTTGCCCTACCATACCCAATAAGAAAAACCTTGTATAATAGATGTTATACAAGGTTTTTAGCATACGCTGCCTGCTTTCCAACGGGCCGTGATAAGAGCTGGCGAAAATCACCGCTAATTTTTTGTGAGAGGTTGTTATAAATCGCAACGAGTTGCCCTTGTCTTAAGTCGTGCACAGCGGCTTCGACAACAGGATGAAAAAGCTCGACGATGGCTTTGATGAAGGGGTCGAACATCTTCAAATGAGAGTCCAGTTTGGATGTCATAAATTGTCTATCTCCTCGGATTCAGATCATTTGTATTATATATGAAATGTCTAATTTAGACAATATGTACATTTCTAGATGGGTGCAAAATTCATATAAAAGGTCATAGATACAATGTGGGCACGAAAATGGTTATTTAGATTAGCTGTGTATATGTCGAAAAAGGTTGTGTAAATAAAATATATATTTTAGTTTGGGCATGTGTTTTTCAAAATTAACCAAGACATATGTATGCTGAATCCAGCAATTCCCGCTAATTCATCTTTTACCCAGGGGCGCGTTGCCCCTTCGGGGCAGCCTTCCCCTGGGCTACGCTCTTTCGCCCCATTCAGGAAGTCGAGATTTTTTTTAGCGGGAATTGCTGTGATGAATCTACCTTCAACAGCTCCTGTAGAATAAAAAGTTTTGATATACAGGCGTCTGATTGGATGGCATTTAACAAAAAAAACTGGAGGTACTATGCACGTTCAAAATACGTCTGCTTCGCTAGCTATGGATTCAAGTCTTCCCACACCGGATGTCGATGTCTCTATTTATAATTTTTACGATCAATTTAATGCTAAATCGGTCATTTATCAAATGACAAGGCCTTATGATCCGTTGGTTGCCGCTATGAATGCTGTTGAAAATGGTACAGCCGCGCAGTTTTGGGAAGAACAAAAAAAAATGCCTTCCGTTACGGTGCTTTCACAAGGTGTAGATTGGATTTTAGGCTGGGGAAAATACTATGAGGCTGCCAAAAAAACACAAGAGCACAATGAAAAATATCGATGTGTTCGAGGTTCAATGGGTATCGTCACCTATAATGAATTCACTACGGGTCTCAATGCTACTCAATCAGGTACAGTGTGCACCATACCCGATCCTACTAAATTTGAAGTATCGCTCTATGCTGCAGTCGGACCTCGTGTAGATAACAATTTATTTTGCCGTATTCAGAATTGCATACATACCATTTTAGCGTCCTGCACCCCCCACTGCACGCCCTGTTCGAATATTTCGGAGTGTCAAAATCCGAAAGAAACAATCGAAAAATCTAGAGAATATAAAAAATTTGGATCCTCTGCGGTGAGCGTGGATTGGCTCATGCAAGTTATTCCTCATGGTTATTTCAATTTATGTAGAGCTTCAAAGATATATCATATGTATCAAATGATAATTTATGGATGCGAAGCATACGAATCCACACGCGGGTAGATCTTGGGCTTGCCCTGCCATACTCAATAAGAAAAACCTTGTATAATAGATGTTATACAAGGTTTTTAGCATACGCTTAAGCTTGGGCCGGCATTTTTTCATAGGGAAGGTAAATCCACTCGTCTTTTTCTAGATCTCTATCCACACAATAATCAGGAACGATGACAGCTCCTTTTTTAGAGAAAAGCACGGCGGTATGGACTTCATCCACCTGCTTCTCTGTGAGGAGTATCTTTTTTATCTCCTGCAAGGTGACACCTGAATCCACCAGGTCATCAACCAGCAGCACACGCTTTCCTAAGTTGTCCACTAATGTGGCTATATTATGCGAGATGTGTATGTTTCCTTGCCTGCCTTCTACCGGGCCGTGATAAGAGCTGGCAAAAATCACCGCTAATTTTTTGTTGAGCAGATGCGATAACTGAGTGCCGGCTATCAGACCCCCTCTAGCGACTGCTATAATGGTGTCGTAATGTATTCCGCTTGCAAGTATTTGCATGGCCAAGGCCTTGACTTTTACATCGTGAGCACTCCAATCGATAATCAGTTTTTTAGGGGTGGCAATTTCTGGACAAGCTATAGAAGATGCTGGGGCTTGAAGATTTAACATAATATTCTCCTGGGTTCTATGGGTTATGTCCACTCTTGTGAGTGAATAATTTCAGTATGAATTAAAGCGAATTAGCAATAAAATTAATTAAATTAATCACAACATTAGCAGGACTTATATGCAGCCGGGATTAAATTTTAATAACCTGAAATTCTTCTATGATGCTGTGGAGGCAGAAAGTATATCCGAAGCTGCTAGAAGAAACTATATAACGCAGTCCGCAGTAAGCCAAGGCATTCTGAAGCTGGAAAAAGCATTAGGATTTCCATTGATCACTCACCAGAGAAACTTCTTTAAGCTTACGCCTGAAGGTCAACAGATTTTTCTTATGGCCCAACAAATTTTTAGAACGCTCAAATCTATGACGGATCTGATTCAAGAAGGTTCAAGCATTATTTCAGGCGAAATCAACCTCGCGTGTACACAGAGCATCGCCATGAATATCGTATCCACAAGCCTGCAAAAGCTTAAGAGCGACTATCCCAAGGTTTCAATGAAGATCAAGATCGCTAAAATGGAAAATATATGCCTGATGCTAAAACGCGGGATCATGGATTTGGCCATGGTTGTCGAGAGCGAACTGTGCGACTCATTTGAACAACATGTGGTGAGAAAAGGGCATTTTCATGTCTATGCCAAAAAAGGTTTAAAAGATGATCTAAAGCAGGGTATATATGTCGATCACGTCAACGGGTTGCATGTAGATAAACTTCAAAGCAACTTCCGTCGAAAATTTAAAATAGAGTTGCCCATCATGCAGGAGTTGGATTCCTGGCAGGTGCTGGCCAAATGTGCAGAAAATGGCATCGGCTATTGCTTTTTGCCGGACTTCATCGCCGAGGGAAATCCAGGCTTGGTGGCTTCTAAAAGTTTGCCAGGCATACCCTACCGCATTGTTTTCATATATCCCAAAGGCGTGCATTTAACTCGCGCTGCGAGGTTATTGCTGTCTCTTTTTGAACTATAACCGTCCTATTAGGGTTTGAAAAAGGCTCTTGAGGTAATTTTGCAATCGTGAAAGTTAAAATGATCTAGGATAGAAGCTATGTTGTCACAGATGCTGTTTTCATCGGACCCAATAAACAGGTCATAGAATGTAATAGGAATATGCATATTCTTCACTTTGGTATGAAACAATTATCTTAAACCCTTGTATTGAAGATAAGCCGCGAAGGCATCGACAGAAAAAAATGGTAACGTGCATCTGTCGCCGTTCCACGGCTCTATCTCATTACCTTTGGTTTCCACAGGCTTACACCTGTGGCTACATGCTTCTACCGCTAACGCGGCTTATATTCATGTGATTTTTATACTTCGCAAAATAATCAAAATCATCACCCCAGCCCTAGGTTAGGTTGATGTTTTGTGCCTATGTTAGGTGATAAAATGCAGGCTTGAAAAGCCTTAATGTTACAGCCCAGGTTGAGCGGAGCGAGGCCTGGGTGGCAATAAATAAAACATAGAGTCCTGAAAGGACGACATAAATTAAGCCAAGTTTTTGAGGCGTTTATAGTAAATCCACCCTTTGAATTCAAGGGTAGATTCAGTTAGCATGGTATTTAATCAATATTTGCTAGCAGCTCCGAGGAATTTCTGATATTTTGTTTCTCATTCAACTTTGCAACGATTATAAATTCAGCTGGGAAGGCAGGCTTCATTCAATATCTTGCACAGTCGAGTTGCACATATATTTGGAGTGAACATGTCTATGAATATGACTCAACCCTTGTCTATAATGGATAGTTTTAATGAAGGGCTATTTCATTATAAATCCACGCTCAAGATTATCCAAAAGGATGAATCTTCGAACGAATTATACTCTCTTCAGGGATCCTCAGATGAGCTGCGCTCGACTATTCAAGAGATCGCTTCAGGATATTTTAAAGTTAAGAAGGCACGAGATGTCGAAGGCAATTTGCAAGTTCGCCTCTATATTGCCAAGAGCCCTTCCCAATGTCTGTCTCGCAGAAAATTGGAGAGAAATCATACTCTAAAATGTTGCAAAGAGGTTCACCGCAATGTCACTTCTAAAAACGAAGGAATTGCTAACTTAGAATCATTCCTTACCGATTATAGCAAAGGGGATCTCTATGGTGCATTGAATCACTTTGTGCACACGACAACAGGTATGTCATGCCATAGTTTCCGAGTAGAGGAGGTCGATGAAAAAGGGGCTTCCGGAGATCCTGTTTATCAAGTTGCGGATGCTAGGACCGGTGAAAAACTGCTCATTCTGAAAGTCTTTTCAAAACATTCCAACAATGTATTTCAAGAAATATATTCATTGGATGTTTTGACTCAGGCAAAGATTCAAGGATTTGTTTCTCCGCGAATTTATGCTATAGGAAGATGTCATGTGGGAGAAAGCCTGCATTTTATGCTTTCTGAAAGTGTCGCTCCGGGCATTTCATTATTAGGGCATTTTCGTAAGCTGTCATCACAAATTTCCAGCGCGCAAAACAGAAAGGAGTATTTTACAGATTTTCTTAAAGTAATTGAACGAGCCGGATACACATTGGCTGCCTTGCATTCCTACCGACAAGGTGTTGAAACTCAATTGCCGAAGAACTTTATTGAACGTGTCAGAGGCTATTTAGCAAAGGTTGAAGAAAAGCTGCAAACAAGACCCAATCCAGATATCGACGTGGATAGGTTGAAAAGTTACTTTGAGGATTCAGTCCGATGGATGGAATCTAATTCTAGAAAAACTTCTATCATTCATGGAGATACTAAATTTCAGAATGTTTTTTATGATAATTCAAGAAATATCATCACATGGATAGATCCTTCTAAATTGGCAGATAGCCTAAGCAAAGATGAAAAGCCTATTGGAAGTCCAGCTAAGGATATTAATAGTTTTATTGCTGAATTTCAATTTTGGCGTATGGAATTCTTCTTGGACAATCAGAAGGTTTGTATGAAAGAAATTTTAACCATGCAAGAGGTGCAGCAATTAAGAGAGGTTTTTATCTCCGGATACAAAGCAGGAGGAGGAATCATTGACTATCAAGAAGAGTTAAGTTTTTACTCTTTTGCCGGTATTTTGTACTATCTTGCGAACGATAGAACTCATGACGATGGATATGTTGTCCGTGAACCTGAAACAAGCCGAAAGCGATTCCATATAGCTATGTTGACAAACGATCTTATTTGTAGATTAAATCAAACCGAAAGAGCGCACCTATGAGATGGTATATATATATTTTAGTTGTTTTAACTGCAGTGCCTTTCATGGGGATGAGCTCACTGCCGTCTATTCAAGAGATGAGCCTGGAAGAAAAGATCGGCCAACTGCTCATAGTGCATTTTCATGGAGAGTCCGCCAATGAAGATGCCAAAACACTAATCCAGACAGTACATGTCGCTGGATTTATCTACTACAACTGGGCCAATGGACTGCACTCACCCCAGCAGGTGCGAGAGCTTAGCCACGGACTCCAAAAAATAGCAGAAGCCAATCGACTACCTATTCCGCTGTATATCGCTGTTGACCAGGAAGGAGGACCGGTCGCTAGGCTGACTCAAGGATTTACCCTATTTCCAAGCAATCAGGCTGTGGGATTGTCGCAAAATCCCTATTTGGCAAAGGATAACGCTTTGGCCATGGGAACTGAAATGTCTGCCGTAGGGATTAATCTCAATCTAGCTCCTGTGGTAGATATTAACAGCAATCCCAAAAATCCCATCATAGGTCCGCGTTCTTTTGGCGAGACTCCCGATATTGTCATTTCTTTCGCTAAATGTGCCCTGGATGGTTACCATCAGGCCGATATCATGACCACCTTGAAGCATTTTCCGGGTCATGGGGATGTGTCGGTGGATTCACATATTGATCTGCCTGTACTGAAGAAATCAAAAGCTGAATTGGAGAAAATGGAGCTGCTTCCCTTTATAGCCTTAGCAGGGCATACAGAGATGATCATGACTGCGCATATCTTAGTTGAAGGCTTGGATCCGGAACATTGCACTACTTTGTCCAAACCCAGCTTAGATTATCTAAGGCAGCAAATAGGATTTAAAGGTGTTATTGTGTCAGATTCATTAGTCATGGAAGGCGTGTTAAAAAATGGCTTATCTGTAGATGAAGCTGCCATTCGAGCCGTCGAAGCGGGCTGTGATCTGTTGATTTTAGGTGGCAAACAGCTGATAGGATCTGAAATCAGCTTAGAATTAAACACGGCAGACGTGCAACGAATTCACCACGCTCTTTGCGATGCTGGGCGTAAAGGAAGGTTGTCGATGGAGCGCATCGATGAAGCGGTGCAAAGAAACTTGGATTTAAAACGTAGGTGGTAGATAATTTGTTCAGAAATCAACAGCAGGCGTGATACGATTAAGGCGTTGGTGAATAGTATCGAGATATTTAAAATGGGTTTTGCAAATTTTAATTAAGCTTGCGGTCTGATCAATACTCCTTCTATAGTTTATATGTATCGATTTTAAAGATGATGGATGAGTTTAAACGCGGAGACGCGGAGGCATAGAGGCGCGGAGGATGAATTAGGGTATAATTTATTGTTTCTACGCCATCTACGCTATTGTTTATGCTTTATGTTTGGTTTTCTAAATATCCTTAAGAAGGGTAGATGTGCATATTAACCTTCTCTATTATACTACGAGCCTACATTTGTCTCAATGTTCTCAATGATCTCAGTGGTTTCATTTGTTTCATTTGGGATTTAGGATCAGAATTCGGGCAAGGGCAGTGGGAAGGTGACTAATTATGCAAGAGGTTCAATGAATAAAGGTGGAATAGTAGTCGGGTTTTTAGCAGCCTGTTGTTTGTGGGTAGACCTTCCTTCCATGCAAATTGGCGAGGATGTCGCCATTAGGCTGGGAGAAAAAATCTGGAAGAATGAATGCCATGGTTCTGTGGAGGGATTGACCCATTGGAACCGTGGAGAAAATTTCGGATCCTTCGGCATAGGCCATTTTATTTGGTATCCGATGGATCATCAAGAGCACTTCAAAGAAACTTTTCCCGACCTGCTAAAATACTTGCAGCTCAAGGGAGTTGTGCTGCCGGATTGGCTGCGACATGCTCAAGGCTGTCCTTGGCGTTCTCGTGAGGAGTTCGTTGCCAATCTACATACTCCTCAAATGGTATCTTTGCGTCAAATTTTATTGGAGACAAAAGATTTGCAAGCTTTGTTCATTGTGGAGAGATTCGAGAAGGCTACACAGGAAATGACTGCTGGTCTGAGCCCTGAAGATAAGGGAAAAGTCGCAAAAGTCATCGCCAAACTGTCCAAGGACTTTCGAGGGTTGTATGCTATGATTGATTACTTGAATTTCAAAGGCATGGGATGCCAGCCTTTGGAAACATATCGAGGACAAGGCTGGGGCTTGCTTCAGGTGCTGCAACGTATTTCTCCTGATTCAGACCATTTGCTGCTGGATTTCTCGAATCACGCTAAAGCCGTCCTAAAGCAAAGAGTTGAAAATGCCCCTAAAGACAGGCATGAGGAGCGTTGGCTACAAGGCTGGCTGAATCGCATCGATACATATAAGTAAGAGTAGGCATTCAGCCTTCACTCATTTCTCTGGCTGGTCATAGCTGTGAGGATGCGCCGCTTGCCGGTGAATGGAGCGCGGCCGTGCATTGCCAGCACATTGTCTAGAGCCAGTAAATCCCCTGCCTGCCAGCTGAAATACAACGTATTGGCATCTAAGACTTCTAAGATATGATACAAGTGAGAGCGCGGGATGGGACTGCCATCCGAAAAGATCACTTCATGCAGCTTGGTGTATTTTTGGAAGTAAAAGAGCTTGGAGCAGAAGTAACGCGATAACCCCAGCAGGCGCGGATTAAAATCATACAAATGCGCTTGGTTGAACCATACAGCCTCTTGGGTAAGAGGATGCAAAATGGTGGCCGGACGTTTTTGGGTGATTTCCAACCAATTATTGGTGTTCCACTTGAAGCCGAAGTCGTTTTTTTGACAAAGGATTTCTACCTCTTCCCTATCAGTAGTCTCAAAGACTTGCCGCCATGATTTATGCGAGGGTTGAAAGTAATTCAGCAGATCCATCAATAGACTTTCATCGTAATAGCGCGAGATGTAGGTCAACCCTTTGGAAATGAAGGCTTTTTTTATTTTGGGGTCAACGTCTTGGTAGATCTTTCTTGCATCGGCTAGGATGGTTTGACCTTTGGTTTCGGAGGGCGTTTGGCAAAAGAAGAATATATGGGATGGATAGTATTTTACAAAGGACAGTTCATTATGCAGGGGGATTTTGAACGAAGGCGGAGCTTCCGTAGAAGTGTAGATGCCGTCGATTACATTCGTTCTAGGGCTGTCCCCTCCGATGTATTGAACCCGATCTCCACAACCTAGAGCTTTGATCACAGCGGCAAAATCGTACTCGTTCTTTAGGGGAAAGTTTCTGAAGAGTAAGCCTCCGCACGCCAGCATTTTCTTTTGCAACGTTTTTTGGGAATATTTGATGAATTCCAAGAAATCTTGCAGAGTGATATCGGTGTTTTCAGGTTCTATGACCAAGGGAAGAGAAGACGCAGTAATAAATGAGAGCTTCACTCCGGGTAGCGTTTCTTCCTGGAGAGTCATTTTTTCGCTGGTTAAAACCATAAATTCCTCCTAACGACACTAATAGGTTAAACTGCGAGCCCGATTGGATAGTCAGGGTTGAGTTTTAGGCTCTATACTGCGCGGCGGTGAATTTTTTCGTTTTGTCCGCGTCAAAGTCTCGGGATTCGACGATCATCCGAGGGGCCATATTTTTAATATTGCCCCTGGGACGATAGCTCAAATCGCGAGAGCTTTCACGCAGGAGAAAATGGAAAAATTCACCACCGCGCATT
>CAYMKI010000120.1:0-10881 GCA_964390695.1 uncultured bacterium
CTCCTGTGATAGGCAGCAAGCCTGTCATCATGCCCACGTTTATCATGATATGCATGGCCAAGTAAACGGTAATACCTGCAGATAACAAGCGGCCGAACGGATCTGCCGTCACTGCGGTTACCTGAAAACTAAAATAAATCAAAGCATAAAAAAGTGCCAGCAACAAAACAAGTCCGAGAAATCCAAACTCTTCTCCGAAGGCTGGGAATACCGAATCTGTGTAGGGCGCAGGGAGCCATCCGCCTGCGGTATAGTCGCTTTTTTTCCACCCTTTTCCTGCAAATCCTCCCAGGGCTATAGCTGTGGTTGCGGCTTTTTGGTGGTGGGTGTTGGGGTTCAAACGTTCGAATTGGTATTCTTTTAAGACTTTGATGACGTAAGGCTTGATCGTTTCGTGCGGGACAATTTCTAAGAAGATGAGCGCGACGCAAAGGAGCGAAATGCCGCCGCTCCAGCTCATGATTTTGATGACCGTGGGGTGGATATCTCCAAAGTAAAACATGACTAGGGCTATAGGAAATAGCACTAAGGCTGTACCAAGGTCAGGTTGTTTAAGAATAAGCACAAAGGGGATAGCAACGATCAATCCGGCATAAATGGCAGTGCTGAAGGACCTGGCTACATGAGAGCGGCGCTCTAAAAACCAGCTTAAGGTGATTACTACGATCAGCTTGGCGTATTCAGAAGGTTGAAAATTGAAATTGATGAAAGGTAGACGGTACCACCGATGCACACGGGCAATCGGATCGGTGAAAAATAGACCTAGCAGCGACACGATCATCAATGCATAGAGCAGCCAGGTCCATTCTCTTAGCTTGTTGTAGTCAAAGGCGGCAAAAAAGACAAAAACACCCAACGCCAGCAAGTATCCTTGCATTTGATGCTTCACAAGTGGGGTAAAAAAGGTTTCATCCGCATGCTCTGGAGAATTTGGCGTAGAATAAGAAGCAATAATCAAAAGGCTAATGGTCATTAAAGCCAATACAATGGGGATGATGCGAAAATCGATGCGAGAGAGGGTGGTGAAATTCCACATAGGTTATTTCCCACGAGCTAGACGTTGGTGGGCACGTGTAAAGTGCTGAGCGGAAATGGCTCCTGTTATGGATAGTTCTCCGGCTAAAGCCACGGAGGCGCAGATCTCTGCCAAGGCTTTTGCCTTTCCCGCACCGCTCATGCCCATGATGTTGAGGTTTGCTAATTGTGAAGGCAGCTGCGTGCCCCCTCCTACAGAACCGACCATGAGGTTGGGGAGGGTGACGGATACATAGAGGTTTCCTTCGGTAGTAATTTCAAAGCGCGTGATGCCTACGGCAGACTCGGCGACGCAGGCTACATCTTGTCCGCATGCCAGATAGAGTGCCGTTAGGCCATTAGCGTAATGGCCTTGGATGCCGATGGTGCCGCTGAGCACACCTCCCATGGCGGTCATGTACCACAGCTTGACCATTTTTTCTGGGGTTGTGTGTAGATATTTTTTAATCAACTCTTTGGTTAATTGGACTTCGGCGGTGACCTTTTTTCCCCTGACCGTTTGGAAAGATTGTGTGCTGGCTTTTTTATCGCCCGACATATTGGCTTCGATGAAATAGTGGTTTGGCTTTACGGGTGAATTTTGCAGGATGTAATTTAAGGCGGCTTCTGTGGAAATGGTCACCATATTCTGTCCCGAGGCATCGCCGGTGGTGTATTCGAAAATGAGATATACGTGGTTGCCTTCGACCATGATTTGCACATCTTTTAGTTTGCCGTACTTTGTCGTGGATTCGGCTACGGTTTGAAATTGAGAGATGTTATCAATGCACCATTTTACAAAAATGCCTACATCCCGAATGGACTCGAAGGCAAAGCCTGGGGCTCTGCACACGCCTTCGCTGATCAGACAAGCTGTGCAGCCGCCGGCTTCAGTGATGAGCATAGAGCCGCGGTGATATGAAGCAACGAGGGCGGCTTCGGTGGTGGCCAGAGGAATATAATAATCCCCTTGGGCAAAAAGACCATTGACACGCAAAGGACCCGCTAATCCTACCGGCACCTTTACGGTACCGATGAAATTTTCGATATTGTTTTCATATTTAGACATGTGAGCGAATGTTTGCGGGTCTAATACCGCCTCCTGTTCTTCAGGTGAGGAGCTGAGCAAATCCCATCTTTTTTGCACAAAGGCGGCCTGAATATGCGCGCTACCGGGAACTTTAGGCAAAGGGCGAGGCGTTTGTTTAGGAATGAGCTTTTGGAGCAGCTCTTCTTGGGAGTGATCTTTGAGAAGTTTATAAATCTGATCTTTGCCTTGACGATAACTTTTGGTCATAAGATATTTATTATAAAGGGGATTTTGTGTGCGGTATATGCTAAGGAGTCATCATGCCATAGATCCTATTTATATGGCAATAGAGCTAAAAAATAACTAGACGCAAAATGATATTTTGTTATATAAACCTAGGGATAGGTATCAAACGATCTCCATTTGAAGAAACTGAAAAAAACCCATAGAAATAAAATTATAGGCAACACCATGAATACATCCATAAATGTGATACGACTAGTGTTCATTTTTTTGTGCGCACTCATTTCGAGTTCCTATGCGACCACACAACCAGCAGAGGGATTGACTTTTGCAAATCTTTTATTAGGCTTAGTCGGTGGAGCTCTTTTTGCATCAGGTGTTATCGGCATGGATATAGCCTTAAAACAGATTAACTTACGCATCTTCAATCAGGCGATTTTAGGCTTGTTTTTTGGATATATTTTTGGAGAAGCTATTGTTCTTATCCTGAATACCGCTTTACAGCTCGACCACATCGTGGAAAATTCTCAATTAGTAAATATATTCAAATCGGCCATATATCTCTTCTCTGTTTACTTTGGCATGGTTTTAACAGTTAGATGTGCTGATGAGCTTTATTTGAGTATTCCTTTTGTGCGTTTGAAACCGTCGAGTCAGAATAGAAAAGATATCGTCGTAGATGGATCGGCGCTTTTTGATCCCAGAATAGTGGATCTTGCCGTTTCGGGTCTTTTGGACCATCTACTTATTGTACCACTATTTTTAGTTAAGGAGCTGAACGCACAGTTGGAAAGTGCTGATGAATCAACCAAAATTAGAGCCAGAAAATCTTTAGAGACCTTGAAAAAATTAGAGTCGATCCCTTCGTTAGATTTGAGATACAATGAAACCGATTTTAATGATATCAAAGACCCTCTTTCCAAACTGATCCGCTTAGCCAGAGTAATGGATGCAAATATCATCACAGCAGACATTACGAAAGTGCAGCAGGCTTTGATAGAAGGTATCCGATTTATCAACATTCATTTACTTTCAAACGCCTTGAAGCCGCTGACGCAAACTGGCGAATTCTTGAATATCAAAGTGCTGCGATATGGCAAAGAGCCCGGTCAAGGTGTAGGGTATTTGGATGATGGCACTATGGTAGTCGTGAATGGAGGCGCTGAGTTTATCAATGAAACTATAAGAGCTCAAGTTATCTCTGTCAAAAACAACCCCACAGGACGTATGATCTTTTGTAACGCCTTAGATGAGGGTATGCATCATTTACCAGAGTCAAAGTCTGGCCTCCCCGAATTGGAGTCTGTACACAAAAGCTATTTTGCTTTATAGCATATGATTTTGGGCGTCGGCTGTGATATAATAGAGGTTGTGCGGGTACAACAAAGCATAGAAAAGCATGGCGAGTTGTTCCTGCATAAAATTTTCACTCCACTTGAACACAATTATTGCAGCCGGTATAAAAATCCGTATCCGCACTATGCAGCCAGATTTGCAGGCAAGGAAGCCATTTCCAAGGCCTTCGGAGTGGGGATTAGCACTGAAATTTCATGGCTTGATATGGAGATAGGCAATGACTCTAAGGGAAATCCATTTGTTACCTTTCAACCAAAAGTCAAGGCCTATTTCGATGATCCTGCAGTTAAAATTACACTAAGTCATTGCAAGGAGTATGCAATGGCAGTAGCTATTTGGAGTCAGAGATAACATGGTAGAAACAGCAACGGATCCTTTTACCGTGTGGTTATTACAATACGGATGCTTTGCCTTATTTTTTTTACTAGCCCTTGGAATCATTGGCTTGCCCATCCCTGAAGATACCCTAATGATTTTTACCGGCATTCTGATTCAAAAAGGGGTATTGCCGCCGGTATTGGCATTTATTTCCGCCTTTTTAGGCAGTCTGTGTGGAATAACCGTGAGTTATCTAATAGGGCGTTTTGCCGGCGATGTAGTTATAAAAAAATACGGGGGGTATATTGGGCTGACTGAAGTGCGCATGGCGAAAATGCATTGGTGGTTTGAACGTTTTGGTAAATGGGTCATTTTTATCGGATATTTCATAGCAGGCTTGCGACATTTTAGCGGTTTATTTGCAGGATTTACCGATATGGAGTTCAAGCATTTTGCCAAGTATGCTGTTTTGGGAGCGCTTTGTTGGATAGGGCTGCTATTTAGCTTCGGTTATTTTTTTGGCGAGTGTTGCAATCATATGATCAATTACGCCATGGATATTTTTGAAAATAACTTTACGCTCGTCTTAGTGTGTCTAGCCGTGATATGGGTTGTATACTCTGTAGTTAAAAATTACCTCTCTAAACCTAGGGTACAGAACAATCGCAAGGATACATAGATGGTTATACATACCTTTAATACTCCCGGGCTAGCGATAAATTCTTATCTGATTGCAGATGCCTCCACAAAAAAGGCCGTCATCATCGATCCTACAAGATATGTTGAACGCTATCTGGAGTATGTAAAACAAGAAAATCTCATCATTCAAGATATTCTAGAAACCCATGTGCATGCGGACTTCGTTTCGGGTGCTTGCGATCTGAAACAAGCTTGCGGGGGAGCTCCTATCATCCACTGCTCAGGCATGGGAGGTGCCGCCTGGATCCCTACGTATGCAGACCAAGTTGTGAAGGAGGGGGATACCCTGGATTATCCAAGTTTTAGTTTAACAGCATTGCATACACCGGGTCATACGTACGAACATCTTACATGGCTATTTTACAACAAAGAGCAAAGCTCTGAGGTTCCAAGTGCAGCCTTTACAGGGGATTTTATATTTGTAGGCAGCGTGGGCAGGCCGGATCTGCTGGGCACCAAGGACACAGAAAAACTATCCAGACTTCTCTATGATTCTATATTTGCCAAGATAGCAGCATTGCCTGAATCTGTCGTCATATATCCGGCGCATGGGGCAGGCTCATTATGCGGAAAGGCTTTAGGGAACAAACCGACGTCCACCTTAGGTGTGGAAAGAAAAACGAATCCCTTTATGCAATATAATACTTTTGCAGAGTGGTATTTCCGCTTGCAAGAAGGCATTTCTCCGGCGCCAAAGAATTTTGCACGGATTAAAAAAATGAATTTAAAGACGACATCCGAGTCTAGGATAGAAAATACTAGCCCCGAAGTGTATATCGATATACGCCAGCCGGAACAATTTGCAGCATCCCATGTCAAAGGGGCTCTTAATATTCCTTGGGGACCCTCATTTTGCAACTGGGTCGGGTCGGTATTGTATGAAGATATCTGTGTAGGGCTCGTTGGAGATAGTTTGTCCACTCTCGACATGGCCGCAGCCAATCTTCAGCTGATCGGTTTTGATCATATAGCCAGCAGTTTTTTATGGGATCGAGATGAAGGTTTGCAAGCATTGGATAAGGTTACAGAAAATCCTATAGAGGTCATGCTTTTATATCAGAAACTTCGGGAAGCTCACCATGATGTATACCTGATAGATGTAAGGACTACTGCAGAATGGTCTTCTGGACATATTCATCAAGCCATGCATGTGGAATTGTCAGATTTAGCGAATCAACTGGACCGTCTACCAACCGGTTCTAGTCTCTATCTAGTGTGTGGTAGCGGTTATCGCTCATCGCTAGCAGCCTCGTTTTTAAAGCGTATGGGATACGCTTCTGTATATAGTGTCACAGGGGGTATGAATGCCTGGATGCGTGCCGGCCTTCCTTTGATCAGTTCTTAACCATTGATAGAATGAAAATTTTTTTTTCGCTGGTTGTTTATTTTTTCGTTCTCCCTTACCAATTAAGTTTTGCGAATCTGATAGAAGAAGAAATAAGCCAAGCCTTCGTTTTAGAGACCAGGCAGCTCGAAATCCCGGGTTTCAAATGTGCTTTCAATCCATCACTTATCGTCTGGAATGATAATACGTTGCTGAGTTTTAGGGTCCGAAATGCTAAGTTGGATTCTACCTTTGAAATAGGAATGGTATGGTTGGATGAGCAACTGTGTCCTAGAGGCTCTGCTCAGATTCTAGATATTCGTTCCAATCATGTGCATAAATTTAACAAAGAACAGGATCCTAGACTAGTGCTAATCAAGGAGCACTTGTATATTGTTTATAGCAATGATGTTGAAATTGACTTTATAAATCCCCCATGTATCACCAGGCGCGTATGCGTATGCAAAGTCAATTATGATGGAGTGAATTTTAGCGCGGAACCTCCAGATTACCTCTTGAAATTTCCAGGTGAAAGAACGTCTCGTTGGGAAAAAAATTGGGTACCTTTCGAATACAATGACAACCTTTTATTAGCCTATTCTATATCTCCTCACAAGATTTTCAAGCCTTTGCTAGGTTCTACCGATTGCGATCTTGTGGATATCAGTTCAAAAAATATTCCTTGGGCTTGGGGTGAACTCAGAGGAGGTACTCCGGCCTTGAGGTTAAATGAAACACAGTACTTAGCCTTTTTTCACTCTTCGACAAAAATGGCCACTAAGCATTCCAATGGAGCTGTTATCCCTCATTATGTGATGGGGGCTTATGTGTATAACGCCTTTCCGCCTTTTGAAATTACGCATATTAGCCCAGAACCTATCATAGCTAGAAATTTTTATAGTGGTTTAAGCTATAAGACCTACCGCCCTGTATGTGTGGTTTTTCCAGGAGGCTACATATTTGATAAGGATTACATCTGGATAGCCTATGGACGACAGGATCATGAGATTTGGCTGGTGAAACTTGATAAAGATGCGCTTTTAAAGAGCTTGGTAGCGCTTGAAACTCAGCAAGCTCCCTAATTCTTAGCTCAACTTTAAATAAGCACAGGACATCATCTAGATGTCCTGTAGCAAGAAATACACATAGGAAAACTATATGTGGCGGGTTTTGACAGGATTTAGACTGCGCATCAGCCGTTTTCTGTCGAGTTTTAGGATATATATTTCATGATCTTGCCTTCCATAAGATAACCAGATGTAGTTGTCATCATAGATATATCCGCAAGGAAACACCACGTTTACCGGATTCCAAAATGGTTGGTAGTTTTGGCCAGAATAAAAACCTTGTGCAATGATTGGGTTTGCGCTCATCTGGGTAATTTGGAAAGGAGGATCGTTGTTAAAGGTATAGGCCCCTATGAAATAAGTAGGCATAGTCGTGCCATGGGATTGCACGCTTGGCACGTTGAGGACAGAGTGAAAGAAGGCTAGGTATTGCGTGCTGTCAATTTGCAAGGCTGGAGTCCCTCCTCTTAACACACCCCAGTTCCAGTGGATTTGGCCTCTGGTCAAGTAGATGGTTTCGCAATCACCCGTGTTCAAATCCGGCTGCAGTATACGATGGGGAAGTAAGCTATAAGCTAGCAGCAGTTGATCATTGTAGGAAAACGGTACCCAGTTTTTTTCTCGGTTGAAACGGTCGTTATTTTCAAAATTATCCAAGCACACTTCGTTAAGGGCGACAAATTCATTGTTGACGAGATCGATTTGGGCTACATATACCCGAGTTCCCTCGATCCCGGGATAGATTTCTCTGTTATCGCTGTATGTCATGTACAGAGTATCATCAATGACTAGCAGACGAGGATCTTCGGGCATGGAGGGTAAGTATGAGTAGGCGTCAAAAGCCAAAAACTGAGGAGTTCCAATGGGATTTAAATTATTGTCTAGCCAGATCAATCCGATATCAGAGCTAGCCAAGCCTGATCCGTCATTATTTTCCACGACGATAGGGTCATAAATATCCCTGAAGCTCATCAATATGCCTCCGTTCCATCGCACGATGGAAGCGTTGGTGGCATTAGGAAAACCAGGGATGTTAATTTGTCTATTTTCTAAGATAAACGAAGAAGGGCTCTGTTCCAAGTCCATGAGTTTGGGGCCATCGGCAGACAAAAATGATGTCATCCAGATAGCGCAAAAACAGACTGTAGATTTTAGTATCGATTTCATGTAAATACCTACTTGTTTTGTTTTATTTCATTGTTTGGTTAAGTGTTTGTATAGGTTCTAGGCTTTGCATCAAACCCTTGCGGTCAAGAGTGACAATCCATATTTCGTGGTCTTCTCGACCATAAGCGACATATATATTGTCATCTTCGCAAAAATAACCACCTGGAAAAATAACCCTTTGCTGTTTTTTCCAATAATAGGAGGTATAAGGAATCCCGCTATAAAATCCCTTCCCTATAATGGGTTTTGGGCTGATCTTAGTGATAGCAAAAGGAGGCTCTCCAGAAAAAGTATAAGCTCCCATAAAATAATGGAGAATGCTTTTTTCCTCAGAGTGAGCTGTCAACATAGATTTAGATGAATGGAAAAAAGCCAAATATTCCGACCCATCTATTTTGATAGCAGGTGTGCCTCCTCTAAGCTGTCCCCACCCCCAATTTATTCTTCCTTCAGACCAAGCTGTGCTTTCACAATGCCCAGAGCCGATTATAGGCTGGAGAATAAAATGAGGATTTAGACTATAAGCTAGCATCAAATTTCCATTATAGTCAAATGGAACCCAATTTTTTTCACGAATTTCTTTACTTTCACTCTCAAACTCTGAGAGACATTCTTTGTTTTTTAATTCAAAAAAATTCTCGTCTATTTCCACTTCAGCAATGTGTACTCGAAATCCACCCTTGGAAACTTGGAGCTCAGTGTTATTGCTGTATACTAAATATAATTTCCCGCCCATTTGCACTAAGCGTCCATCTTCGGCTCTAGAATTTATGAGCAGAGGCCCGCGAGTGTCTAAAAGCATAGGATCGCTTGCGACATTGAATTCATCATCCAGCCAGACCATGCCGAGTTCGGAATCGAATGGCGATTTGGGATTATGGGTGATTCTAAAACTCAAAAGCAGGCGGCCGTTCCATCTGATTATAGAGGGATTATAGGCAAAGGGATATCCGGGGATGTCAATTTTCTTTGTATCTAATACAAAGTCATCGATACCTTCTTCGAGGTCTACGGCGGCATGCAATTGAAATGCAAGCCCAATAAATGATATGAATAGAACCAGTAGTCTCTTACATTGGATTGGAGACTGGTATAAGACTGTTAAGAAGGCCTTGTTTATCCAGTTTAACAATCCAAGTTTCGTGATCTTGACGTCCATAGGAAATCCAGATGTAATCTTTTTCATGCACAAATCCTCCAGGGAATACGACTAAGAGAGGTTTCCAGGTGTTGTATTTAGGGCCATTGTAGAAGTTTTTTCCTATGATAGGTTCGGGGCTTATTTTGGTCATGTTAAATGGAGGTTTTGCGTTGAATGTATAAGCCCCCATAAAATAATGAAGGATTCTAGCTCCTTCTGACTGTTCAGAGATGAGGTCCTTTACCGAATGAAAAAACGCCAGATACTCATCACCTATTTTTACTGCCGGAGTTCCTCCTCTTAAGATGCCCCAGTTCCACTTAGGGTTGGAGAAGGTATTAGCGACGGTAAGGCATTGATGGCTGTCTGCTGCAGGCTGAAGGACTAAATGAGGTTCGATACTGTAAGAGAGCAAAAGCTGATCATGGAATACAAAAGGTACCCAATTTTTTTCTTGTTTGGCGGGATTTTCATTTTCATAATCTAAAAGAAATGTGGGAGGCTCTGCATAAAAACTGTCATGCACATTGTGTATTTTTGTATAGGCCATTCTGCGGTTTGGTGTTGTGGAGGTGTCATGGAATTCATTAAAGACCATATAGAGATCTGCTCCGACGGTGATCAGCCGGGGATCTTGAGTCCTTGGCATGTAAAGGTTATCTTGGGTGTCTTTTTGCAGAATACAAGGTTCGCCAGCTATATTTAGGTTGTCATCCAGCCAAACCAGGCCGATCTGATGGGTCAATGTCGTTAAGGGATCGCGGATGCGAAAACTGAGCAGCAGATGTCCCTTCCAACGCACGATGCTCGGATTAAAGGCATCGGTGAAGTTAGGGATTTCTATTCTTTTAGTCTCCAAGACGAAATCTTGGCAGGTAGCTTCAAGATCATAGAAGGTGTATCCTCGATCTTTAATGCCTAAGCAGAGTGTAATTATGAGGAGAAGCAAAATTTTATTGAAAATAAAGGAATATAGGCTCATGGATTTTCTCCCTGTATTCAATTGAAATTAGGTCTTTTAAATTCTGTACTGGGCCAAAATTCGAACGGAAAGGCATCGTACAGTTGTTCTAAATCACATTGAAAGGGAGGTTCTCCTCCCATAAGCAAAGCTTCTTCGATCGAAGTTGCAAATTGGAAATCAAACCGCTGCGTACCGTAGTAGTAATCTTTGAATTTGATCAAGGGTTCCTTCTCGTTGACTCTTAGCAGTCTGGCCGGGATGCCGAAAGCTTCGGCGACGATGACGCCATGCAGGGAACTGGAGATGACAAAGTGGCTGTCCAGAATTTTTTGAATCACTTGATCCCAAGGTTCGGTGGCATAGACAACATGGCCGTCGGGGTCTTTAGGAATTTGAGCAAAATCATTGTAATGCACCACCACGATGTAGTCATAGGTGGGATTTTCGCTTCTTTTGAATTCTGGAAACAGATAAGGTACCAGCAGGCCTGGATCGCCGTATATTTCCGGGCAGGCGATTCCGTATGTGTCCATAAGGAACTGGCGAGTGAGAGGGCCG
>CAYMKI010000121.1:0-4694 GCA_964390695.1 uncultured bacterium
ATCTAAGTCTTCACAATCTTTAGAAGACTATCAAGATAAAATGGTTGTTCCAGCCGCTATTCCCTCGGAGAACATAGATAGTTTAAAGCTCATAAAGGAACAGCTAAACGCATTGCAAGATGAAGAGAATAACATCAATAATGCGCTTGAAATTAAATTTTCCAAAAAAATTCAGAAAAATCTTGAGATATCAGACCAAAAGGAAATAGTATCTCATAATGATTCTTCAATCCTTCAAGAGAAGGAACTACTTAAAAACAAAATACTCAACGAAAAATCCAAAAATCAACTCAACACTGATTATATGAGCACAATGAATCTTAATGATTATGAACTATCATTAAAAAACGAGAAGCTTAGCTCTATCGAAGATCAATTAAAAGAAATACAGGAAAGCATACAGAAGCGCACCGAAGCCATACAAATAGCTGATGCTAGATCTCATATCTTTAGATCCGAAATTAATCTTGAAGAAACGGATATTAACCAGTTAAAAACAGATACAGGCCCCTTTTTTAAATTAAACAAAGACACTGGTACTCTAGAAAACTTACCATTAGATCAATTCAAACAAAATGTCGAAGCAGGAGAAGAAATTTATCACCCGAGTGGAATTTCTCTTACTGAACCTGAAAAAAAAGAAGTCCTTGATAAAATCAAATTAGTTGAATCAAAAAAGGCAAAAATTCGCAATTTAAAACACCAAGACCGCAAGCAACAGGAAATAATAAATCACCATAAAGAAGAATTGAGTAAAGCGCTGGAGAAGGCAAGCCATCTACGTGAGCAAATCGCACAGTTGCGCACTCAGATACAGCAATTACAACAGGCGATAGCTTCACAACAAGAAACTAAAAAAAGCGACGCTGCCCCAGCTTCCATTCAGGCTCCCCTAGTTAACAAATCCGAAAACACCACGAAAACAGCGAACGCCGATGAGAAAAATCCGAGATCTTTTCTACAAGGGGTGGAACAAAGAGTTAAAAAGGCAGAGTTGCAAATCCTTCAGAGAAACCAGCTCATGAACAAAAAAGCCAATGAGCTAGAGCGGCAAAAAGAATTAGATAAAGCCCAAGCAAAACAAAGACGCATCAAAGAAGACGATGAAAGCTACGACTACCAACAAGGGCTAATCAAAACCGACCACCTGCAGCAAGATCTCAGAGATCTCTTCTACAAACACTGCGATCAGAAAGAAGCTGACAAAATCATTGCCGTGCTCATTCAAGAGCTGCAAAAAAATCCCCTAAACTCCCCCGCAGAAACCATAGAGATCAAGGAGTTTGTACAAAGAGTCCTAACCAATGCCAAAGCCAATTTCTCGAGAAACGAAGAAAAACTTCTGATAGAAAAACTAGGGCGCTTTTTGGCAGTGAAAGGTGTGAAACGCGCCTAACCCATCTCATACCATAAACGAGAGCCCTAAATTCAGGTCAAATCATAACCATCCCAAGACTTATCCATTTGTCGCTATTTTTCAGAAGCCTTTCAGGCTGTAAACCATATCTACATCTCTTGCAGGGCGATTTCCATAGATGGGAAGATGCTATTGATTATTTTTTAGGAAAAAAATCACATACGCTTAGCCACAATAACGGCGCAAGCATATAGCCACAGGCGTAAGCCTCTACAGTTTGTACATTTTTTTGATAACAAAAAAATTTTTCTAAAAAAACGCAGACCCCTTAAGATACAGGCTTGAAAAGCCTTAGTATTACAGCCCAGGTGAGTGCGGCTATTTTTGGTTGAAGCTAAGCAGCCATTCCATATAGCCTCATAAAATAATAAATTAAAAACTACAGAGCACACAGAAGGATATAACAAAGGGTTTGCAGCAATGAGTGGCTCAAAAAACGAGACAGCTGCTTTAAGTTCGCTATATTGAGAAATAGCATGGATCATAGTTTTATATTTCAATTACAGATTCGCAGAGTCGCTAATTCTCATAGGGTTCAGTCAAACCCGACGGGTTTGACTGACAGCGCTAAAATTGTGCGCTTCGCGCGCAATTTTATGTTGTTGCTTCGTCATGCCTTAACTCCGCGTCTTTGCGCCTCCGCGCTCTCTGCGTTGAACTTGAAGCAATAAGGATGTCTTATGATAATTTTTCTAATAAAATGGTCAATGACAAGGCTGTAACCTTAGGGCTTTTCAAGCCTGTATTTTATTGAGCCTGCGTTTTTTTAACCTTTTTTTTGTTATCAAAAAAAGTACAAAGTATAATGGCAGGAATTGCTATTCATATCAATTCCTGCCACTAGTGACGTGCTCAGCTTGTCTTCTGGGCTGCTGCGTCGGATTTGCCGAGGTTTAAGCCATACATATCCCATGGCCCTCCGATCCAATCGGCTTGACTCAGTGAGTAAAGCCCTGAAGAGTCTTCGTCTATCTCAAAAAATTCAATCTGATTGGTCACGGGGTTAAGGGTAAAGGCGAAAAATATTTCCAACAATTTATGTCTTTGCTTGTCGTCATCCACCCAATTAGTGTCTGGGCCCAGGACAGTGGCGTCTTTGATTATTTTCAATTGACTTTCTGTCAGGACCTGGTAGAGCACGGCGTTGGTAAATTTTGCCAGCAAAGTGCTTTTGGCAGATTCGTCGATACCTGGGTTCAGGTTAACTAAGATCTTAAATACAGCGTTAGAATATTCGTGGATAGCCTTCTCATGAATTTGACTCACTAAGTCTTTCAATTTTTGACTCAGTTCTTTGGGAGCGAGCCGCACGGATTCTTTAAGAAGCAGGTTTTTCTGCTCTTCAGTGATCGGCGCTTGGGAGACCGCCTGACAAGGCTGAAAAATCTTGGCTTCGATGAGCTTATCGACATCTTGGCTGCTCTTCACGAAGGGCAGAATGGTGGGATTATCTGTAGGAATCGTGAAGGCATGGTCATCACTGTCCATCTCATAACGCTCTTCCTCTGGAGTCTCGATAAAATGGTCTTTTTGTTCCCGATCCCGCAAAAACTGTATGATCGAGACCAAGCGTTCTCTAGCAGTGGCTTGCCCCGCTTGCATGGGTGATGGCAAGGGAAATCCCATGGCCAGCTCGAAAACATGCACGTTATCGCCGCCGATTTTGCCGAAATCGGTGAACTTTTCCCATTTATCCGCCAATGAGGCCGATCCTTTGAGAGAATCATCGTAGTTTGAAAGGACTGTGTCGGCAAATTTATCTCCTTGTTGGATAAAATTGCGGATTTTAGCCACCGTCTTCTCACATTCTTTGGAGTGTAAATAGGCATCTTGTTTGAGTTTTTCTTCTACAACCGCAAGCGTATTGGATGCATATCGGGTGAGGTCTTTATAAGAACGAATGGGTTGTGCTGAAGTGGCTGAGGCGTCCAGGTTTCGTTCAAAATAGACAAAGGCGCCGGCGGTAGAGCTTCCATCAGCTGCCAAAGGCGTTTCGACGCTCTCATCGTATTCGATCAGCCATCGGCCATTTATCTGCTCTTTGAAGATACTTTGAATTCTATTTATAACCGAAGGCGCTATGTCTTTCTGCAAATCTTCCCATGTGGGTGTAAAAACAGAGTTCCAGCATTTGTTGATTTTGTCGTGTAGAGATGAGGATTGTTGTGACTGGTCCATGGCAGCCAAAGCACTTGTCCAAGCATGAATCAAGGGCATATTCGTTTTGGAGCTAAAGGCAAGACAGGCTATTTTGACTAGATTTTCTTCATCGTCTTTGATTGCGCTCAGTTTGGCTAACAACTTGAAAAGATTCCTGGGGGTCATTTCGAAGCCGCCGCCTTTGCCATTGGTGTCGCTATATTCTCGGATAAAGTTCTTAAGCAAAGTTTCAGGATCATTCAGACCTAACTGCAGGCAAGCGGAACGTATGCCGGGAGATTCCCATAAGTATGCCCCGCCTTTCAGTTTGCCGCACTCATTGATTTGAAATGAAGCATCTAGATCCGGATCATTGATATCAAAATCAATCGGATATTCCATCTTCTGGTCGCCTTGCATGCGGATCAGCTGGCCAAACTGCAGTATTTGCGAGTAGTCTGTAAGGGTTTTGTCCAGGACAGCGTTGACGAACCAGATGGCATTACAGATCACAAAGCAGTTGCCTACGGGACCTTGACGAATAGGCATCATGCCTGAGGCTGCCACTATCTTGGCATCCAGATCTGTAATGTCTTTATCGGGGGATACATCGAGAGTGATGCGAATCAGGCGGTTTGCCAGGGTGTTAGCTGGGTCGGGCTTCTTGATGCAAGCTGCTTTCAATTGGATATCTTTAGACGATTGTATTTTTTCCAAGATGGCCCTTGTCTGTTTTTTCCATTCGGCGTCCAAGCTTTTATCATCGAGCAATTCTATGAGTAAACAAGGAATCAGCCCCACATTTAAGCGACCATCCGGAAGCATCAAGGCCTTAAAAATTTCGATGTGAAAGGCGACAAAATAGGCACTTTCCACATTTTGCAATCCCACTTTTCTATGAGTAGCAACCACCTGCTCTAAATGTTGTTTGATGGTAGATACCCAGGAATCTATGGCTTTGTTTAATTTCTTGGCTGGATTGCTGCTCTTGACAACCCCCAAGGCTTGATTGATATCTTGGCCGGCAAGAAGAACTAATTTGGCGATGCTTTCTTTGGCGTGATGGTAGGCCTTTCGATAATTGTCTTTATCAGTACTGTCTTGAAAAGCGTTTTTCATCAGGTTATGGCAATGTTGA
>CAYMKI010000121.1:4704-10836 GCA_964390695.1 uncultured bacterium
CACATTTTCCGGGTTATGTATCGCTGAGCCTAAAGCCGTCTTTAACATTTTTTTCTCATGGATGAACAATGAAGAGGGATTTTCCAGCTGTGATTGATACTTCCGTTTATTTAATACATCTTGGACTTGCGTGATATGGCGTAGTACAGGTTTAACCGGAAGATTAGAGGACAAAACAGGCAAAGCCGATAACGATGTGTTATCTCCTACAGATACAGTCATAGGTATGCTCCTTGTTAACCTAGGTTTAATTAAGATAAAACATCTCAAGACATATCAACTTTGCCATTTTAATAACAGTGAATTACCTCTATCTCAAGAAAGCTTCGCAAAGGCGGCACATACTCAGATGATCTTGAACATGCATGATCTCGCGTGCGGAATGCATGGACAACTGCGGGCATCCTATATCTACTGTAGACATTCCAGTAAGGGCTGCATGAATAGGTCCTATAGTCGTTCCAGCCGGAATATCGCCTCTAGTGACAAAATGCTGATAAGCTATTCCCTCCCGCAGGCATAAATCTATCAACCAGGCAGCAGAAGCAGCATCGGTAGCATAGCGTTGCTGTGCGTTCGTTTTGATAGCCACACCTTTGCCCAGTAGAACCTGATGCCGCGGCTCAGATTTTTCCATATAATTCGGATGAAGAGCATGCGTCATATCTACAGACAACGCTTTTCCATGACGAATTAGCCTGCAAACCTCTTCGCGGCCTAAGTTTAAAGACAGGCAAATGCGTTCCAAGATATCGGAAAAGAAAGGAGAACCTGCGCCTTGACTTGTATGTGAACCAATTTCTTCATGGTCCCAGAAGACAATCATTTTAATAGTGTCCGCATGAGGCCCCTTAGCTTGTAGCAGACCCGTCACAGCAGAATGCACAGCCGAGAGGTTGTCGATTCGGTATGAAGCGAGCAGATCGCCTCCTGTGCTTATTCTACTAGGTTTCTCTGTGGGATACAGGAAAAGATCATAGCTTAATATGGTTTTGGCGTTCAGTTTGCGCAGCAAAAGGGAATTTAAGGGCTTCAAATCTTTGGGATTAGTATCCGAAGAAGCCGACACTGAAGCCAGCGCAGACAAATGCTCTTGTTTATTCAGAACAAGGCCCTTCTCATTCACCTCTCGGTCTAAATGCACGGAAAGCTGCGGCAAGATCACTCTAAATTCCTCAAGGTTGACTAAATCGTGGCAAAATCGGTCGTGACCATCCTTGAAAAAGACTCTGCCGGCGATGGCCAAGTCTCGATTTAACCAGGAGGTGAGCAAAGGCGATCCATACACTTCCAAACCTAGCATCAGCATATTTTCTTTGAAGTACTCCGCCTGGGGCTTGAGTTTAAATCCTGGGCTATCGGTATGCGCTCCTATCAACTTTAGGCTTTTAGGCTTGTTTTCAGGGAGAACAAAAGCGCATATGGAGCCATGGCGCTCCACCCAATATGCTTTACGGGGTTTGAGTTCCCAGCTATCCCCCTCATCGAGGCATGTGAATTGATGCTCCTGGAGTTTATCTTTTAGATGCTTGACGGCATGCCAAGATGTAGGAGAATGTTCCAAGAAATGCATGAACTCAGGTATCAAAGTAGCGTGTTGCATAAGAAATATCCTTTTTTTGTTATTTTTTTCTTTTCGAATTATAGACGAATCTGCTATATTTATACATGTTTAGATAACGGAGTATAGCGCAGCTTGGCTAGCGCGGCTGCTTTGGGAGCAGTAGGTCGGGGGTTCGAATCCCTCTACTCCGAAAAAGCTTACCTATTCTTCCCTTAGAAGAATAGGTGGCTTTTCTTATTTTCAACGGCTGTTATCATGCTCATGGGACATTATTTGGCTTGGATTCACTGGGATCCGCCTCGCCATCTTTTCAAACTCCCTATTGTAGACCATCCTATCACTTTCTATGGCCTGTTTTTTGTCACAGGGCTTATCATCGGTTATTTTATTATCGCCTGGATGTTTAGACAACTGCTCGACCATAGCAATCACATTACAGAAAAAGATGTAGATTCATGGCCTCTCTTAGTCGACCGCCTGCAGTGCATTAGCTCTTCGGAGACGCACCCGCTCTTCCCTTTTCTACAGAAACTCGACGTCAAGCTAAAGCGTGAATTACAGAGTTTGCGATGCCACCAAGAGCCCTCAAAAAAATTAAAATCCCACCTGCTCAACATCCTCAATGATGCCATTAGTTTCATTCCCAAAACCAAACTTCAAGAAAACCTCGCTCCGGCCTTGCGATCTTCTGCTCAGATTGGCTATGTGTTAACGGATAAATTAACATGGTTCATAGTGCTCGGAACCATTATCGGAGCCCGTTTGGGCGACGTCTTCTTCTACGACTGGCCCTATTTTAGAGAACACCCTTGGCAGATCTTTATGGTCTGGAAAGGAGGACTTGCCAGCCATGGAGGCGTCATAGGCATTTTGATAAGCTTGTTTTTATACTACCGCTCAGTGCTGAAGCCTTTTCCGGAGATCAGCTTCATCACGCTCTTAGACATGATTGCTGTTCCGGCAGGCTTGGCGGGTTTTTTTATTCGACTTGGGAATTTCTTCAATCAAGAGATTTTAGGGCCTCCCACTACCCTTCCTTGGGGAATTGTATTTGGAGATCCTGTAGATTATTACTCTCCTTTTCCGCGGCATCCCACTCAAATGTACGAAGGCATTTGCTACTTGATCATCTTTTACGCGATGATGTACTTGTGGAATAAAAGACTCGGATTTACACGCCCGGGCTGGATCAGCGGCATTTTTTTCATCGCCGTCTTCACTTCGCGTTTCATGATAGAATTTATCAAAGACCCGCAAAGCCACCTCATCGACGAATCCTTTTTGATGATGGGGCAATATTTAAGCCTGCCTTTTGTCGCTCTGGGGATGATTTTGATCATTTTTGGACACAAGTGGAAATCGCTGAAGCACATCGTTGATTAACCTGAATTTTATTAACAGATAATTATTGACTTTTTCGCAAAATTATATAATAATATTGTATAATTAATTTAGAATTACATGAGGTTTTTATGGCAAAGTTAATTTTTGAACACAATAATGAAGAAATAGAACTACCAGAAGGCTCTGCAATCGCTGAAGCTTGCGAAGAAGCAGGCGTTCCCTTTGCATGCACTGAAGGCGTATGCGGCACTTGCGTAATTGAGGTGAAAGAAGGACCTGAAAATTTGTCACCCATGACGCAAGAAGAGCTTGATTTTTTAGGTGATGGCACTTCTGGAGAACGTTTAGCTTGCCAATGTAAAATCAAATGCGGTAATGTAAAAATTTCATTTTAAAGGTGCAAATAATGAGCGGTAAAGAAACCACACAAGAAAATCTAACCCAGGAAGTCATTCATCGTCATATGACGATAGATCAGATTCTATCCAAGTTTCCCTATAAGGCTCAGAGGCTTTCTCAGGAAATTACACATGCAGGCCTGCACTGCATCGGCTGCCACGCAGCTACCACAGAGACACTTGAAGCCGGCATGTATGGCCATGGCATGAACGACGAAGCCATCAATCGCTTAGTCAAAAGACTAAACGATTTATTGCTAGAGCCCGAATCCGATAAAGAGACTATCACCTTAACGCCACGCGCAGCAAAGAAATTCATGGAAATAGCCGATGAAGATAGCAAACAAGGCTGGGGATTACGCTTTGGCGACCGTATGGCAGGCTGCAGCGGCTTTGAATACATCTTGGACTTTTCAGAAAAAGCTGAAGCTGATGACGATGTGTTTGAATCACAAGGCATTCAAATCCATGTCAACAAGCACTGCACAAAGCGTTTAAAGGGCTCTGTCATTGACTTTAGAGACGGATTACAGGCTTCCGGCTTTATCGTCGAGAACCGCAATGCTAAATCATCTTGTGGATGCGGATCTTCTCACAACTATTAAAATAGGTTCATATGAATCGATTTCGTAAGTTATCTGATGAACAAGATCGAATCATAAACAAGAAAGGCACGGAACCTCCGGGTTCCGGGCCTTACTGCCATTGTAATCACAAAGGGATATATGTCTGCAGGCAATGCGACTCCCCTCTTTATCTCTCTTCCGATAAATTTTCTTCACCTTGCGGCTGGCCCAGCTTTGACGATGCTATTCAAGGCGCGGTAGATCGCCTACCTGATCCGGATGGATACCGCACGGAAATACGTTGCCACTATTGCCAAGGTCATTTAGGCCACGTCTTCGCAGGTGAACATTTCACTCACAAAAACACTAGGCACTGCGTAAATTCCGCCTCCATGCTTTTCATCCCGGCTTCAACAGAAGAAGGCTACGAACGCGCTCTATATGCAGGGGGCTGCTTTTGGGGAGTTGAGCATTTACTGCAGACCCTTTCCGGTATCATTAAGACCACTGTGGGCTACACCGGCGGACATGTACATGCCCCTAGTTATGAAGAAGTTTGCACGGGAAAGACAGGCCATGCAGAAGCTGTCGAAGTGATATTTAACCCGAAGCTTCTCTCTTATGAAACCTTGACCCAATATTTTTTTGAGATTCACGACCCCTCTCAGATGAATCATCAAGGGCCAGATTATGGCCAGCAGTATCGCTCGGCCATATTCTATCTTACTCCGGAACAAAAGCAGACCGCTCAGAAGCTCATGATGGATTTACAACATAGGGGCTTCAAGGTGGCGACGGAATGCACGCCTGCGCGCAGTTTTTATCCTGCAGAAGCGCACCACCAAAGATATTATTCCAAAACAGGCGCTCATCCCTATTGTCACAGGCGCGTGGCGCGTTTTAGTTAATCAAGCAAATGCGTAGCCGACTGCGAAAAAAAATTGTAGTAGCAGGTCTTTCATCATCCCTGGCAGACATATCTTTAATTATTTGTATAAGAAGATCTACTGTATAATGCATTTCCCAAAACCATTGTTTCCAAGCCCAAAGGACTTCCGAGCACAGACAAAGCCAACACGGCCGACGGCAGAGTCACAGCCATCGCCGTAGTAGGACTCGACATAGAATCCAGAGGAGGCAAAAGCTACCCAGAGTCGGAATGTATCCGTCTTTTTACCTACGCGAACTGAATCAAATATTTTATTTTTAAAATCCCAAACATAATGCCGTATTTTATTTCCTGACTTGGCGTAGGCCATTAAAGCGCTAGCCATTGTATCGATGGGCTCGGAAATATGGATTATCTGACGTGGTTTTTTTCTAGCTTCTTTTCCGAAATTTTCCGAAGCTAAACTCTTCTTTTTAGCGGGATCCATGGCTGAATTATCTCCATAGGCTTTTTTATCTTCTTCCTCAACAAGCTTCAACTGCTGCTCGAAGTCCATACTCTTGCCGATAACTTTTGTCTTTAAACATACCCAGTGAGGTTTTTGCAGGGGTCTCTCTTCTCTTATCGCATCAAACCATGAATTTGTTGCATATCCTTTTTCGAGATCTGTTATAGGGTTTTTAAATAACCTTCCAATAGCCTCTAGGCTATTTAATGAAACGACTTCTTCCTCTTTGTTTTCATTGAGCACAGAGACTTCTTGAGGCATGAAGGTAAGCAGCGCACCTTCTGCAATGATTCTATAGGCTTCTCTGGGTATACGTATTTCATCGCATATCTTGATTACCTTGATGCGTTCTTTCCATTCCTTGACCCCTGATATTTCCGGAGTGATGTCGCGTAATATTTTAAGAAATTTATCTTCATCCGCTAACGCTACCCAGTTTTTACAGACTAAAGCCATAGAGTCGAGATTCGTCTTAGCTTCCGTAAAAATAATACGTCCTATATCTATAGGCAGAAAACCTACTCCGACATTAAGCCCTTGAGCATCAACAGGTTGTTCTTTTGTAATGTGTGGGGCATCCCCCTTAGTAGAAACCGATGACACAGTATTCATTTTATTTTTCCTTAATTTTATTCTTAAAGTTATTTGATTGATTAATCATAACGGATATCTTGTTTGTTTAAAATTCTAAAATCATAATTAACATAAGCATAACAAAAGTTAATCACAAAATCCGCGGCAAGCACCGTGATTTTTATGGCCTAAATGTATGATATATCATACGATGCAACATGAAATGACTGATTTGATCAAAAATTTGGACGAGTATTCGCATAAACAGCATCCCAAATAAAATATCGAAC
>CAYMKI010000122.1:0-10713 GCA_964390695.1 uncultured bacterium
AGAAATATCAGCTGCAGAGGATTCAGTATTTGTATGAATAGAATTGTGGGTTTTAGGGTGTAAAACGACAAAGGATTCACGTCGTTTCTTGAAGACTTGGATAACTTGGTATTCAGGGCATTCAGAGACATGTTTTAACCCTGCATACAAGATGGTGATTTTTCCTTGGCCTTTTTCTATTTCTAGCTGTTTCAGCATGGAAGCATCGCGTTTTGGAGCATAATCGTCGACGATTTTGTCAATAGCATCATTAAAATCGCGGGAGATTTTGTGAATTTTAATTGCCAGGTCCAGCATCACAAAGGCTTTTCTAAATTTAAAGTTGCATTGATATTTGCAAGAGGGGTCGGCAGGTTTCATAACAGAGCGAAGAACTTGCATTTGTTTTATATACGCCTCGGTGGTCTCCCATTGAGTATCTGTATTCATAATTTTTTTGAGTGTCGCTATTAAATTCTCAACGGTTTTTAGGGATCTCTCTTCATGGTTTTCATCTTGCGCCAGCAAGTACAACTTTAGGGTGGTGAAAATTGCATTATAAGAATTTGCCATCAAAGTGCTTATTTCAGTCGTTGTTGCATCCCAGCCCTTGCAATTTGCTGCAATTTCTCTATCAACGTATTTTAACTCTCCTTTAATGAGAATTGCTAAATCCGCACTTTCCGATGTTGGCATTTCAATCAATAACGAAAATCTATCTTTGACCCAAATGGCATTTACAAAGTGAGCAAAAATTTTTGCATGTTCGGGTTTAGTGTGATCATTCCTGACGAGGAAAAAATGGCTCTTTTTTATTGCATACCAAAGAGGGCGTTCGTGGAAAGAATGGGCATAAACTTCATAGTCATTAAGTAATTGGACTGAGATTTTAAAAAACTTCTGAGTTTCTTGAATCCAGGAATGCAGTTCAGGGCTAACTAAAGCTAAGTTTATTTTAGTCTGCGTATCTAAATAGGAATAAATATTATCTAAAATGAGGTTTAATGACATATTCAATACTTTATGCCTCCTAATTAATCAAGAACAATAGAGCGTTAGTATGCATATATGTCATAATGAAATCAATTGAATACAATGTAATCGAGTTCAATATCTTATATGTAATCCACTGTAGTGAATAGGCTAGAGAAAGGAGAATCTTGAGGTGTTTTTTTGTGTTATGAAAAAATTGAATGTGATATTCACCAAATTAGAAACTCACCTTAACAAATGATGTGCGATAGAAACGGCCCATATGCTTATGTAACCAGTAATCTTGTTTTAGGGTGAAAGATAGTTTAATGAGGAGAATATGGATTCGTCTAAAGATAGTATAGTATCGGAACATAAAGATTATATCATCAGTTACTTGAATAAATTCGTGGTCATGGCGGTTAAAGTTTTAGCTGTGATGATGGTCCTGGTGATCTGGTTGGGATTAATTGATGTGGTAGTTCATTTACTTAAGGAGTTTGCTGCACCACCCTTTGGATTGTTTAATGTGGAAACGCTGATATCCATTTTGGGCAATTTTTTGGTGGTTTTAATCGCTATTGAAATTTACCTCAACATCATTTTTTATTTAAAACAAGACGCCATCCATGTGCCTTTAGTCGTCGCAACGGCACTAACAGCTGTGGCGCGAAAAGTGATTATCTTCGACTACACCTCTGTGAGTGCTTTTCATATCTTTGGAGCAGCCTGTGTCATCATGTCGCTGGGTTTAACGTATTGGTTAATCACGAAAAAAGAGGCGTAATTATCCAACGCTATGAAAATGCTTGTGAATTGTTTACAAGTCTATAGAAATCAATTTACTTGCAAAAATATTGCGGATAAGCAAAGAATAAGCTTTGTAAGGAGAAAACTATACTGGCGGTAGCTCATGAAAACATTAGAAGAAGGACAAAAAAAGATACAGCAACTCTGCGAGTTGTTAAAAAAAGATGCTGTTGAACCGGCAAAGAAAGAAGCAGAATCGATAATAGAAGAAGCGCGCAACCAAGCGCAGCAAATGATCTATGATGCCGAACAGCATATTCACAAAATCCGCGAGGATGCCAGAAAAGCGATTGAACAGGAGAGAAATGTCTTTCAATCGTTTATGGCTCAGGCTGCAAAACAAACTTTGGAATCCTTGCGACAAGAGATTGAAAAGAAATTTTTCAAATCAGAGTTGCATCATCAAGTTAGCCAACAAACTTCCGATCCAAAAGTTATAGCCAAACTGGTGGATGTCGTCGTGGCCGCTATAGAAAAAGAGGGGATTTCAGCGGATTTATCAGCCATCGTTTCTAAGTCCGTATCCGTGAAAGAAGTCAACACTTATCTTGTGGAATCGATGGTGGCTAAATTGAGGGAAAAAAGTGTAGTATTAGGCAACTTCGATGGCGGAATACAGGTCAAATTGCATGATAAGCAGATGGTATTAGATGTCTCTGACGATGCTCTGGTGGATTTGCTTAACAACTATCGCAAAGGGTTTAGGGAATTGCTTTTTCAAAAATAGCGATCACGTATGTAGGATGAACGAGAATGGCTAATTATTACTATTTGGCAACAGTGCTTCCGAAGCTTTCCTTAGATGAAAAACCCGAGATGAGCTTTCATGAATTTGAACGTCTTCTACAGGAAAATTTAAGTCCTGCAGACTATGATAAAACCCGCCGCCTGAGGTGGTTTTTTGATTTGCGAAATGTGAAAGCTTACTGGAAAAAACAGCCACTAGACTACTGGGGTAATCTGGATGAGGTGCAGCTTGAAGATGCCCTTTTGACCAAGGAAAGCCGCGATCTGCCAGCCTACCTTTATGATTTTTTGGGCGAGTACGAAAATCTGGACGAGAGGCAAAAAAATTTTCATAAGGTCATGACACAATATTTTTATCAAGAAGTAGAGCAGAATGTAGGATTTTTGAAATCTTTACGGGCGTTTGAACGAAATATTCGATTGATCATGACAGCTTATCGTTCCAAGAAATTGGGCAGGGATCTGGGTGAAGAATTACAATTCGAAGACCCTGAAGATCCGGTTGTCGCACAATTGCTGGCGCAGCAAGAAGCCAAAGATTTTGAGATGCCGGAAGGTTTCGAAGATTTGAAGCCAGTGGTCTCGCTATATGACAGTTCCCCTTTGAAGCTGCAGAAAGCCATTATGCAGTATTCATTTAATTGGATAGAGGACTGTTTGCAGTTTGATTATTTTTCCATAAACCGTATTTTAGGGTATATGGCTCAGTTTATTTTGATAGAACGCTTTATGCGGCTTGATGCAGAGAAAGGAATAAAGGTTCTAGATAATCTAGTAAAGGATGTATCATGAATGAGACCCGAACAGCTATAGAAGAAAAGAAACGACAGCAGGCTAAAGGCAAAGTGACTCAAGCATTCGGCAACCTGCTTCACGTAAAATTCGATGGGCATATCAAGCAAGGTGAAGTCGCCATGGTGGGCTTGCATAACCTAAAGCTAAAAGCCGAGGTGATTGAAATTGCCGGCGAGGAAGCTAAAATCCAAGTGTTTGAAGATACCAAAGGCGTCGAGCTAAACACTCCTGTGGAGTTCACCGGTGAATTGCTGGAAGCAGAGCTAGGGCCGGGCTTGTTGACTTCTGTTTTGGATGGTCTACAAAATCCTCTAGAGGAAGTGGCCCATCAGGCAGGACTTTTCTTGCCTCGCGGGGTCTACATTAAAGCCTTGAACCGTCAATACCGTTGGGACTATACTCCCGTAGCCAAAGTCGGCCAGATGGTAGAGAGAGGGGACACTTTAGGCACCACGATGGAGGGAAGATTTCACCATCATATCATGGTTCCATTTAGTCTCTTCGGTAAATATAAATTATCTTGGGTGATATCTCCCGGTTCGTATAATGTAGACACAGTTGTTGCCAAAGCCAAAGATGAAAATGGCGAAGAAGTCCAGTTTACCATGGTACAGAAATGGCCGATTAAGAATGGCTTATTTCATGGAGTGAAGGTGAAGCCCACTAAGATGATGGTGACCGGTGAGCGTATTATTGACACGCAATTTCCGATTATGAAAGGCGGCACCTTTTGTACTCCCGGGCCTTTCGGTGCGGGTAAAACCGTTTTGCAGCACCATCTATCAAAATATTCAGATGTGGATATTGTGGTAGTCACAGCTTGTGGAGAGCGTGCCGGTGAGGTGGTTGAGGTATTAAGGGAATTTCCGCATTTGATCGATCCCAACACTCAGGAAACTTTGATGACTCGTACGGTGATTATATGCAATACCTCCTCCATGCCTGTGGCTGCGAGGGAATCATCCATTTATCTAGGCATGACTATTGCAGAGTACTATCGCCAGATGGGGCTGGATGTGCTGCTTTTGGCGGATTCTACCTCGCGTTGGGCACAAGCCTTGAGGGAGATGTCCGGTCGTCTGGAAGAAATTCCAGGGGATGAAGCTTTCCCTGCTTATTTAGCTTCTCGTATCGCCGAATTCTATGAACGATCCGGCGTTGTCGATTTAAAGAATGGCAAGAAGGGTTCGGTGACAATAGGGGGGGCTGTTTCACCTGCCGGAGGTAACTTTGAAGAACCAGTCACCCAAGCAACATTAGCTGTCGTGGGTGCCTTTTTAGGCCTTTCGAGGGAGCGCTCGGATTCACGCCGCTATCCGGCTATAGACCCTTTAATATCTTGGACGAAATATGTGGACGATATCAGCAAAGAGTTGGATAAGCATGTGGAAGGCTGGGGCGATAAAGTGCGACATGCGAGTATCATCTTGAGAAAAGGCGATGAGATCGGCAAGAGGATGGAAGTGGTCGGTGAAGAAGGCACCTCGATGGATGACATGGTGACATATCTTAAAGCCGAGATGTATGACTTCTGCTATCTGCAGCAAAACGCTTTTGACAAGGAAGACGCTTATTGTCCGCTCAAGCGCCAAGTGTCTTTGTTCGAGTTGATCAGCCGGATATTTGATAAGCATTTTAAATTCCATCATCATGATGATGCAAGGAAGTATTTTTTAAGTTTGCAAAATAAGTTGAAAAATATGAATTATATGGCTTTCGATGGAGAAGAATATCGTAAAGCGTTGACCGAAATAGAACATATGCTATCCAGCGTTTAAAAAGGTTTTTTTATTATGAAAATGGTCTATGAAAAAATCAATGATATGAGAGGCAACCTGATCACCATTACGGCTACCGGTGTGGGATTGGGAGAATTGGCTCGTATTGATTTTCAAGATGGAAGAAGTGTATATGCCTCGGTACTGCGCATCGATGATGACCAAGTGACCCTGCAAGTATTTCAAAGCACACGCGGGATATCGACAAATGACAAAGTGACATTTCTCAAACGCGAAATGCAGGCTGTTTATAGCGAAAGCTTGCTAGGGCGCCGTCTCAGCGGCACAGGAGCGCCGATTGATGGGGGCCCAGAAATGGTAGGCGATGCGGTAAATATTGGGGCGCCTTCATTCAATCCTGTCAAGCGTATCATACCACGCGAAATGGTCAAAACCAATATACCTATGATCGACGTCTTCAACTGCTTGGTCAAGTCACAAAAGATCCCCATCTTTTCTGTGCCTGGAGAGCCTTATAACCAGCTGTTGATGCGTATTGCCAACCAAACGGATGCTGACGTGGTCATCATCGGAGGCATGGGGTTGACGTTCAAAGATTACCAAGCTTTCATAGACAATGCAGAGGCCTCCGGTTCTATGGACAAAACTATTATGTTTATCCATAAGGCTACAGACCCAGCTGTAGAGTGTATTTTAGTGCCTGATATGGCTTTGGCAGTTGCTGAAAAGTTTGCAGTCAACAACAAAAACGTCTTGGTCCTATTGACTGATATGACAGCTTTTGCCGATGCGATCAAAGAAATAGCCATTACCATGGACCAGGTGCCTTCTAACCGAGGCTATCCCGGTTCTTTGTACTCTGATTTGGCGTCCCGTTACGAAAAGGCTGTGCTCATCGATGGTAGCGGATCGATTACAATCGTCGGGGTAACTACCATGCCCGGAGATGATGTGACGCATCCTATCCCGGACAATACCGGGTATATCACAGAAGGGCAATTTTATTTGCATCATGGTAGGATCGATCCGTTTGGCTCGCTATCGCGATTGAAGCAGCAGGTTATCGGTAAAGTCACACGGGAAGACCATGGCGATCTGGCCAATGGCATGATCCGCCTGTATGCCGAATCTAAAAAAGCTCGCGAGAGGCAAAGTATGGGCTTTAAGTTGTCTAAATGGGACGAGCAGCTTTTGCATTACTCCTTTCTCTTCGAAGAGCGCATGATGAACTTGCAGGTCAACCTTACCTTGGAAGAAGCTTTGGACCTTGGTTGGAAAACCTTGCACGAATGCTTTAAAGCTGAAGAAACGGGTATCAAGAAAGCTCTGATAGATAAATATTGGCCATCCTAGCAGGTCTATTATGCCAGAAGTCAAAATGACCAAGACAGAACTGCGTAACCAGCAAAATAGGCTGTCGCAGCTATTAAAGTATTTGCCGACGCTGCAGCTCAAAAAAGCCATGTTGCAGATAGAGGTGCAGGAAGCTCGGCAAGAGATAGCTAAAGCTCAGGAAGACTACCATCGCGACCGCACTGAAGTGGAAGAGTATTCCATGTTACTGACAGATCCCCTGACGATAGACCCAAAGACTGTAACTCAAATTGTCGAATTGAGAAAAGAGTACGAGAATATAGCAGGAGTGGAAGTCCCCTATTTTCGAGGGGTAAAATTTGCAGACTATGCTTATAGCCTTTTAGATACTCCTGCTTGGGTAGATGGAGTGGTCATGGGACTGAGAAAAGTGGCTACCTCTTGGATCCGTGTACAAGTGGCCGAAGAAAAGAAAACAGCTTTGGAATATGAACTAAGGCAAGTTTCTATTCGAGTGAACCTTTTTGAGAAAATCCTGATACCACGCGCCCTTGGAAATATCAAAAAGATAAAGGTGTTTTTAGGCGATATGCAATTGGCAGCGGTCTCAAGGGCAAAAGTCGCCAAACATAAAATTGAACTTAAGCTAGCGAAATAACATGCGTTATGATCTGAATAAATATCTCTTTGTCGGTTTTGAGGGGGAACGCGAGGAATTTTTTCGCAAGGCCCAAGAGCTCGGCATCATACACTTTATCAAAAAAAGCACGACCAAGAGCGCTCGCATACCTGAAGACATCCACGACGTCTTGAGGGCAATCAAAGTCTTGAAAGGACTTCCACCTGTGGACCAAGAAGACGTGGAAGAAGTCACCTTGCTGGATGGGATTGTTTCTAAGATTTTACAATTGAAAAAGCAGCAAGACGATTTATTTGAAGAAGAACGGACCGTCCGCCTTGATGTAAACCGCATTCAGGGATTTGGGAATTTTTCTCAAGAAGATATTTTGCAATTGCAGAATGAGACGGGAAGAATAGTTCAATTCTACTGCTCAAAAGTAGGGGCTTTGAATTTAGCTGAATTGCCCGACGAGCTGATCTTTGTTGGGTCAGATTCAGCTTTGGAATATTTTATGGGGTTGAATATAGAACCCAAGCAGTATCCCAAGATGCTGGAGATCGTCATAGAGAAGCCTTTGGCTCAGCTTAAAAAACGCCTCAGAGATATCAAGCAAGAACATCATACCGTAGACGAACGCTTAAAGAGCTATGCAAAGTATAACGATTTTCTACATCACGGTTTGATACACAAGCTCAACGCCTATCATTTGAACGATGCCAAAGCTCAAGTCGAGCTGCCTTTAGAAGGGCAGTTGTTTGCGATTGAGGGTTGGGTGCCTGTCACCAAAGAAGCTTTGTTAAAGGACCTGATAAAACATTCTAATGTTCATGTCGAGCAGGTTGCTATACTTCCCGACGAGACCATACCCACCTATTTAGAAAATGAGGGTGCATCTAGACTAGGTGAAGATCTGGTCAATATTTACGATACCCCTTCAGCTTCGGATAAAGATCCATCTTTGTGGGTACTCGCGTTTTTTTCCTTTTTTTTCGCCTTTATTGTGGGTGATGCCGGCTATGGATTAGTGTTCTTATGTGCAGCCCTGTATGCCCGATACAAATTTTCACTCAAAGAAACAGGAACGCGTGTTTTAAATTTGTTGACGGTATTATCTGCCTCGGTTTTTATTTGGGGGATATTGACCACCTCCTTTTTTGGGATACAGATAGCTCAAGATAATCCCATGAGGAAATTATCTTTGATGCAATGGATGGTGGAAAAAAAGGTAGACTACATTATTCGCCATCATGATGCGGATTGGAAGGAGTGGGTTCAGAAATTTCCGCAGCTAACCAAAGAAAGTGACCCTAAAGTGTTTTTGAAAGAGACCATTGAAAAAGTGCATGGCAAGTCCGAAAATGTACTGTACAATAGGTTTGCGGACAATATTTTATTGGAAATGGCCTTGTTCATAGGAGTAGTGCATCTCATCCTCTCCATGCTGCGCTATATCAACCGCAACAGAAGTTCTATCGGTTGGATAATTTTCATCATCGGATGTTACCTTTATATCCCCTATTACCTGCAGGCAACATCCATCATCCACTTCATTTTCGGTGTGAATAGCGAAACGGCCCCGCAAACGGGGTTGTATATGATTTATTTCGGCGCCGGTCTCGCTACACTCATCGCTGTCATCACGCATAAAATTTCAGGGCTTCTTGAACCTATGCATATCGGTCAGCTGTTTGCCGATGTCATGTCCTATTTGCGATTATATGCCCTGGGTTTGTCTGGCGCCATGCTGGCGGCTGTGACCAATGATATGGCTGCAGGATTAAATATTGCCTTGGCTTTACCCATACTGATTGTAGGGCACGGAGTGAATATGCTGCTGTCTATTATGGGTGGAACCATACACGGTTTGCGTCTTAATTTCTTAGAGTGGTATCACTATAGCTTTGAGGGAGGCGGCAAACCTTTTGATCCCTTACGAAAATTAAAAGTTGAATAGAGGCCTTGGCCTTGTAAAAATAACAGGAGTTAAGTCTATGAATTACGATATGGCAGGACCTGCTTTAGTCCTAGCAATCAGCGCTATAGGAAGCAGTATTGGCTGCTTCATAGCCGGTGCCGCTTCGCATGCGGTGATGAGCCGAGTTGAAGAAGGGCACGCGAAGTTTATTTTATTTTCTGCAGCCCCTTCCTCTCAGTCCATTTATGGTTTGTTGTTGACGATTTTGTTGAAGAACGCCATCAAGGCCGGTTCTGTATCTCCCTTGGCTGGGCTCATCATCGGTTTTTGTGCCGGAATGGGTTTGTTGTTTTCCTCTGTATATCAAGGCAAAGTGTGTGCTACAGGTATTCAGGCGACCGCGAAGCAGCCCTCGCTGTTCGGTAAATGCTTTGCTGCGGTGGGGATTATAGAATCTTTCTCCCTGTTCGTCTTTGTGTTTACGTTGTTGATACTCTAGGAAATGTCTACAAGGTAATCTGTCGCCGTGTTCACGGCTCCAATTCTTGAATTATGCCCACCCCAGGCTTACGCCTGGGGCTATATGCTTTAGCCGCTATCGCGGCTCAGAAAGGACTAGTCAGACGATATTCACTATTTTGACAAGAGAAGAGAGTTTTTAAAATTTACGCATTCAAAACACTGAGTTGAGCTGCGAGGTTTATGTGTTTTTTATAAGCAAGGCATCTTTTATTGTGTAGGGGCCCCTTTGTAGGCCTCCGAGTGCATCTACATACTCATAGGGAACCGGCTTGTCTTTCGCTTCAATAGACAAGGGGTATTTTTCTGTCTTTTCCTTTTCAAAATCTGAAGAGCTGACTACCAAAGGAATTCCTAAAGATGCCGCCTTTTTAAGAGCCAGTTTCCTCAAAAGATCTGCATAGCCCGGATTGGTATCGGCGACATACATTCTTTCTTGGAAAAGCACCGGCTTGCCCTGCGCATCTACTAATAGTCTCAAAACCGTTCTTGCCAAAATTTTACCTGAGGCATCGCAGACCAACGCCAGACGATGCTTACCATCTAATGCATACCCTAGTAATCCCACATTCAGGCTGACGCTGCCGTTGACATTTTGACAGCTGTTCAACACCTCTGTGCCCATGAGAAGAAAGTGATTTGGATCATCCGTATCGACCACCTGATACGCTTGCTCTTTAGGTTGACCGGCTGAACGAAGGAAGCTCTCCGCATCCTTCAAATCACTATAAAACGGACTCAAGAGCTCATCTAATCCTTTGATCCTCAAACTTTTGAGGGTGTTTAATTTTTTTTCTAATTCTTCGGTTGATTGGATTATTTCTAATAAAGACCTTTGCAGCATCAGCCTTTGCCTTTCCTCGAGCTGTTCAGAACCAAGGCGGGTATTCGACAGGGGCTTCAGCGCCTCGGCAATGGATGCCAGGGCCTTATCTGCCAGCTCCCAATTTCCCTGGCAGCTGCTGAGATAAGGGAAAAGGGATGTCTGTTGTTCGCCGCCGAGATGTTTGTTTTCAACCGCATGCTTCAACACCTCTACTACGGTTTGTTCAGGGGTTTTGATGTTTTTTACGGAGTCCACCCTAAGTTCTTCTTCAGTCAATTCAATGGACAACTTCCACTTTTCCAACATTTGAGGATACTTTTCGTGTATGGCTTTGAGGTGGGGATTTTTGTCGAGAGCATAGCGCGTAGCTATAAACAGCTCTTGCAACACGGAAGTTAAAAAGGTTTGAAAGTAAGGAATAGCCTGACGGTTAGTAGCCACCTTCGCTGCATAAGTAGTTACAGCCCCTTTACTC
>CAYMKI010000123.1:0-10043 GCA_964390695.1 uncultured bacterium
GCTGATGAAGATGAAGTCAAGAAATTGAACTCCAACCTAAATTTGCTGCCTCCATTTGTATTTAAAGACCAAAAGAAAATGCTCGCTGATCCTAAATTGGATAACTGGGCATTCGGACTGATGATATGCAATATGCTCAGATCCCCCTACCCCGACCTAGCTTTTGATGCCGATACTAAGATCGTCGGCAAATTATCCCCTGTCATGCCTTGGCTGCGCTTTTGCATGCTCTCGAAAAATCCAATGTATGCACATGAAGCTTCGGGCCAAATTGCACAATTTATAGAGGAGACATTTGATAAGGCCCCCATCTCCACTAACCCCAAAGTGAATCAAACTTTCAAGCAACTCGTTATGGACCTGATGCAAATAGATCTGCAAAACATCCCCGATGACGCCCAAATATCCCAGCGCCTAGCTCAGATACAGCAACTTGTATAAACTATCCCAATGAGGCTTTGATCAATCTTTCTGCGATGGTCAGCCACAACCCTGTACGCGGGAAACGCATGTCCACAAAGGCCTTATCCACACCGGCTTCGTCCAAGCGCCGCAAAACGGCATATAAGTTTTCGGCCACTGATAAAGGTTCTTGCAAAGAGCCCAGCTCCCACAACTGGCAAGCAGCGGGGTATGGCTGTCCGCTAAACCCTATGACAACCCCCTCCAAATCCTCCGGCAGACTCTCCAATAAAACCAGCTTGGCTTGGGGTGCATAATGCCGATGCATCTGCCCGGGACACAGCGGCGATTGCCCTTCCCGAGAGATCGACACCCTGGGGACATAGCCCAGAACAGACCCAAAGGCTTCTGGTGCAATCGAACCTAGACGAATGATTTCCCAGCACCCGTCTATATTCATTAAAATCGTAGACTCCAATCCCTGGCTGCATGTACCTCCTTCTATGACCGGAAAATCCATGCCAAAATCCGCTTCTACATGCACAGGTGAGGTAGCCGAGGGCCTGCCTGACAAATTAGCAGAAGGCATGACCAAAGCGCCTGCAGAAGCTAACAATGCCTGTGCCTGCGGATGCGCGGGTATGCGGAACGCCGCCGTTGGCAGCCCTGCCCGGGCTTTTTCCGGAACGGAATCTTCGATGATGGGCAGTACCAGAGTCATAGGCCCCGGCCAAAAAGCTTCTGCCAAAGCCTCTACACCTTGAGGCAAGGCGGCCATATAGTTCAGCAGCTCTTTAACGGCAGCCACATGTATGATCAAGGGATTATTGCTCGGACGCCCTTTCAAAGCGTAAATTTTATCTATAGCCTGTGGATATTTCAGCAATCCTGCCAGGCCATATACCGTTTCTGTGGGAACTGCCACTACGCTGCCTTGATGCAGCAGCTGATGGGCTTCCTCTAGGGTAATTCTCATATACAGCTCCCGCCCCGATCACCTTAACATCTTAAGCACATCCCTCAAAGAGTCGACAAAGCAATCGATTTCCTCTCGGGTATTATAAAAATAAAAAGAAGCTCGCGCAAATCCGGTCAAGTTAAAATGACGTGCTGCCGGCTGGGCACACAGATGTCCCGTGCGAATGGCGATGCCACGCAAGTCCAATAGGGTGCCGATGTCCAGATGGTGCACACCTTCTACGGCAAAGCTGACGATGGCCCCTTTTTCGCGGGCTGTACCTATGATCTGCAAGCCTGGGATATTAGACATTTTTTCGGTAGCATAGCGCAATAGTTCCTGGTCATAGAGGCGAATGTTCTCCATCCCGACAGCCGTCAGGTAGTCAACTGCCGCACCGAGTGCGATAATTTCGGCAAACATCGGGGTGCCGGCCTCGAATTTTAAAGGCAGGGTATTGTAGGTGGTCTTTTCAAAGGAAACGGTTTCAATCATATCTCCTCCGCCTTGATAAGGAGGCATTGCATCCAACAGCGATTCTTTGCCATAAAGGACGCCCACGCCTGTCGGACCGCAGACTTTATGGCCAGAAAACACCAAGAAATCCACATCGAGGTCTTGCACATCTAAAGGCATATGAGGAGCGCTTTGGGCGGCATCCACCAAGATTTTTGCTCCGGCCTGATGTGCCATGGCTGCCATCAGTTTTATGGGGTTTAAAGTTCCCAAGGCATTCGATACATGGGTCACCGCCACCAAACGGGTGCGCGGATTCAGGCATCTGGCATACTCTTCCAGGTTCAGCTCGCCGCGGTCATTCATCGGAACTACTCTAAGCACTGCTTGACGATCTTCGCACAAGATCTGCCATGGCACTATATTGGAATGATGCTCCATTTCGGTGATGAGGATTTCATCTCCCGGTTTGACAAAGGCCTTGCCAAAAGCGTAAGCCACCAGGTTGATAGACTCTGTAGTACCTCTTGTAAAGATAATCTCATGGCTATGAGCCGCATGCAGGAAGTTTTGCACCTTTTGGCGCGCTTCCTGGTAAGCTTGAGTAGCATATACGGAAAGTTCGTAAACTGCCCTATGCACAGTGCCATATTGTTCCTGATAAAAGCGTGTCAAAGTGTCGATCACCGCTTGCGGCTTTTGCGTGGTGGCCGCAGAATCCAGATAAACCAAAGGCTTGCCGTGCATGCTTTTCATCAGCATGGGAAAATCTTGCCGGAATTTTTGAATATTCGGATCCTGCGCCATTGGGACCTACCCCTTATAGATATAGTTGTTTGTCCACTCCGATACCCTCTGTACTAAAGAAGGCTGCGTGATACTGTCGAATACTTCTTTGCAGAATCCCCTGATCAACAAGTTTTTGGCATCGGCATCGGAAAATCCTCTGGATTTCATATAAAACAGCTGCTCTTTATCCAGCTGCCCGACGGTAGCTCCATGCGAAGCTTTGACATCATCCGCAAAGATTTCTAGATTGGGCTTACTTTGAGCATTGGCCCTTTCACTTAGGATCAGATTATGGTTAAGCTGGAAAGCTTCGGTTTTTTGAGCTGCCTGGCGCACGTATATTTTGCCTTCAAAACTCGATTCGCTGGTCCCGTTTAGAACTCCTTTAAATAACTGCATGGAACGACAATAAGGCGCTTGATGATCCATGAGCACATGCACATGTGCCTCTTTTTTATTTTCTAACATCCAACACCCGCTCAACACGGCTTCGGCATTTTCTCCGGTCAAAGCCACACGGTAATCGTGCCTTACCCCCGCTCCTCCATCGGTAAACTGCACCGTGCGGAAGGTGCTGTTGCGCTTTAATGTCGCCCGCGTAGCATCGAAGCACCACTGCTCTTCGCCTATTCCTAAAGCATTTTGCGTATAGCGCACGTGTGCATCTTCTTCCACAGCAAAATCGACAGCCATATTGATAAAATGCGGCTTTCCAGAATCTAATCGAAGCGAAGAAACGACATTTATCTGACTTTGCGCCCCGGCAAATACGAGCACTCTGGGCATGGCCAACAGGGCGGGCTGAGAGGATTGGATAATATTCACAATGTGGAGCGGAACCTCGCATATGGTCTTTGGAGGCAAATATACGAAAGCAGCATGGCTATGCAAGGCGCCATTCAACAAAACGAAGGGATCCGTTTCGTCTTTCAAAGCTTTACTCCAGTGATTGTTCAAGAAAGAACCATATGTCTTAAAAGCCTCCTGCATGGGCAACACTATAGCTTTGGCCGGCAGCGCTTTGAAAGAGGACATATCCGGACGATAATGGCCGTTCACAAATACCAGCACAGACTCGCGGCTTTCAGGATAGGACAATGGAGATAGAGGCTGATCTACCTGACTATTAGGCTCAGCCATGGCATAAGAGGCACCGAACAGACGGCGCAGATTGACATAACGGAACACCTCAGATCTTCTGGTAGGAAGGCCAGCCTCCATGTAACGGCTCCATGCCTTGGCCTTGACTTTTTGCAATGGCTCCACTGCTGTCATTTGCCGAAAGTAATTTTCCAATATTGCATGGAAAGCCTCTACTTCGGGATTTATCTCCATAATCATAATCAAGCTCCCTGCTTTGGAGTGGTCAGCCAGTCGTAACCTTTTTCTTCCAATTCAAGCGCAAGCTCTGGCCCGCCGGAGTGGATGATTTTTCCATCCAGCATGACATGTACAATATGCGGCTGGATATAGTCCAATAAACGCTGATAGTGAGTGATCAACAGCAAGCCCATATTGGCGTTCATGATCTTATTGACGCCTCTGGCCACTATGCGCATAGCATCGATGTCTAAGCCTGAATCGGTTTCATCTAGGATGGCAAAATCCGGAGACAATACCGCCATCTGCAATATCTCGTTCCTCTTCTTTTCGCCGCCCGAAAAGCCTTCATTCAGATTGCGCTCCTTGAACTCCTTCTTGATCTCCATCATTTCCATCTTTTCCTCCACGAAGGCTTGAAAATCTGTGGCTGAGATCTCAGGCAAGCCCTTGGCTTTGCGGGTGGAATTGTAGGCTATTTGCAAAAATTGCAGATTGCTTACTCCAGGTATTTCCAGAGGATATTGAAAGCTCATGAACAAGCCAAGATGTGCGCGCTCTTCAGGTTCCAGTTCCAACAGGTTTTGACCTTTGAACCACACTTCGCCTTCCAAAACTTCGTAGGCAGGATGGCCTGCCAGCACTTTTGCCAAGGTCGATTTTCCGGCTCCATTAGGACCCATGATGGCGTGAATTTCCCCGGCATTGACAGTCAAATTGACGCCGTTAAGGATGAGCTTATTATCTGTACTAACTTTAAGGTTTTTAATTTCTATCATTATCCAACCGAATTTTCCAACTTGAGGGTTAATAATTTTTGTGCTTCGACAGCAAATTCAAGGGGCAGTTCCCGAATGACTTCTTTGCAGAATCCGTTCACTACCATATTGATTGAATCTTCGCGGGAGATGCCACGCGACTGAAAATAAAACAGCTGCTCTTCATTCAGCTTGGAGGTGGAAGCTTCATGCTCGACTTGGGCAGTGGCATTGGCCACTTCGATATAGGGAAAAGTATTGGCCGAACACTGCGCACCTACCAACATAGAGTCGCATTGCGTATAATTTCTTGCGCCTGCAGCCCTGGGGGCAATTTTTACCAGACCTCGATAGCTGTTATGAGAAAGATCAGCCGCGATACCCTTGGATACAATCGTAGAACGGGTATTTTTTCCCAAATGGATCATCTTCGTTCCAGTATCCGCCTGCATATGCCCGTTGGTCAGGGCTACAGAATAAAATTCCCCTACCGAATTATCCCCCTGCAAAATACAGCTGGGATACTTCCAGGTGATGGCGGCACCCACTTCTACTTGAGTCCAGCATATCTTGGAATTCACCCCTGCACAGCGGCCTCGTTTAGTGACAAAGTTGTAAATACCGCCTTCACCCGTCTTAGGATGGCCTGAATACCAGTTTTGCACAGTAGCGTATTTGATCTCGGCATTATCCATCGCAATTAATTCCACCACGGCTGCGTGCAGCTGATTGGTGTCGTAGGCAGGTGCCGTGCAGCCTTCCAAATAACTCACAAAGGATCCCTCTTCAGCGATGATCAAAGTGCGCTCGAACTGACCGGATTCCTTGTCGTTGATCCTAAAATAGGTGGACAGCTCCATCGGACAGCGCACACCTTTAGGGATGTACACAAATGAGCCATCGGTAAATACAGCAGAATTCAAGGCGGCATAATAATTATCGCCAATAGGCACCACGGAAGCCAGGTATTTTTTTATTAGATCCGGATAGGTGTTCACAGCTTCGGAGATGGAACACAAGACAACGCCAGCCTCGTCTAATTTCTTCTTAAAGGTCGTACCGATAGACACAGAGTCAAAGACCATATCCACAGCGACGTTAGTCAAACGCTTCTGTTCGTCCAGAGGAATGCCCAAGCGCTCGAACGTTTTCAACACTTCGGGATCGACCTCGTCAAGGCTATTTTTAACCGGCTTTTTCTTGGGGGCTGAATAGAAGCAGATATTTTGATAATCGATTGGCGGATGGCTTACGTTGGCCCATTGAGGCTCTTCCATTGTCAGCCATTTGCGATACGCCTTCAAGCGAAATTCGAGCATAAAATCGGGTTCTTGCTTTTTTTCCCAGATGGCGCGAATGATCTCCTCGTTCAATCCCTTTGGCAAAGCATCTTTTTCCACTTCGGTGACAAAACCGTATTTATAATCATCATTTGCCTTTAAAAAGGTATCCGACATGTTTAAATCCTTACATTCACGTAAAATATATTTTTTACGTCCCTTATTTTGTTATTATACCATAAAACATCTGAACGTGCGCTGATATTTTCGCAACTCATCAAGGCCAATTTATTGTTTAACTGATTGAACCACAGAGAGCTCACATAGAAAACCGAAAGCTATAAAAATGCACGTATCACCCTTCTGTATTCTCTGTGGTTCAATCAGTTACGCACTTTGCTTAGAGCTGAATGGTTACCTTTAAGATGTTAGTTGATTATAAAGATATTTAATATTTATTTCAATATTTCATTCCTAGGCCCCAGCAATTCGGGCTAAATCCTCATATTGATGCGATGCGCTCCTGGATAAAAGAAGATTTAGCGGGAACTGCCGGTCAATCGCCTACATTCTCCACTGCTGCAATAAATATCTTTTATACATATGCGCTTTGAGAGGATCGAACGGAATCGATCTGATAATTGCGCGCATACTTTGTTCGTAATCCTCCACTACGCTTCGACTGTTCAAATCATAGCGGCGAATAGTGAGACCACTATAGGGATTTAAAATCTGGCGATAGTTGACCACTAAACGATACTGATCTAAAAAACGGCTGCCCGAATCTCCTACATATAATCTCGATAGCTGTGTTTGGGGTTGCAAAGGCACTCCTTTTTTTATGCAGGCATATCCAGCTTCATCCAATATCTGATAGGCCGTATAGATCATGGGGTTTTGATAAGACAAATCGAAAAGCTGAAACATCGTTCCGGCATCCTCATGCTCGATCCTTTTGCCCACTTCAAAAAGCTCACCTATGCGTTCGGGATCCATGCCCGCAAAATCAAATAACACAGCAATTTTGTCTCTAAAATCCGGGGGTTTATAGGAGATAGCCTTCTCGAAGAAAACAGGTGTACATTCGTATTTCTGATTGTGGTTGTTAAATAGCGTAAAATTCACCGAAATAAGCTGATCGCGCTGTTCCGGAATATTATCATTGACCTCAGGGAACAAGCTCAAGAAACTATGCGCATAGCCGTAGTCGTGTAATCCAGGATCTCCTGGCAGCCTGAAAAAATAAAAATCTCTCTTAAACTCCAACTCCAAGACTTCCTCTAAAACACACCTAATAATATCCTGAAAGACCCTGAACTGATGGCTGGCAGCATGGTAGCCCATATGCCCTAATTCTTCCTGTTGTATAAGATGCTCATAAAATTCGAGCTGGCGCAGCTGAATGCCCTGTTTTTTCAGTCTAGCCTTGACCTCATGGCGTGGTGTAAGATCTAGATATCTCGACGTAGGGTAGCGATAGACCTCCTGTTCTATAACCGGCCAAGAATAACCCGACAGGAAAGGCTCAGCGCAAAGGCGTTGCGAAAAGGTGAAAAAGCTAGCTAATAGTATGGCGGCTGTAAAGGATATTTTGTAGTTCATCGATGCGTTTCCTTAAGTGATGGATGTCTCTGCCAATATGTCTGCAGCTCTTGCATATAACTGTCTCTGAGACTGCGGTTATAAGGCAATTCCTGTATCCTTTGGCGAAGATTCTGGCGATACTTTTTGATAGATTCCTTAGACGTCTCCAGGGTGTACCTGACGGTTTTAAGAGCATTATGCGGATTCAAGGTATCTTGTGGACTAAGCAATAACCTCACTTCTGGCGGATAAGAGGTGAGAAGGCTATCGTCTAAAAAATACTCATCGACCGTTTTGTTCGCGGCCAATAGTCCGCTGGAATAGGCGGGATAGGCTATTTTTTTTGCCAACTCATAAGGGGAGGGCGAAGTGTCAAAAACTTGTAAAATCACCCCTGTGGATGAAGGGAAAAATGCTCGAGCCTGGACAAATAACCTTTCAATTGATGAATGCGGCAGGCCCAGTCTTTGGAATAACCACTTCAACCGGCGGGGATACCCCAAAGGTTTGACAGATTTATTGTGTATAAAATGCTCCAAGGTATTCACCCCCAACCGATCCAAATTATCCCATAAGGTAAAAGTCAAGGTAAAAGTGGATTCACTTAAAGGCAACGACGCCCCGACAGGATCTTCAAGGGCTTGGACCAGCTGCATTTTGGTTTGAATAGTATGCGCCGGATCGAGAGGAACGGCAAAAAAATGGAAATCGGACCGAATGCTTATGCCTACAATGTCTTCCATGACATAGCGAATAATGTCCTGATAGATGTAATAATCGAGACTATCGCCATGATAGCCCAGAAAGCCTAATTCTTCACCTTTAACAATTTCATTCAACCAATCTGTTTGTTCGCGAGAGAGCGGGGCCAATTTGCGTAGCTCAGCAGTTCTGGCAAAGCTCTCTTCAAAATTTGCAGTTAAACGACTTTGCTTGTCTGATGGGGAAATAAAACGAGCTCCTGAGGCGAAGGCAACGCTTCCACTGATACACAAAACGCAAAACAAGATATGGACTAAATATAAAATTCTTAAGCCGAAATGCCGCATACTCTGTTCCTTAATAATCTTATTATTCCACCGTAAGCATCTATTCGAAGCGCCTCTCATCCTTGAAAAGGTCCTGTGAAATGATGGCTATGGCCACCCCTATTTATTCCATTACGATGGTTTTTATTAGAAATAATCACAAAAATAAATATTATAATGGTAAATTATACTGTATTATTTTATATTAATTCCATCTAAAAATATTATTGAGACATTGTTGTGAAGAGCTGTCGAGGATTCATGAAATATTTATTTGCACTTAGTTTACCATTAGTCGCTTTGTGTCTTTGTATCCCTCCTTGTCATGGCAATACTGCAGAAAAAAACCGGGATGAAATACAAAAAAAATTTAGAGCGGCCATCTACAAACAAACGCAAGAAGCCTGCCTCAAAGGATACACCTATTCCTCGCCGGCTAACTCAAACGAACTCTCCAGCGTGATCTATAAAATCCATTCGAGTGAATTCAAAAAAATGCAAAAAGGCACCTTCGTCAAACACAACCCGGCTCCCTTGAAATTCCCGGGACACCATACACATACTGCCGTCAAAGTGTATAAAACCGGCAGTATAGAAACGGGTCAGCTGCTAAAGAACAAGGGATACCACCCTGTCGTACTCAATTTTGCCAACAAATCCCACGTGGGCGGTGGAGTCGAACGGGGAGCTCTCGCCCAAGAAGAAGATCTCTTTCGCCGCAGCTCCTACTTTTTAGGCTTGGACATCAACCACAACTCCTATCTGCGTCTGCAAATGGAGGGCAAATACCAAATACCTGAGTTCGGCGCCATCTACACACCGTTTGTACATATCATCCGAGGTCCAGAGAAAGAGGGATTCCCCTTCATCCCGGCCTTTCAACTGGACTTCATCGCCTGCGCAGCCTATAATCTCACCCCCCGCGACAACGATGCCCCTGCTTCAGAAAAAGAATATCTAGAGGGTATGAAAAAAAAGATCCGAGCCATCCTGCGCGTCGGGGTGCTGACGCATCATGATGCCATCGTCCTGGGAGCCTTCGGCTGCGGCGCCTTTAAAAATAATCCCAAGATTGTCGCTCCGCTGTTTAGAGAGGTCATCCAAGAACCCGAGTTTCAAGGCCAATATAAACTGATAGCCTTTGGCATTCCCGAAAACGGCTCCAATAACTATGCGATTTTCAGAGAATCCCTAGATGGCATAGACATTACTCTAGATGTCCCAGCCTCTAGCATAAAAAAAATGAAAGTTTGCCCTTGCAAAAAAACGGAGAATTAGTCATAATGTTGGATAACGAATTTATGCGCCTGTAGTTCAATGGTAGAACTGTAGCCTTCCAAGCTACTAGCGTCAGTTCGATTCTGACCAGGCGCTCATTTTATATACCTCATTATTAACCAAGACCGAAATCTTACCTAAGAAAGTTCTATAGTAAGATGCCGTCGTCAACATAAAGGGACAAGGCTTG
>CAYMKI010000124.1:0-9977 GCA_964390695.1 uncultured bacterium
CTGTTTTGCAAAAAGAGCAATTGCTTTTAACCAGTTTGCTTCTGCGACTCATGCAAGAACAACTGGCCATTTCAGAACGCAGTCTGGCTGTTCAACAAATTAACGCCAAATTTGATTTGGATCAAAGTCGACAAAATATACACACTATGGAAGATACACTGAATAAAGAATTATTATCTGATTGAGGAAAAGAGACCGATGAGTGCATCTTGTATTTTTTGTAGTTTAATTCGAAAACCGAATGCGTCCTTAATACAAGAAGACGAGCATTTGTGTATTTATCCAGATATTGCGCCACAAGCACCACATCATTTTTTAATTATTCCACCCTTCTGCATCTCCGGATATAAAATGATACTCATGAGCTATGTGTTCTTTGCCTTTTTTAACTTGTGCATTTAACACGATGTTCATACAATTGGCGCGATCCAAGGTGTCATCAATTGCGGATTTGATGATATCATCAGGCAGGATCCTGGGGTCATCGCCTTTGACATCTCTTTTCAGCACGGATAGAATTCGTGCCATATCATGTCGGGTGACATCATAGATCACCATCTTTTTTTCCACATTCTCGCTTTTGTCCAAATACCCCTTGACGTCTCTGGCCCAGCGCAATGAGGAGTCGTAGACTATCGTTCCGGAAATATCCTTGATCATATCTTCAAAAAGCCTATAGGCAATCTGCGAGCCTTGAATATGAGCGGAGGAATGACTTAATGTATCTAAAGATTGTCTCACTACGCGCTTGCCGTAGTCGGGCGCGACCACGCCGGAGACGCTTTCTTGTACTAGTTCACCGGCTAGACGCGTCTTACCGGCTCCAAATCCTCCTTTTAGGAGAATGAGGTGATTGTCTGGGTGTTTGTCTGCAAGTTCTTTGGCTTTAATATAAGTCGCTTCGGAAAATTTCATCATAGCACCTTGCGCCTCTGGCACCCAGTTATTCCAGTTGTCGAGAAAAGTCCACATATCTCTATGATCGGGTTTTCCGCTTTTCGTGTAGGCCATCCAAGATTGTAGGCCAATGCCTTGAGATTGACAGGATAATAAGATAGCTGAGCGCAAAAGGAAAGTGCTAGGCGAGGTAAAATGAGAGTTTACATGGCGGTGTACATCTTGTGAGGTATTGTCGTAGGTATCTAAAAGTCCTATCAGCAATTTATAGGCATCCTCCAAAGATACGGATTTCTTATCAACAATTTCTTGGGCAAGTTTTCCGACAAATTGCACGGCTTGGTTCATGAATGCATCATTTTTAGCAATTTTTTCAGGTGAATTGGCAACTTTTCCTCTGAGAAAAGCTGCGGTGTCAAATTTGTTGTCTGGAGGCAAGTGATCGCCAACTGTATCGTCTAAAAATTTATCAACAGATGCAAAGTATTGATCAAGAAGATCCTGGGGGCAAACGAATTTGGGATCGGGTTTGATATTTTTCTCTTCTAACTTAATAAGCCTTTTAGCTTGAGGTGTTTGAGCTTTAGCTTGCTTTAACATAGTTTGGGTGTGCTGTTCTAGGCGTTCATTCGATTTTTTGTCAGCGTCTCCCGTTGCGCCAATTGTTGATTTTAAACTGTTTTTCTCTATAGGTTGGGTAGATGGAGCTTTAGGTTCTGGATTTGGGACATTTGAAAAGTTAGTATTTATCATATTACACCTATTTAGTTAATTAATATTATTCAATCATGATTTTCTATTAACTATGCTGTATAATTTATTTTATAAAAAAATAATTATTATTGCAAACTACAAAGAATCGGTTGTTTTTGTATTATTTTATTTGTTGTGCGTTTTATTGATTTATTTAATATTTTATATTAGTGAAATAATGTATAAATCATATAAATCTCTTATTAAGATTCTATTCACTAGATTATTCTAAGCGTTTCAATTTCTCTCACTGCTCTCAACGGCTTCAGTGGTCCAACAAGTAACACATCTTGTGGGGTGCTGAATAGTTTCATTGAAAAAGCGTAAATTTCTAAATTGGCGCGGCTAGTTCTAAAAATAATTTGATTGAAATTGTTTTTTTTTGTATAATTATTTTTGTTTCATAATATATAAACTTTAAATTAAGGAGTTCTTTTTTTTTATGAATATTAATAATTCAACCGGTAATAACAATTACACATTTATTATGCAAGAGAATGGATGTCGTAAACAGGAATGTACATTGTATCCAGTAACAGAAGGATTGATGATCAAAATAAAAGATGTCAATCCCGCGCAATTTATACTGAATAGTAATGCGGAAGCTGAATTTATAATCAAGAATAGCCATGAATTTATTGAGAAATCGCTAGTCATATTTGAAGGTGTTACGATGGATGAAGTTCCTTCTTCGTATATAGTTGTGAATCATGTTGCACAACAAATTATTGGTGATGCGACAATTTCTATTATTAATTGTACTGATAGGCTGGTTACTTTAAATGAAGATAGAAGATTGATAATAGATAATAAACCACAGGATGTACTATTGCCAAGTTCTGATCATACTTTTTTTGTGTGGGAAGATAGGAGAAATTTGCACATTGTGCGTGAAAATAAAGCTAATGAACAACTTATGTATTCTAGCAACCAGCGTTCTACAGGAGAGCGTTTACATTTATAACGCATGGACGCAGCCGGCTTACAGCAGTGCCAACAGTTCCCGCCTGAACAATAACATGCGTTATAAAAACGCTTAAACATGAAAAACAGGATGAGAGGTGGTAGAGAGGCTTGAGTGATCAGCCTCTCTACCACCTTTTTATTTATGTGTCATCGAAAATTGCTACTGCAGTGCCAGCATGAATGACAGAAAAATATACAAAATAGGATAAGTTGGGTTTTAATCCAGAATACAATAATAGGTGTGATCCTTGATCTGCGAGTGTGGATCAAGGATTGTTTTTTTGGGGGGAGGCAGCGCGCATTGAGGCTGAGCGTAGGGACATCGTGTTCTAAAGGGGCATCCGCTAGGGGGATTTAAAGCAGAGGGGATTTCTCCTTTGAGCAATATACGCTCTTTTTTTTCTAGAGGGTGTTTTTTGGGGATGGCGGAGAGTAGAGCTTGCGTATAGGGGTGTTTCGGGTTATTGAAGACGGCTTCCGTAGGACCCGTTTCCATGATTTTACCAAGATATACCACTAATACACGATCGCTGACATGTCGGATAGCTGAGAGATCGTGAGAGATAAATAAGTAGCTAAGCCCCAAATTTTTTTGTAGATCAATCAGCAAATTCATGATTTGAGCTTGTACGGACACGTCTAAGGCAGACAAGGCTTCGTCACAAACTATTAGCTTGGGTTGTAAGGCGATAGCGCGTCCTATGCAAATTCGCTGCTGCTGCCCTCCTGAAAACTGGTGGGGATAGCGGTGCATGTATTGAGAGGATAGTCCCACCCTTTCCAGTACTTCTTTGACAACCCCTTCTTGTTGGGCTTTGCTTTGGACCATTTTATGGTATCTTAGCGGTTCACCAATGGTTTCGCCTACGGTTTTGCGTGGATTGAGCGAAGCGTAGGGGTCCTGGAAGATCATTTGAAAATGTCTGCGAATAGAGCGCAGTTCCGAAGGATTTAGGGTGAGCAAGTCTTTATTTAACAATTGGATGGAGCCTTCGGTAGGTTCAATCAGGCGGATAGCTGCTCTGCCGATGGTGCTTTTACCCGAGCCTGATTCGCCTACGATGCCCAGTACTTCTCCTTCATTCAGATAAAACGATACGTCGTCTACGGCTTTAACGGCAGCTACTTGCCGCCGGAATAGTCCAGCGGTTACGGGGAAATATTTTTTTAAACCTTCGACTTTCAATAACACGGCATTTGTCCTTGATAGAATTGCAGGAGCTGTTGGCTTTCTTCGCTGTTGTCATGCAGCCAGCATTTGGCGAGGTGGGCATCTCTATCCTGCGGTGCAATCTCAAAATTTGGCACAGCGCCTTGTTTGCACTTGGACATGGCATATGGGCAGCGTGGATGAAAACGGCATCCGCCTGGAAAATGGCTGATAGAAGGCACCGATCCTTTAATCGCATTTAAAAGGCCTTTTTTGGAGGCTTGATGGGGCCGCGAATTCAATAAACCTTGAGTGTATGGGTGTGAAGGTTGGTCGTAAAGGTCCAGCACAGAAGCTCTTTCCACCGCTTGCGCTGCGTACATGACGATTACTTCGTGTGCCAGTTCCGCCACGACTCCCATGTCATGGGTGATCAGCAACACTGCCATGCCTTTTTTAGCTTGCAGGTGTCGTATCAAATCCAGCACTTGGGCTTGGATCGTCACGTCTAAAGCTGTAGTGGGCTCATCCGCGATGAGAATGTCAGGTTCGCACATCAGGGCCATAGCAATCATGACCCTTTGCTTCATTCCCCCTGAAAGTTGATGAGGGTATGCATGCAGTAGGTTTTCCGCTGATGCAATGCCGACATCCTGCAGGGCTTTGGCTGCGGCTTCAAAGGCTTGCTGTCCATAGATTTTGAGATGAAGCTCAGCTGTTTCTACCATTTGGGAGCCGATGGTGTAGACCGGATTCAATGCGCTGCTGGGGTCTTGGAAAACCATAGCTATTTTTCCGCCGCGTAAGGGGCGCATCTGCTTATCAGGAAGCTTTAAAAGATTGCGCCCTTGATAGAGGACTTCACCTTCAGGTGGAAGAGCTGGGGGAGAAGGTAAAATGCCCATGATAGACAGTGCTGTAAGTGTTTTGCCACAGCCCGACTCTCCCACTAAAGCCAGGGTTTTGCCCAGACAAAGGTCAAAGGAGATGTCTTCTACCACCGCAAAGGCATGATCTCCCATTTGGAGTCTGGTAGTTAAATTTTTGACTGATAGAATAGGGGGATGGTGCTGTGTCATGCCAAAAGCATACTCATTTTGCCCTTTCCCGCAAAGACAAAAGAGGTGCATGTAAATAAATTCTTGACTTGCCCTAAAAGCTCTGTGTATAGTCTCTTTTTAAAATACTCAGGTTGAGCTGAAGCCTAAGCTGAGACATAAATTAATAAGGAAAGGCTATGGATGTAGGACAGACTTTGGGACAGCAAGGTGCGTTTATTTTAAAGCAATATCCACTCACAGATGATCAGCAGAATAAAGTATATCATATATCGATACTGCGGCAAGAGTATCTGGCCTTGCCTGTGCCTATATGCGAGGTTAGGGAGCTTCCTGACTGGGAACGCAAAATTCACGTTGTCAGCCATCCGGATGCGCAGAAATTGTTCATGATGTTTCATCGCTATGGCCCTAAAGAAAAAACAGTAGAAGGCCGCTGTCCTTATACTGATGGAACCGTGAAGAAGCGCTTTGCCTCTTTGGTTGGAGAACGCAATTTGGGGACAACGTATGAAGGGGAAAGTGAAAAATATCGCACGGCTTTGCTGGCATTCTTAACATCGAGCGCAAGGATTTCTTCCTATCAAGAAGCTTGGAAAGCGATAGCCGACCCATGGATTGCTAAACTCTTACAGAAGGGCGAAGTGAATTTATTTGAAGAGGCGCATCGCCTGGTGGCTGAATGCCTGATAAAGGTCGTGTTGGGTTATGAAAAATGTTCTGAAGAAGATATCGAGTTCAATGTGAATTATTGGAAAAATTTGTTTGCGCCAATGCCGCATCAAGTCAAAACCCACGAAGAGCTGGAACAGCAAGGCAAGCCCAGTTGGTTACAGAAAGGAATGAATATTTTTACGGATAGAAAGGAGTTTTCCAGGACCCTTTGGACGTATTTCATCTCTTCTAAAGAGCTTAACAGCCTAGCTGAATCTATAGCGGCCCATACTGTCAATAATGAAAACAGCCTATGCTCCCATCTATCTAAAAATGAATTTACAGACGATGAAATATTAGACTTTGTTAGAGGCATGTTGATTGCAGGCCAAGAAACTACCGGCTACCTGTTGGCGTTTGCTATTTATGAATATGCACGAAATCCCACTATGCAGACCCGGCATGTTCAGCAGAAGGAAGAAATCAGAAAGGCTTATCTGGAAACCCTGCGTATGTATTCTCCAGGCGGTGCTCTTCGTGAGGTAGGTGAGGACTTGATTTTGTATTATGACACACAAGAGAAAGACTCTAGCGCCCCTCAATCCCGTCAGCATTTTATTCGTAAAGGCGATCTGCTCGCGTGTGTGCCAAATCTTGCCGGCCACAACTTACCCCACTGGGAAAATCCCGACGTATTTGATTGCGAACGGCAAAACTTGGAGCGGGTCACGGAAATACCGCATTTTGGAAACGGGGCTCATCGTTGTGTAGGAGAGAAACTGGCTAAACAGGAAATTCTCACGCTGTTGGAGGTTATCCTCAGTCAGATGGTTCTTGAGGTTAAAGACCCTTTGCCCGAACTCGTCGATGCCTTCACTTTAAGGCCTGTGAAAGATATGAAAATGTATGTTTCACCTCGCAAAAAAGAGGAAACTTAGGCGGGTTATATGCCTAGGTTATCTAGCATGTTACTAATTTCGCTTTTTTCTTGCTGATTTATTTCTTGTTTTGGCAAATCAGCCACCCTCTTATCAAACGCTTTGCAAGCAAACGAATGAGCTGTTTCTGCAGCCATCCAAGAAAGTACCGATGATCCACCGATAACAGCGACATGACCTAAAAGAGTCTCTGGTTTTAGCATATATAGCGCAACGTAGCAAGACAGGGCGGCGGCAGTCGCTGCAACCTGCTTAGGAGGTAAATACTTAAACAACACAATCGGAGCATCGTAGTAATTACGTGGATTTGTTAATTGTTTTGAGATTGTGATTAGGTTATTGTAATTAATTAAATTAGAATTTGCATTCATGTTAAATAGACATTTGATTGTTGTTGATAATTTTTATATTTGGTCATTATTCACCTGCCTTCATACAACATAAGATATTAAACCAGGTTTTGTCCCGCTGTGTTCTCTCTGGTTCTGTGGTTTAATATATTATGTCTTTCTGGGGTGGTAAATAATAATTTATTGTAAATGAATTGTTGTTAAAAATTCAATCTTTTTTTTGTTGTTGCATATAATTATGATTTTAAATATTATATTTTTAATAATATTTATTTTTTATAGTTTATCATTATTTAATGTAATGGTGTCGTTTTGTCATATGCAATTCATAATCTAGGCTTAAATGATGCTGTTCAGTTCGTGGGTTTGTCCAAACCTCTGAATTTGAATGAGCTAATCGCAAAAAAGGATCAGATTCAAGTCTTAAATTTTTTGAAATCATCTTTGTTGGATTTAGCATCATGGTCGTGGAAGGCGGAGAACGGTGAAGAGTGGAATTTAGTTCGACTCTGCCATGAAAATGCCTGGATGGACATTCTGGATTGGTTATATGAATCACAAAGGATCGATTTTTTGCCGGAATTAGTTCGAGCGATCTCTTTGAAACAAGGGGATTACCTTCGAACGCTGTTGAAGTGCTTTAGGGAAGATATGGAAGTTTCTATATCAGGGACTCCCTATGAGACATTACTATGGCATGCCTTAAACGAAAGAAATTACGATGCGGCAAGGATGCTCATAGAAAAAGGAGCTTCCTTATCCCAGCCTTTGCCTATGTCTTTGCAAACATATTTAAAAGAAGAATTAAGAAAGAGTTTTTTCAGTCATCCCTTTTATTTCGGCCGTGACGGCGAAGAATTATTACGTGCTACAGAGCAGGCCGATGTTGAAGATTCCTTAGTTTATGCTATGGCTAGATACTATTATCCTCAAGATTCTAAGGTCCTGGAATTATTGCTGGAATATCCCAAAGCTATCACCTTTAATGTTGTCAAAGCCTTTGTGCAACTTGCAGACGTAACGGCATTCAATAGAGTGCTTAGTCTTTATCTGCAGCCAACAGTAAGCGCTCTGATCGATCAGAAAAGCTCGGGCGACATGGACCTAAGTCTCGAAAAAAAAAAGCGAGAATTGCTCCACTATGTTTTGCGGGATTATCATTTCTCCTTGATGGGTTTTCATTTCGATTACGTTATTCCCCGGCTAGAGATCATGAAAGCATTGTTAGCTTTAAACCCATGCTTGCATCACGTAGATAAATTCGGATTAAGCACCTATGAAATTGCCCAATATTTGCAATTATGTGTGCCGCAGAGCGTAGCCCCGGAGTTTGAACCTATATGGGTTAAGTTGTTGCAAGATCCTACAGGCTTTCATGATCTATGGAGAATCCAGAGGTTGTTATTCAATATGTTGGGGGTTAAAGTCAACGCTTTAGGAAAGGTTAAAGATATGCAGGTAGCGGCTTATCCCAACGTTTTGAAGCACATGCAAGATTCTTTCGCTGCATTTTTGGAGAACAATCGGCTAAACAATGATTGCATCTTCGTGACCCCTCAGCCGCAATTCAGCTTGGATAAATGTTTACAGTGGCTGGATGAAAAAAAGATCCTCAAGATTTTTACGGGTTGGACAGGCGGCGACGACGAGGGACATGCCGTGAATGCTTTGCTTTACGAGGATTATCTCTTTATCTGCAATCGCGGCGGCGGCAGTACACTAAAGACCAGCGGTGTGGCTATATATCGGCTGGAAGATGTCTATGTGCGCAAAGAGTGTTTGCAGATATGTTTAGAAAGATCCAAGCGAACTGAGCACTTCGTTAAAGAGGGAATATTAACGCATGCTAAGATCAAACACCTGCATACCCTATCGGCTTCGCCCCAACAAACAGGGAATTGTGTGTGGTTATCTGAAAAAATGGGTATCTATGCTTGTTTTGTGGCAATGGCATTGAAGCAAGGCTTGCCTATGGAGGTCGCTATGACCCACGGAAAATCATTATTTAAACAGTGGTCCGTAGATGACCGTTTCCGTTTGCTCCATGCCTACCTTGACCACCCCTATCACAGCCGCAAAGATATTCAGCCGGTAAAAGACGGCATTGATCTTAAACAGGTTATCAAAGCTATTATTCGGAGAGCCCCCAAGCGACTAAAGTCCAAATATGCTTCTATAATCTTGCAGAAATTAGAGAAGGAAGAGTTTAAGAAATATTTATCTGATGATGAATTCAAAGAATTATACGTTACATTAAAAATGCATGGATACGAAAGAGCATTAATCCACAAGGATACCGGCTTAGCTGTATCTTATCTAAAAGATATTTTCAAAGAAGGTTGTGAAATTAAGTCAGGCGAGATTTTATTGAATTTAGCTTGTAATTATAAAAACTTTAAGGTCATCCAAGAGCTACTCGAACGAGGTGTTAATCCTACTTATGTGACAAATGATGCACTATCCCCCTTGGAAGCGCTATTAAAAGAAAGTGAAAGGGAAGATGGGGGGCTGCCTAGATCACAAGAGGAAGCCAATATCATTAAACTTCTGGTAAAGCACACCTGCTTGGAGGAGTTGGCTATGAAAGATGTATTCCCATTGCATGCAGCCATTACCTATGGACACGAAGTAGCCGTAGAAGAAATTTTATCTAAAGGTTTTGATCCTCTTTGTCCTAATGAGAAAGGAGAGACTGCCTATCATTTTGCAGCCATGTCCAAATATGAACAGTTGGGCATCGCTCTGTTGAATAAATGTCCAAATCTTAATCTCAAAACAAAAAATGGCAAAACTCCGCTTCACCTGGCTGTCAACCACAGAAACGCGAATACAGTAAGCTATTTATTGAACCACGGGGCTGATCCTAATGCCAAAACACCGTTTCATATCACTCCTTTGGATGAAGTGCTTTCAGATGAATGGCTGCCGGTGTGTAAACTATTGTTAAAGCATGGAGCCGATGTCAATAGGCATACATCCAAGGCAAATACCCCTTTGATAACTCAAATATTACAGGGCAATGAAGCTATCGTTGAGGAGATATTGAAAGTGCCAAATGTCAATATCCATGTTATAAATAAAAACGGTGTGACCCCACTGCATTTAGCGGTGGATAACGATATGAAAGATGTTGTCAGTGCTTTATTGAAGAAAGGGGCCGATCCAAATGCTATCTGTAAGCAGAAATTAACGCCTTTGCACCATGCAGCCA
>CAYMKI010000125.1:0-9724 GCA_964390695.1 uncultured bacterium
CTCGACTTTGCAACATTTTTGAACTCCTCTGCAGAGAGAGGCTTCATCCGGCTATATGAATTTCTTCGGAAGGGTAAAAAATACCCTTCCTGTGAAATTCATTACGCCGGATTTTGCCTTTCCCAGCATTCTCATTCAAAAATATAGCCAAGTCGAGTTCAACCCATCTTGGTGGATAATGAAATTTGCGCTAGATACTAATCACTTAGATTTTTTTGAAAAAAATCACTACATAGAATTCAATTCTTTACTTGCAGATAATGAACTGAAGGAGATGCAAATCCACCTGGAGGATGCTCTTTGGCAATCTGCACGGCTCCCAAAAAAACGCACCCCCCTTAGTGCCGACAACCAATTCTTGCTAGGCCATGACCTCTCGAGACACAGTCCCTACCTGCGTAAAATGGTATCCAAAAGAATATGGGCGGAAATCGCATCCCAGCTGATCCAGAAAAAGACCTTGCGTCTAGGATATGACCAACTCTTTCCCGGCTTGCCTCCTCCCTCGCGCCATCCCACAGATTCCGCTTATGTGCGCTTTACAGAGGTGCCTAAAACGCTAGCCCAAATCAGCTCTATTCAAGATGTCCTCTGCGGCCTTATTTTATGCATTAAAAGCCCCGATTCAACCTCTGAGCAACCAGCACACAAAGCATTTCCCCTAAGCCAGGGAAATGGCATCTTTATCCATCCCAAATACCCCATCCCTTTTCAGGAGTTAAGCTTCAGCCCTGATGCCTTGTATTTGCTGATTGCCTATATCAATGAATCGGCCGTGTATATTTTAGGTGAACAAGACCCGCATGTACACTATCTGAAATCCCTGGAATATACTTTCGGTGATAAACTAAAAGAAAGAACGCACCCCGTTTTGATGAGATGATTCCACTCAGCGGCCGTATTCCTTTCGAGGTCTTGGTCACCTCTCCCTGTTCAGCCGCAGAGAATATGCATGCGGATACGGCGCTTTTGGAGAGTTTGGCTGACGAGCCGAAAGTGCGCCTGCATTTCTATTCATGGTCATCCCCTTCGGCTACCTATGGATATTTCATCGATCCTGCCGACTATTTCCGTCCGGAAGTCCTAGAGCACCGAAGCGTCGACATAGCCCGAAGACCTACAGGCGGAGGTATCATATTTCATCACTGCGATTTGGCTTATGCAGTCTTAATTCCCGCCCAACATCGCGGCTATTCCTTAAATACCCTCGATAATTATGCCTTCATTAATTCTGCCGTTGTAGATGCCATCAAACAGTTTTTGGGTGGAGCGCCACACCTGGATTTACTTCAAGACGAAAAGCCGGGGATATCCCCGTGTGCAGCTCAATTTTGCATGGCCAAGCCCACAAAATACGATGTGCTCTATCAAGGGCGCAAAGTTGGCGGAGGCGCGCAGCGCAGGACCAAATATGGCTTGCTGCATCAGGGAACTATAAGCCTCTGCTTGCCTACACCCGATTTTTTAAGTGAAATTCTCTTGCATCCACATGATGTCATTCCGTTCATGCATGCACATAGCTGGCCGTTATTGGGCCATGATGTATCTACAGTCGATTTGCATGCTGCAAAGCAGGAATTGCAGCAGCATCTTGTCGCTGCACTTAGGGTTCGTTTGCAAGAAAGGTGAGGGGTCAGCTTATTCAGCTGACATATCCCTCTCTATCCAACTTTTGATATCTTTATTGTCTGTCATATCTTTAGCCAGCAAGCCTTTATTGTTCTTGATGGTTGTATCCACGCCCTTGAATCTTAGATCTTTGATCAGCGTTAATTTATTTTTAATTGCCGCTATATGCAAGGGAGTATTACCTTCGAGGTTTTGCTTGTTGATATCCGCTTTGCACTTGATTAACTTTTCCCATAATTTAGTTGTGTGTGTATAATACATAGGAAGCAAATGCAAAGGGGTGTTACCCTCCCGATCACAATCATTGGCATTATTTTTATTTATAGCATTCACCACTTCTGATCCCTTAGTGCTGTTTTTCATCATCTTAATAAGCTTAGAGTCTTCGACTAATGGTTGCGCTTCTAGTGTCAGCTCTTCCACAATCTCGGCTTGCATCACTATAGGCTGCGGATTCTCTGCGAGTAGTGTTATAGTAGGCGGCGCAGATAAAGGTTTAGGCACTTTTAGAGTCATCTTGGGGCGTTTACTAACAGACTCAGCACCTCCATTCAGGGGACGTTTTTGACCTTGAACTGGAGATGCAGCCTCTTCACTACTGGACTTCTCATCATCTTTCATAGCGGCTGGCCGATCTTGAATCTGTTGAGTAGATGGAGTGCTATTCGCTTTTTCAGGTTGTAGAGTTTTTTTTGGGCTGATTGCAGAACTAGATATATTTTTTAATATGGCAGCAATCAATTTGGCGTGCTCGACGTTAATTACATTGAGCATAACTGAAGAGACGCAAGCTATGGCTTCAGGGATTTGCCCTTGGTGAAATAGGTCTATACCACATTTAATTTGCTCTTTTTCCGGTATGTCGGGAAATATTTTGCACAAATCTTCTAATGAATTTTGCAAGATTGGATCGATTGATGTTTTATCTTGAATTCTTTTAAGGACGGTTTTGGCAAATAAATATTCTACTTTATTTGTATATGGTTTAAAGCATTTGGGGCAAACTTTTTTGTTGTATTTTTCCCAATCCGATAGGCTATCTTCCTCAAATACATCTCCACAAGATAGCATCATAGGTTTTTTTAAAATCGCTTTGCTTCTGGCGCAACGCAAATGCTCTTCAGGCACGATTTGAAAAAAATCAATTCCCTGCAAGCTCTTAGAAGAGTAGATAGATGGCAGGGTTGCTGAGGATGATGGAGAATAAGACGAGGAGTTAGGGAAAGATGACACCGGCGTTGATGTGCTGCTATCTGAGGATTTAGTGATTGAAAACATGGTATTTCCTTATATATTAAATTTTAGATGTTGTTAGGAATCTCGACTTAAAATTTCAATATCTCTTGCATCTTAGTATCCTTGGCGAGATCAAAAGGAGTCTTTCCGGTCTTGTTCTTGATGGCTTTATTTGCCCCGAGTTTACACAATTTTTTTGCAGTGGATGTTTTACTCGTTGCAGCTATAATATGCAGAGGCGTATCTCCTTGGAGATTCGCTTGATTGATATCTGCTCCATTAGCGATTAATTTATCGATCAAAGCGGTCAATTTCTTAAAATGTCTAACAGCCAAATGCAAAGGTCTATTTCCTTGTTCATCACCGCCGTTAGCATTGTTTTTGTCTATCATGCTTATAATATCTTCAATTTTTTCTTTATTTTTAATGGCTTGCGTTAGCTGTTTAATATTTGAGAGTTTCTTCAAATCCTGCTTCATTGTTTCCTTGGTTGCCATAGATTCTGTAGCTTGGGATGCTGTTAGCGAAGAAGCGGCTGTTTGGACACTTTTTTGCAAGGATTTTCCATCCTGCTTGGGTTTATCATTCTTGGGTGGGGCCGAGTTTGGTTTCGTTTGGCTGTTACTTCGAATTGGAGTTGAACCGATTTGCGGGTTTTTAGATGCTGTCGTTCCCGTTTTAGCCTTGGAAACATCCTTTGCGGCCTCAGTTTTTTGTAATTTTGACGCTGGTGCTTGAGAATCTTCTAAAGGGCGTTTTTTCTTGTTTTCTGACGCGAGTATTGCCGATGAGCTGGGTTTCGAGTTATTGTGGTCGGTCTTCTTTTCTGATTCCTGAAGTGCACTACGCGGTGCTGCTGGCTTGGATAGAGGCTGAGAACGAGGCTTTTGTTTCGTGGGATCTGCCAGCACCAGTGCCACAGATTCTCCTTTAGAAGACAGAGGCATGCCCTCGGTATTTTTAGAGGCAATCATGGGTTTCTGGGCAACATATGTCTGCGCTGAATTGTGAAGAACAGCCAATAGGTCAGGCCTTGTGTTTACTGTAGGGGTTTGCTTTTCAGAAGAGCCCTTTTGCCTTACATTTTGTGCAGTTGATGCTTCAGGGCGAACAGTGGAAGTCGTGGTAGAGGTAGAAGAGGTGTGGCTTAATGAATTGAACTCTGCCGCTTTAACATGATCTTTTATCGATTGCTCTTGATTTAGCTTATTAAGAATTAGTTGCAGGTGTTCCTCCAGCTCAAAACTATTGATACAAGCCTCGGTGATAATATCAATGCCTAAATCTAAGTTGCCTTCTCTGTACGATTCGATTCCAAAGCGCACATGATCTTTTACTTCCCCTTCAGGTAAACGCGCCCATAATTCATCTGCGCTTAAATTTTGTTGCTTCATCCTCTCCATTATGGCATTAATGCCGTCGATCATCTGTTTTCGCAAAGGATCTATCGCCATGTTTTCAAAAGGTTGAGTACACGTCGGGCATACTTTACCTTTGTCTCTATACCATGCAGTGATGTGATGTCTATCGAAAGCATGCTGACAAGGCAACAACATGCGCGGTTCCTGCATCAGAGCTTTGCTAAGAGGGCACACGAGTTCGTTCCAATTTACTATTTCATTGAAATGCACTGTTGATGTAGAGAGTGGATTTGAAAAATTGCATGGTTCTGACAATGCAGAGGAAGAGCTCGATGACTGGGGATGATTTTTTTTTTGTACTGAATAGAATGACATGTTTTTCTCCTTGTATATATCGATATTAGTACTTTAAAATATAAAATCATTTTTACAACGGGGATGGATTGTAGTTGTAATAATGTTTTTTATTATGTTGTATTTATTTCTAAATGATCACGACTATAATTAATACAAAGATTAAAATACAATAAAAAAAATCTGACTCAATTTTCCTACCCCATGTTTGCTGGGCAATTTTGGAGAAGTGGTGAATAGTTCTTTAGCACGCTAAGAGAACTTGCCCGTGGAGATGATTGCCCTTAATCTCATTTTCGTTTAAATTGAAGTTCTTACAACCTATAGAAGAGAGTTCTAATGAAAATAGGATATCTAGGCGCAGGATGCTGGGGTTTTTGCTTAGCCAAAATATTAGCTTCCAAGGGATTTCAAGTGATCAGCTGGACCACCAAGCCGGAACTGGCTGAAGTTTTAAACAAATCGCAAAAACACCCCTTTCTTCCTCAAACGCATTTGCCCGGACATGTCACGGTCACCACGGATTTGGAAGAAGCCACGAATCATGCAGATGTGATAGTTGAATCCGTTACTTCTGCAGGCTTGCGACCCGTGCTCGAAAAACTAAAACAGCTCAAACATCCACCCTGCCCCCTAGTGATCACCTCCAAAGGAATCGAACAAAATTCAGGCTTAATCCTTCCGGATGTCGCTTTAGAAATTCTAGGAGAGAAAAATAGAGAGCTCATCGGCATTGTCAGCGGCCCGGGTTATGCCGAGGAGGTCATTCTCGGACTTCCCACTTCTGTGGTAGCTTCCGCCTATGATCCCGATATCATGATGATGATCTGCGATACTTTTACCACGGATTCTTTCAGAGTTTATCCAAATCCAGATATCCAAGGCGTAGCCTTCGGCGGAGCACTCAAAAATATCATAGCCATAGCCTGCGGCATCTCTGAAGGCTTAGCCTTAGGTTCCAGTGCCAAAGCGGCATTGATCACTAGAGGCTTGCATGAAATCCGCAAGCTGGCCACGGCAAGAGGATGCAGAAGCGAGACGCTCAATGGCCTTTCCGGCATGGGCGACTTATGCATGACTTGCAGCTCAACGATCAGCCGTAATTTTAGATTCGGGCTATTCTTAGCTAAAGGCTTAAGCCCTGCAGAATCTGAAGCGGAAATCAAAACCGTCGTTGAAGGAGCCTATACCTGTGTTTCGGCGTTGCAGCTTAGCAAACATCTCCATATCCCTATGCCGATCACCGAAAACGTGTATAAGATCATATATGAGGGCTTAAAACCCAAAGAAGCCGTTAAACTGCTGATGCAAAGACCTGTAAAAGAAGAACAACAATGAAAGTCGTATTTCCTAAACAAATGGCCGCAATGGAATCCATGGCGTACCGCGATGGGGCTTCGGACTCGGATTTCATGGAAGAGGCCGGTAGCGGCGTGGCGCTGGTAGCCCATGATTATATCGAAAGACACGATCATGATAAACAGGTGGTTCTGCTCTGCGGCAAAGGCAACAATGCCGGTGATACCTATGTGGCCGGTATCCATTTGCTGCACCTGGATTGTCAAGTATATGCTCTCCAAATTGCCCCGATAGAAAGCTGTTCCCCATTGTGCCAATTTAACTATCACCGCTTCCTAGACGAAGGAGGCCATCTGCTGCCTTTTGAAAACATCGAAAATCTCCTCTTTCCCAGTAATTGCATCCTCCTGGATGGCATTTTCGGCACAGGCTTTCAAGGTCCAGTACAAGAACCGTATGCGTCGATCATACAGGCTGCTAATCAATCAAAACGGCCGATTATCGCTGTCGATATACCCTCCGGACTAAATGGAGAGACTGGAGAGGCTACACACAATACCATCCAGGCAGTTGAAACAGCTTTTCTAGGACTGCCAAAAGCTGGATTTTTCCTGGATCAAGGCTGGAATCATGTCGGAAAACTGCGTTATGTGGATTTTGGCTTGGGAAAAGAGTACATCGAAAATGCTGATCCCTGCATGAATATGTTGACCAAAGAACTGGTTAAACCTTCCTTGCCCCATATCATCCGCAACAGGCATAAATATGAACGAGGACTAGTTGTAGGCTTAGGAGGATCTCCAGGAATGCCAGGAGCGCCGGTCTTATCCTCCATGTCAGCTTTGCAGGGCGGGGCCGGCATTGTCCGTCTGCTTCATCCTAAAGGCATGGAGTCAGAATTATCATCCAGTCCCGCTGAGCTCATAAAAGTGCCCTATGAAAGTTCTGAAAATGAAACCTTTTTATTAGAACATTTGAATAAAGCCTCCGCGACCTTTATCGGTCCAGGCTTGGGCCGCAGCGCACACACTCAGAAGCTCCTGCAATACTTGCTGCCTCGCTTGGAAAAACCCTGCGTGATCGATGCAGATGCTTTGACATTGTTAGCAGAACTCGATATTCCTTTTCCTAAGCACTCCATCCTAACCCCGCATAAAGGCGAACTGCTGCGTTTGTTGAAAATCCCTTCACCCTGCGATTTAGACTTTTCCTTATTAAAAGCTTGTCAAGACTTCGCTAATATAAAAAAAGTTACCCTTATCTTCAAGGGAGCTCCTACCTTTATCTTTCATCCCGACGAAATTGTCAGAGTCAATCCTACCGGCGATCCGGGTATGGCTACCGCTGGCAGTGGGGATGTATTGACGGGATTGTTGGCCGGCCTGCTAGCGCAGGGTTCAATCCCATTTGAAGCAGCCTCTTTAGGTGTTTTCTTGCATGGCGTCGCCGGAGAATTCGCCGCCAAAGATCTCACTTCTTATTGCATGACGGCCTCTGATATTATCAATTATTTTCCAGATTCTTTTCGAATTCTGATGGATTAACCGAGACGATACACAAGTTTTCTTTCACGATGTGTATAGATGAGATGTATCTATTACTTTGCCCATATTTTGGGGTGAACTTTGTACATGAACAATGGACACCCATGTTCGTCGTCGGGCTCTTTTGTGGTGTATACCCGCCCGCATAAGGGGCACTGATATTGCACTTTCAGTACATAGGTTCCGTGGCAATCATGCAGCAATGTGCCTACCTTGGTCATGCTGTCATCTTCTTCACAGTAATACAATCCATCTGGCATGTAGATCAGATTAGATGGATCTATATAGTATTTTTCAAACACCTCTGCTAATGGAGATTTATGATGGTCAGATAGTGTAACAGCTTGTGCAAATAGGCCCTGGAAATAAGCTAGGCTAGTTAAAAGAACGGTAACGCAGAGATTCATAATTTTTGAAATTTTCATAAGAAGGACCAAAGCTGTAAGATTCTGAAAGTTAAAATAAAGTTTATCTTAAAAATTGTCAAACTGAATATACTGAAGACCAGCAGTTCCTGCTAAAAAAATTACGAGCCCCAAAATGGGGCGAAGAGGGTAGCCCAGGGAAATGGCTGCCCCGAAGGGGCAATGCGCCCACGGATAACAGAGGATTTAGCGGGAATTGCTGTACTGAAGACCGACCATTCTGAATGAAGGAGAGACACATCATGCTAGGTATATTCATTGCTTTGCCCTACTTATTGCTCACACATAATCTTGTCGACTTTGAATCCAATGGAGCCAATGGCCCCTATAAGAATAGACTGAACTGTGTAATCACGGAATATATCGAGATTTTAGAGGCTCAGAACAACCTACGCTTGGTGAATAAAACAGGCTGTTTTGGCGAAAAGATTGATTATATAGGACTGCAATTTGAGACTACCTCTTCTTACAATCTGGCCGGCAGCCGCAATTTACTCCTAGGTTTGATGGAGACATTATTAACGACATTAAACAGCAATACATATCTTAAACCCTATTTACCTCACTGTGCCTTGACTTCAGACAAAATAGAGATACGCATCCATTTTATCGGAGATTGCAAATACAACTATCCAAGCCCCAACGATATATCATATGCGGTCTTTAAAGGAGGCCGGTTGAGCTACTATCAACTGAACACACGCTGTTTAGATAAGCTGGAACTCATCAAAGAAGAACCTCTGGAATTAGCCAAAGGATTAGCTCCGGAAGAGTTGTATTCCAAAGATTGCAAAAAGCGCTAAAATCCAATAGCGGTTGTATATTATATAGTCAGTTTATGCGCCTTGGATAGTTCCAAGGCCTAATTATATGATTTTAGGATATAACTCAGACATTCCACATCTTCAGCTTATCGCTTTATATTAATCGATTGTAAATTTTATCATCTTAGATTATACTTCATAGTATGTAGGTGCCAAGCGCAAAAACCGAAGAATTTCATTGATTTAACGAGGAAATTGTATTTTAAGAGCTTTTCTCATCTTGCTGTAGACCTAATAATCTATGCATGATTTCGCAATTGCCTCAAAGACAGAACAAACCTCTGCACTCGACTTTGACAACATTGAGTCTTTCATCTGCTTGTGCTGTTTGGCTAAGGCTTGAATAATTTAAGAGACCATACTCTATCATGTTTACTTTGCCCAATCTTTTATCGCTGATGCGCCTGCCGCTGGCCTTTGTATTTCTTCAGCATAGCCCCATGCATCGTGCTATAGCTATTATCTTAGCCTTAATCACCGATGGATTGGACGGATTTATTGCCCGACGGTACAAAATGACCAATCGCTTGGGCACTATCCTTGATCCTATCACGGATAAGTTTTTCGTCTTCTTTGTATTAATTGTGTACATCAGTGAACAACGCCTTTCCCTTGTCGAGGCTGCTTGTCTGATCTCACGCGACTTTTCGCTCGTGCTCTACGGCCTCTATCTCATATGGCAGGGAAAACTCGATCGCTTGCGCTTTAGAGCCATCTGGGTGGGAAAAATAGCCACAGTCCTGCAATTGACCCTCATCCTCTTTTTGACTTTTGATATCCCTGTCTGGTCGTCTATCTACGGATTGGCTTTATTGCTAGGCATCGGTGCCTTTGCTGAACTGTATCTCACCGAACGCGATGCCCCTTCTTTGGTAAATTCGAATCAACAATCGCCTTGAAACCCAACATACCCCCGTCCTAGCCTTAATTGAACGTCTTGCATAATTCATTTCCTTGCCCATGCCCTGGCCAAAAATTAAGAAAGTTCTTTCCGTAGTTCACCTTTCTAGTATAAAACTCTGGTTTTCAAAATGTTTTGGTCCCTTATGCAA
>CAYMKI010000126.1:0-9671 GCA_964390695.1 uncultured bacterium
GGCGTTGACTTGTTAGGAGGGATGGGCTGAGGTTTAGACGTTGATTTTTTAGTAGGGAGGGGCAGAGGTTTTTTAGAAGGAGGTGCAAGAGGAGACAAGCTGGGAGGGGGAGGAGCCGAACTGGGAGGGGGAGAACTGGGAAGAGGAGGAGAACTGGGAGGGGGAGAACTGACAGGTATAGGAGTTAATTTTTTTAAAGGTAGTTTTGGTGGATTTGGTGCTTTAGGTAGTGGTTTTGAAGTTTTTTTAGGACTAGTTGAACTGGGGGGGGGAGGAGCCAAACCGGAAGGACCCGGGGAGGTAATCGCCCCCGTCAATTGCAGTGTACCGGTACCGTCAAGTCTATAATGTTTGAGATAGGCATCAATTTTCGTAGCCAAATTTTTGTATGAGGGGGAAGGGGGTTGTTGCTCTAATATGTCTTTAAATTCCGTAAGTTTCTTACCTTTTTCTCCAAGAATTTGCGACGGAGAGGTACTGCCTAACGGGTTCACTAATCGCACCTTGCCATTGCTTTTTTGCAATAGACTGGCTCCGGTGATATCAGAATGTAAATTTTGGGTTTCCTGGATGGCTTTATGCAGGTCGATCATGGAAGCGATTCTTTGATGGAATACATGATTCGTGTCTTTAATTTGTTGCAGGAGTTGATCGTTGGTAATACCTTGGCCAGCCTTGTACTGGAAGGTGTATTCAGTGACCTCATGCCCGGAGCGGATAGATACTTTGATTTCCTTGACATCGGCATTTTGCGGATTTGACGTCACCCTGGGATTTTCAAAAGTAGGATTAAGATTCATATATACACCAAAATTATAAGTTAATAAGGTTTTTATTAAATAAATCTCTATTACAATTATAGAATTTAAATTATTAATTTGTTTATTTATTTTTGTTTTTTTATATTTTTACTAATATAAACGTTGATAATAAAAATAATTATAATAATAAATGTGGTAACTATTCATCACTGTAAAAAGTGTATAACTAGTTGAACCACAGAGCTCACAGAGAACACAGAGAGGATCAAAACTAAAAGCAAATAATTTAATGCTGAATAGTGACAAAAAAACTGTAGGACAAAGCTTGTATCGGCAAAGACAGGGGCGAGGAAACAGGGGCGAGGAAATAGAATTATAATAGACTTTGACCGTTGCAGATCAGACGATGGTAAAATTCACTCTGCTGTGATGTTTGTAAAATTTATAATTTAAAAAATAAGTCTGGATTTGGTAGAGTTTCGCTATGCCTGGGAAGGAGGAGCTGACGTGTCGGATTCGGAAGAAGAAGTAACTGCAGAGAGCTTACAGAAAATATATTCAGACATATACAATGTCGTCGTTCCCGATTTAGACTATTATCTGCGGCAGATCGACTGCCGTGATGGATGTCCTGTCAATACCGATCCGCGTGGTTACATGCTGGCGCTGCATTCGGGAAATCTGATGGAGGGGTATAGGATAGCCCGCGGTCCCAATCCGTTTGCATCTATCTGCGGGATGATCTGTGGAGCACCTTGCGAGGCTTCCTGCCGGCGCGACCGGGTGGACAAAACCCTCACTATCCGCGCCCAGAAGAGGTATCTGGATGAGTGGTTCGGATTGGATAAAGAAGCGCATATCAAATCCTTGGAGATGAGTTATGCCCGTGGTTCCACCCATCCGCAGCCGAATGGGTTGAAGGTGGCCTGCATAGGGGCCGGCGTAGCCTCACTGACCGCGGCGCATGATCTCTTGCGCTTGGGGTATGCCGTGGATGTGTACGAGATGATGCGCAAGCCTGGCGGAATGCTCACCTATGGCGTGCCCACCTATCGCCTCAAGAACACCCTCGTTTTCAATGAGATAGCCGCCATCGAGCATCTTGGAGCTAAAATTCACTACAACATGAAAATCGGCCGCGATATCACCCTGACGGAGCTGCAAAGCCGCTACGATGCGGTTTTTATCGGCATTGGCTTGTGGAAATCGCGCGATTTGCCCATTCCCGGAGCCGATGCTCCGGATGTGATCCGAGGCATTGAATATCTGCGTGTGCGCTGCATGGATGAGCAGTGGAAGATCGGGCAGAATGTCATCGTCATAGGAGGCGGAAACGTGGCCTTTGACGTGGCGCGCACCTCTGTGCGCAACAAAGCCAAAAAAGTCACTATGGTCTGTTTGGAAACGCGGGATGAGCAGACCGCCGACGAGTTTGAGATCGAAGACGGCATGGAAGAGGGCATAGAGATCATCAACCGCTTGACGCCTTTGGCGGTCGAACGGGATGCGCAGGGCAACATTTGCGGCTTGAAGGTGCAGAAGATTTCTTCGCTCTTCGACTACAACGGCCGCTTTGCTCCGCAGCCTGTTCCCGGCAGCGAGTTTGTGATTCCCTGCGATACTTTGGCGCTGGCTATTGGGCAATCCATGGATGTGAGTGTTTTTAATGGCTGGGATAAAAAGGGCGAGTTGGCCGTAGACCGCGGACTGATCAAGACCGAGCGCGGCACAGGTCGGACTTCCGTCAAGGGCATCTATGCTGGCGGCGACGCCGCCTTTGGACCGGCCTTGTTCATCACAGCTATCCGCCATGGTCAGGAGGCAGCGAGAGCTATTGACAGCGATCTCAGGGGCACGCAGCCCTATCAGGAGTTTGTAGGCGAGTTTACAGAGCTATCGCCCTGGAGGGATAAGACCTATTTGCGCACCAAGTGGGCTTTGCCTAGCATGCAGCCGGCCGAAGCTCGGGTGCATAACCAGAATATGGTGGAAAACAACTATACCGATGAAGAGGCCCATCAGCAGTCAAATCGATGCCTGCAGTGTCATGTCAATCCGGTCTTCGATGGCAAGCTATGCATCAAGTGTAATGGATGCGTCGATGTCTGTCCCTGCAACTGTCTCAAGCAAGTGCCTGTGAGCAAGCTGAATTTGGACTATGGCACCGGAGATCTGCGCCGAGCTGTGGACAATTTTTACGGGGTGGACTCGGCCGAGATGCCGCAAGAAGAGCTGGCGGTGATGGGAACGGCCATGCTGAAAGACGAAGACCTCTGCATCCGTTGCGGCCTGTGTGCGGAAAAATGCCCCACGCAAGCTGTGACTATGGACGCCATGAACTATTCGTTCCGTTGGATAGGATAAAGTATGCTGTGGCTGATTGTCAGTTCGGTGGCTTTGGCTTTGGCCGGGATGCTGGTCTTCACGTACTATTTTTATAAGGGTCAATTTGATGATATGGAAGATACTAAATACCAAATGTTTCGCAACGAGGAAGAATAACAATGCCTAAATACCGCAATTCCCTGAACATAGATCCCGATGAAAATGATCCCAGAATGTCTCGCAGGTCTTTCTTAGCTTTGATGGGCGTGGGAGCCTGCGTAGTCGGAGCCCTTGGCATGACCGGAGTGTCCTTTTTGGGGTTTCTCTATCCCAATGCCATGAAAATCGCTCCCTCCCTTTTCTCGATCGGACAGCCTGCAGAGCTGGCGGGGCGACCCGATGGCAAGATATTTATGCCGCAGCAGAAGATTTTTGTCGAAATCCAATCGGGCAAGGTGCGTGTGCAGACAGCAGTATGCACGCATTTAGGCTGCACAGTGAATGCCGTTGAGACGGGCTATGCCTGCCCTTGCCATGGCTCTACGTATGATCAGCATGGAAAAAATACCGGGGGGCCAGCACCCAAGCCGTTGGTGTATTTTCTGTGTTCGAAAGCTGCTTCCGGAGATATTATCGTAGATAAAAATAAGACCACGTTAGACTGGGAAGCCGCTTGGTTTCCCTTGATCGCATAGCAAGGAGTATTGTATGGCTGTATTTCCGGGAAAACCCAAAGAGACATGGCTGCAGCATCTGGCCCAGCTGCCCCATGATTTTGTCAAATCCATCTTTCGCCATGGCTATCCGAATAACGACGTCGACCGCTCGGAGATTGTCTTCAAAAATTTCTTTCTGCATTTCCATCCGGTGAAATGCCATAAGCATTCCTTGGACCCCTTTTATACTTTGGGTCTAGGCGCCATCACCACCAGCTTGTTTTTGCTGCTGACCTTTACGGGTATTGTGCTGATGTTCTGGTACATACCCGCCGAAGACCGGGCATATGGCATCATGAAAGACCTGCAAGATACCGTGCCCTTTGGCATGATGTATAGAAATATGCACCGCTGGAGCGCTCAGCTGATGGTATTGTTTGTGTTCTTGCATATGTCGCGCGTATTTTATACGGGCTCATACAAGGGGACGCGCAAATTTAACTGGGTGATAGGGGTGATGCTGATGTTTCTGACCCTATTGCTATCGTTTACCGGCTATCTGCTGCCCTGGGACCAGCTGGCCTTCTGGGCGATCACTGTGGGCACGAATATTGCCGGCTATGTGCCCAACCTTCCCGGATTCGAATATAACGTCAATAGGGTTATGCTGCTGGCCTCTACGCAGGTAGGACAGGACGCTTTGATCCGTTTCTATGTGCTGCACGTGGCTTTTTTACCTTTACTTACAGGCACCCTGATAGGCGTGCATTTTTGGAGGATACGCAAAGACGGGGGACTTTCCAGGCCGCCCGATAGGTTCCGTCCCGATCCCTATCGTGTGGTGCAAAGGTCCGACACTAAAGAGTCGTTTGCTCCCGGAGTAAACCGCACTTATGGCCTGATGGAATTGGTCAGGGGTACATGTCCTACCGTAGACAAAGGCCCGTATAATTTTGTATTCACCTGGCCGCATTTGCTGCGGGCGGAGTTGGTAGCCTTTATGCTGACCACTGTGCTGGTGCTGGGATTGTCATTGATCGATGCTCCGTTGGAAGAGCCGGCCAATCCGGCAAAGCCCACCAACCCATCCAAAGCACCCTGGTACTTCTTGGGCTTGCAGGAGATGGTTGCCTATAATGCCTTCTGGGGAGGAGTTGCGGTGCCAGTGGGCATGGTGGTAGGGCTGATGCTGGTGCCGTATTTGGACAGGAATCCCCACGGCTCGGGCTATTGGTTCCACCGCAGCAGGTATTTAGCCATTTTCTTATATACCCTCTTTATGACCTCGCAAGGGATATTGATCATTATCGGCACGTTTTTCAGAGGGGCGAACTGGGGGTGGATTTGGCCTTGGACGGAGACCTATGCGCGGCATTAAGAGGATATATTATCAATGACTCCTTTAAGGGGAATATAGTTTATGCGATCAGAGGGGTATTATCAATATGCTTTAATCATTTCAGGTATAGCCGCTACGGCATTATTTGGAGTGTTTTTTAAACGGGAGCTGTTTCCTGAATATAAGATCTATCAAAATGACTATGTGGCCTTGGAAAAGTTCCGTTCGACCTATTCGCATGAGCCTCCTCCGCCATTTGTAGAAGGTATTAAGCAGGTCGTGTTTGAGCGCAAGGACAATGGCCCTCCCGGCGTCGAAAGATGCATCAGCTGCCACGTAGCCTTAGATATCCCCTATTTTTCGCCCACGAAGCTGGTGCATGACGCGGAGGGAAAAACCGTGGTGGATGCCCAAGGAAATCCGCTCAAAACAGCCAACGAAGACTATGTGTGGAAGAAACTGGACGAGGCCATCGCCGATCTGACCGATCCTGCTGCCATTGAAAAACTGCAAAAAGCCGGTCAGACCTCGAAGATTGCTGCCAACCAGGCTTTGGCCGAGCAATACCGCGCCTTGAAAACGGCGCACGTTGGCGATTATGTCTACGATGTCACCAAAGTCCTGCAAATGCATCCTTTGATAGGACGCGAGACCCGCCCTTTTGAGTTCCATCCCCTGAATGAATATGGATGTGTTTCCTGCCATAATGGCAATGGACAGGGGCTGACCACAGACAAGGCCCATGGGCCTGTGTTTGATGAGCAGTACGAAATCGAGTTCGAGGGCCCCGAACCAAAATTCACTGAAGAAGATCCGGAGAATGACCCTTCCTTTTCCCTGCAGTTTAACCACAAGCCCGGGCCGGCATTGATATTTCAGACGACACCCATATTCACTGGTGCCTTAGTACAAGCCAAGTGCATGGTGTGCCATCAGGACAAGCAGGAAGTCGCGCAGGTGGCTATGGGTATGCCGGGCATGCCGCCTAAAGCCCTGACAGATAAGGAATCGCAGCTTGTACAGCTTACACAGAATTATCAGAGAGGCAAGGAGCTGTTCCTGTCTCAAGCTTGCTATGCCTGCCACAAGATAGCCGGGTTTTCGCGCGGAGGCGTAGGGCCGGAGCTCACGCGTGAAGGTCTAAATTATCCTTGGTTTATCAAACAGTCCATCGTATGGCCTCAGGCGGATGTACCTGCATCCACCATGCCTAATTACCATTTGGACCACCTCGAGCTGCAGGACTTGATGACCTTCCTCCTGGCTCAAGTAGGGGAAAAGAGCAGCATCTCCACCACCGACTACAAGGTGAACATCAAAGAATGGGAAGGCGGCAAAAAAAATCCGTGGGAACAGCCTTTGGTTCCATCTCAAGTGCAAGAGGTGCGCTACGGTATGAAAGTCTTTGCCACAGAAGGCTGCGCAGCCTGCCATCGACTGAAGGGTTTTGAATCCGATGTGGGCTTTAGCGTGGAATTACAGGCAAAGCCCAGCATCGAAGAGCTGCAGAAGCAGCGTCGGTGGTTTACTGGGCTGATTCCCGAGCAAATTGCCGGCTCGCATCTCGTGCAGGTTCTTCAGGAGCATGCTCAGGAGATAGACCAGCGTCTGGCGGATCATGTGCGCCAGGGGTCTATATTGGAGGAAATCGAGCGTGACCTTCCCGGAACTCTCGAATCCTTTTATACTTCCTTCCAATATGCCGCCAGAGCCAAAAACCATGAGCTGCTGAGCTTGGCCGATGCAGAGAAGAATCAGGAGAAAAAGCAGGCTATCCTGCAACAGCTGCAACAGTGGAAGGAACGCGTGCGGCGCGTGCTGTTGATGTTTATACAGGAGTATGGTCTGGGCAGGCTCGTAGGTCCGCGGCCTAATTGGTCGGGAGTGTACCGCAGCGATGAGTGGCTGATGGAGCATTTTCACAATCCAAGTTCGCATGTGGCCAGGTCCATCATGCCGGTATTTCCGTTTGACGATTCCAAGTTTTACGCCTTGACCCATATGCTTGATGTTTTAGGTCAGCGCAACCGCGATGCCGTCAGGGAGATCTGGACGCATAACGGCTTCAGCCCATCGGAAGCGTATCAGATCCACTGCTCGCAATGCCATGGCGAATACAAGGAAGGCAATGGCCCAGTAGCATCTTGGATATATCCCATCCCTAAAAATTTGAACAACCCTGAATTTTTGAGAAACCTCACCAAAGAAAGGGTCATGCAATCCATCCTGCATGGAGTTAAAGGTACGCCTATGCCACCTTGGGGAGAAGTGGGCGAGCATAAACCTTATTTGCAAGACAGGCCTGTGCTCAGCGAATCGGAGGTCAAGCAGCTGGTGGACTGGCTGTTCTCGGATCTCCCCGGCGGCGAGGTGATCAAGTCGTCAAAAGATGTGCAGAAGTGGCACTATACCCCTGAAGATGTCATTCAGGAGCTGATCAAAGAGGGTAGTCAGCTCAAAGGCCAGACTCTGCAGCAGGATGCATCGGCAGTATTGATGTATAGCTTGCCTCGAGGGGAAGGCTTGCTGGCCTCCTTGGCGCCTATGCCTACGCCAAAGCCTGATGTGCAGGGCTCGGAAGTAAATAAATATGTCGAAGCAGTATTTGAGGTCAGGCCCTCTTTAGAGCCTGGGCCTGATCACCAAGCCTACTACATCAAAAAAGAATACTATACTCCGGAAAATATAGAAGCCGGCAAGCAATTTTTTGAGATGAACTGTGCCGTGTGCCATGGGACCGAAGGGGATGGGCTCGGCACACGGGCAGAGTTTATGAAAGACGCCAAGCCGCGCATGCTCATCAATTTGGACTGGCTGAAAACGCGAGATGATTTGAGACTGTTAAGGTCGATCAAATACGGCGTGCCTGGCACAGCCATGACCCCTTGGGGGGATTTCACCAGCTCCTTGCAGCGCTTGCAATTGGTGATCTTCATTCGCAGTCTCAGTGAGAAACATCTGCAGCTGGATGCTTTGAACGAGTCCTTGTATAAGGCATTTGATTCTTCTTTAGTCCAGGTGGAAAAAGCTAGAAGTTTAGAATCTCCAATGGTCGAGACTGCCAAGCAGAAATATGAGCAGTTCCGTCAGGCCCGCACAAAGGGAGATGAGCAGTATCAAGGTCAGCAAGATCAATCCAAGAACCAGCTGGAAGTCTACCAGAACGAACTTGCCGCCTTAGCGCAATGGAAACGTGTAGAGGGGGTTGATGAACAGCTAGCAAAGCTTTCGCGATCGATAAGTGCAGAGAAGGAGCTCTACCAGCGTTTGGGCATGGCCTTGCTCAACAGCGATAGCCGTGATAGCGATTTTCCCATATACCTGGAGTTAGTCGCTCTGAATCAGGGGCGCTATAGCTTGGTTAAAGATGAATTGAAGGTCGATTTTCATGAGGCCGATGAAGAACGCCGCGTGGATTTGGAGAAGCGGATTTTAGAGGCTATGAATGGATCGATCATGCGGCTTCAGCAACAGAAACCGATCCTCGAAGGTAAGATCGCTTCGGTGGAGCGATCTCGCCAGCTGAAACAGCTTGACGCCGAGATTTCTTCTTTGAGCAAGCTAAAAACGCAGTTTGAGTCCAGCTTTGAGAAAGCTAAACACCTCAGGCAAGAGCAGCAAAAGTTATATCAGGCCTATGCACAGCCATCTAAAACGAGCTGATCATTAGGCATTGTGTATGGTGTTGTTTGTGTGAGCTAGATAGAAAAAAAAGTAGAGGTACAAAGCATGAGTCATCCAGAAGGGAATTTGAAGCAAAGGTTGAAGCACGAGTTTCAGAAGTTCATAGTTTATTTTGTATATTTAGCACTGTTTTTCTGCTCCTTCATCTTTTATCGCAATCTGGTGGTCGCTAACTTTACCAATCTCTATTTGCATTATAGCTTTGGAATTATAGAAGCTTTAGTTATCGCTAAAATCATCCTGACAGGGCAGATCTTGCACCTTGGCGAAAATCACTTTGCCAACTATCCCCTGATCGTGCCCACCTTGTACAAAGCCTCGCTTTTCAGCCTCTTGGTCATTTTCTTTGGGGTGGTCGAGCATTATGTCAGCGGATGGGTGCACGGACATACGCTGCAGCAAATGAACCTGGAGTTGACGCAGGCCAGCATGAATGATATCTTTGCGCGGGCTTTGGTGAAGTATGTAGCTTTCATACCGTTCTTTGGATTTCTGGAATTAGAGCGCGTCATGGGCGAAGGTAAAGTCTATAAGTTGTTCTTTAGGTCCGAGCTGCATAGACGATAAAGTAATATTTAGCACATGCATATTAATAGACGATCAGCTGCTCACATTGCAAAGGATCGTTGCTCCTAAGGTGCATTACTAATATCTATGCAGATTTTATACAATGGAGTTTGTACTTTTTTGACAGCCCTCTCACCAGTCCAAGGGGCTGGAATGTATTAGCCCAGGGAACCGCCCTTGTCATTACCCATTTTATTAGAAAATTAATTGTAAGATATCCTTATTGCTTCAAGTCCAACGCAGAGGGCGCGGAGGCGCAAAGACGCGGAGTAAAGGCTTAAGAAGCAACAACTTAAAATTGCGCGCGAAGCGCACAATTTTAGCGCTGTCATTCAAACC
>CAYMKI010000127.1:0-9527 GCA_964390695.1 uncultured bacterium
TGAGAGATTTTTAGAATAGATCCAAAAAATATAAAAACGGTAAATGCCTAAGTATTACCTTTTTATATGTTTATGGAAATATTCTAAAAAGATCCAAAAGACCGCTTTTACGAGTTTTGCAATTACCTCTAGAGAAATTGAATTAAATAATGGAGGCAAGCATGTTTAAACAAAACATCGATACAGCCGGACGCATTTTGCGTTTTGTGATTGGTATAGTCCTATTAGTCTTAGCGTATTACCGCATGAGCTGGATTTTACTGGCCTTATCTTTATTTTGTTTTGTTGAGGTATTGATGGGATGGTGCGCATTTTATCAACTCATAGGCAAAAATAGCTGCCCCAGAAACAAACCCTAAAGACATCCATTAAATGCCGACTTGCACTTATTTATCTCTCTGTGGGCTCTGAAGTTTAACGAGGGTTGATGAGATTTAACGCGGAGGCACGGAGGCACAAAGGCGCGGAGGGTATATCAGGAGCATAATTCTGTATCTCCGCGTCATGTTCGGTTTGCCAAATAGCCATAAGAATGGTTAATGTGTATATTCTTAAAATCCCTCTACCATCCTTTTCCTAAAATTTGCAACTCACTCTTTAGAATCTTCGAAGGGGCCATTCACCCTTGGGTAAAAGAGGATTTTCCGCAAACTGCTGTTGACAAATTAAGAATCCAACAGTATAACTTTGCGGAAATCAGATAAATCCCACATTCCGCGGGTCGGCTATTTTTGATTCGAACTTATCGTTTTTTCAGCTGAATTTGCAAATTTTGCGGCAATATTGAATGAAATATGGCTCAAAATTTGTCAAATTCAGATCAAAAAATCGAGAAATCGAAGAAAAAACAGCCCACTCGCGGTATGTGGGATAAATTGTTCGAAAAACTGCAATGAAATCGCACACTGTAAACAAGTAAAGCAAACCATGAATGACCTCCAGATCACCCTCCCAGAAATAACAAAACCTCTACAGACACCTCGCCTCTCCTTGAAAGAATTGACCGGCAGAAAGGAGATCGAACTCGTCCAGCTGATTGCACACTTAATGCCCGCGGCTCCAGAAAGCATAAAAAACTTACAGGACATAAAACAGCTGTTTCATCAAGACCTTAGCTATTCGGAACAGGAACTCCAAAATATCCGGCATTTAGTCCACAACCTGATCTTCAGACAATTCCCCCGCCCCGAAACGGATGCCATACGCGAATTAATATCCAACTCTTTAGACGCTCACGTGCGTGCTAAAACAGAATCAGAGCCTATCTTTATACAACTTCAAGGCAACAAGTTGACAGTCCAAGATCATGGAGACGGGATCGGTTTTGATACCTTGGTCAATTTTTTTGTTCCGGGACGCTCCTCCAACCCATCTGCTATATTTTCATTAGAACGAGGCATACCCAACGTCACCGGCCGCTTTGGTCAAGGGGGAGTCTCGCTATTTTATTTTTTGCTCTATCATACACTCAAATCCTCTCCTACACTCCCTGAGTTTTCAGCAAATAATCATCAAATCCGCTTGCCTATAGCTTACGATGTAGATGGCAAGAGCTATGAAGTGGTCTTTACATGCAGCCTAAATGAAAAAAACGTACAGATTCACTGTAAGGATATCTCCTCCAAAATCGAAAAAAAAATCACGGTGAACACCTACCGCGAAGGCCAGCGACTAAAACTGAAATTCTTCGAGGAAGGAGGGCTGGTGAAATTAGACCTGTACCAGTACCTTACCCCTTCATCAAAAATCGGCAGCTGTTTCAAAATCATATCTCCCTTGATAGAATCACATAAAGACGCCATCGAAAGGTCCATACGATCGAACTTCGAACATGTGAGCAATACTATCCTTAAACTAAACGGCAAAAAATTAAATCTTTTTGAAATGCCGCCACAGTCGTTTGAATATTGCCAGAATATACCCCATGCATGTCTAACGACAACAGATCCTATACCCCTTGTCAACTCCACCCACGAACCTATTCAAACATCCATCTCCTCTCATAACGAACTTGTCTTTGAATGGGGCTCCCTTTCTTTTACCCCTCCATCACAAGCAAGATCCGGATCTATAACTCTGTGCGAAGGAGGGAAATTGATCCTTGAGTGGCCAATAATCACAGGATTAGTACCAGACAAAACCGTAATAGATTTTAATATATTAAATTTAACCCACGATAGGGCTTCGATAAGCTTCACAGACACGCGTTTAAAACAAGCTATCTTGCAAGCTATCCACCGTATCTTATCAAGCTCGCAAATCGCTAACCGAGAAAAGTCGTCGCTGCTGAACGCATTATTCCCCCTCCTCAAAGAAGACGCCTTCCATTTACTAGAAGAACTGTGGCTAGAGATAAAAAAATCGCCCTACTCACTCCTTCCAGACCTACCCGAATTGGCTGCCATGGATAGGAAAAACACCCTGCTGTTAAATCCTCGATATCTCAAAACCATACAAGAACCCATATTGTACCAGAGCGGAACACAAGTATTTCATCTCATCGATGTCATTATGTCTACTCCGGCTGTGTATTGCGATATCGGAGACCACACCCACTATTTTATAGACTCTCGTCTTTATAGTTCCGACACCCCCATTGAGTCTCGTTATAACTTATCCTTACTTAATTCGTGGCTAGAGAATGAAGGCATGCCAGGTCAAATCTTATTGAATGTATTTTCAGGTATCTCCCCTGTCGCTCTCAACCATAAAGCTCCTCAAATCCCTTTGGAAAACAAGCTTGAGCCTGCTCCTTTAAGCTTTATCGAACAACAAGACAAGACCGATGCTAGTGAGTGCTTGAAATCCAGCCAAAGGGAACTATTCTTAAAACAGTTGTCCGAAGACCCTGCCTATGCTGAGCCTGTTATGCAAGAGGTCATATCCTTCATGAAAGATGTCAAATGCAGCCTTGGCATAACAAAGAGAAGCATCCGCTATCTGTATCATCGCCTTTGCCAATCTCCAGAACTATTACCACTTATCAAGCAGGTCAAAAAAATTGAACTGGGCTATGCTCTACGCTACGAATACAGCCTAGAAAATTTAGAGGCTTTCTTTGAATATTACAAATACTTTCTAAAAGCGCATAGCGACGAAATTGACCGCTTCAACCTATTTGCTTCTAAAGGACTTTTTGAATCTATGTCGTGGAGATTCGGTTTTAGTGAAACCCCCTACCCTCATTCGTATTATCACGAAGCCTATTTCCGATGGAGACAACTCATAGATATTTCAGGCACTGATAATAAGGATATTATCGAAAAAACCTTATCTTACGGAGCCTGCTTAAAATTGACGGATGATCATTTGCAACTCATCGCAAATGTTTCTTTAGAAGGAGAAAGACAAGCTTTGACAGGCTTTGTCCATCAATTAAAGGACACGTCCTTTTTGATACATCTACCTCAACATCAGCGGGATGAAGTAGCCACTGTATTGATCAACATTAAATATTTCTACTCAGGTGATTTTAATCGAATTTTATATGAAAAAATTATCGATCTGGTTGACCGGTTTAAAGGACCCCTTCAAGATAAATTCATATGGATAGAATCATCTATCGCCTTTGCATATCTAATACCTAAATATTCTTTGGTGCCTATTAAGGAGCACAATTTTTTAGATAACGCAATCGCATATTATAACGCACGCCATTCTTCCAACTATTCTCCAGATACTGTTCAAGATCTCGGGAATAGTATCGTGAAGGTGCATAACTTAAATGACAAGATCAAAAGTCTTTTATCTAATATGCGCGGATTAAAGGGGGTAAAGGCCGGCAATTTTACGGTCACTAAAAATCATTTACCCACCCTAGTTGAAAAGATGTCTAAACCTTGTAAAAGCTGGTTAACAGACACATATGATAAACCTATCAAAGAGTATATCGAACTAGCGCTTGAATGGAAAGAGCACGTCGATAGCTATGAAAAAAATCCTACAGCAGCTGGCAAAATAGCTCTGACACAAAAATATATCGAATTGCTTGAGCGTAATGGATGCATTATGCCAAGAGCTCGCACTTTCTTCTATTCAGCCTTCGCATCAGATGAAGACGAGTTTATTAGCCGTAATTACCGGTTACCCACCATCGAAACACCGAGTGTTTTGTTACAACACGATACCGATGTGGTAGGCTATCTTAAAAACTCGCAACTGGCTGCCTCGCGCATACAAAGCGCCATCCAACAAACACACCTCCCCTATAGCTGGATTGTTGAGCTTGTCAAAAACTGCCGCGAAGCCGGTGCCAATAAAATAGCCGTAGAAGTACATCTCGACAGCCAAGAAGCGCTAGCCATATGCATCACAGACAACGGCAAGGGGATGGGCCCTGAAGAATTAAAGGCGTTAAAAATACCGGGATATACGTCTAAAAGAAAAGGTGAAGACGACCCCAACTTTGGATGGGGCTTCTTTACCCTTTTTAACGAATTCGACAGCGTCTATGTTTCAACCTCCGAAGACTGTGTACACCAACATGAGCTGTTATTTGAAAAAAATGATGCAGGTCTTGCCCTAAAACAAAAAACATCCATTCAAAATAGCCCAGCAGGTACCCGCCTTGTCCTTAAACGCAAGGTGAATAACCCCAACCAAGAACTGTTGATGCTAAAAGCGCATTTCACCAACACGTGCATTCAACTCAAAGACGTAAGCGTCTCTTTTCAAAATTATCCCATTACCATCCCTACATCCACAAACAGTGAATTCACTCATACAGAAACCTATTTTGAGAAGGGTGTCGACAAAGGCCCCATACAGTTCGAAATCACCAGCAGCAAAGAGGGGCTGTACTGGAAAGATTTGCGATTAGGATCACTCTCAGAACCCTACTTCGACCTGCTTCCTATCTGGGTGAAAATAAAGTTAGAGAAGAACAAACAGCGTTTCTGCATTTCACTACCGGATGTAAAACACAACATGAACCGCAATCACCTGCTGAACAAGTCCGATCTATTAGAGACAATCCAAAGAGGCATACTATGCCTTTCTATCCAGTATTATCTTAACACCTGTGTAAAAGAAGGCGATATAGAAGTGTTATCGAAGGACTTCTGGAATAATTTTCGCACAAGTTACGACTCCCCCTCCTCTTTCTCTCAACAGCTGGTCAGAGCTCTGACACAGCACCAATGGGATTTAGCTGCACCTCAAAAGCACCAGCTGGAGCGACAACAAATATATGATGCCTTCAAAGCCTACTTTAGCGAGGAAAGCACAAAAGGAAGCGTAAAGATTTCTTATGACGGCAAACCTGTCAATCCACAGGAAGCCCTCTCACAGATTCAAAGTCATGTGTCGCAACAATGCCTCCAAGCCTTAAACTCTCATCTTAAAGGCTATTTATGTGACCCACGTCAATTTGCCGAGATTGTAATGCACCTGCCTTTGAAACAAGGCGCCTTTTCTCTGAATTCTTTACGCAGCTCTCTTAAACAAATATTATTTGACCATGGTATCATTTCAGAAGGAGGAACACTAAGAACCGATTTTGCAAACTTGAGCTTTGACGACGCCTACCAAAAGCTAGCTAAAAGCATCAACTACTTATCCAGTAAGATGCAATTAAAGCCGATGTATGTGCCACTGCTTGAACATTTTTTAAATTCTATCCTTAATAAATTTCATGGAATGAATAGTCAAAAGAAGATGCATAACTTAGTCGCAACATCTTCTTTAGATAGAATAGCTAGTTATTTAAAATCCATTGCACGCGATATTCTCCATCACGAGATTAGCATCGTTTATTACGACAAAGTGGATAGTGCCGACGCCTATACCTACAAAGGATCTAATACCTTATACCTAAACAAACGAAACCCCTCCGTGATATTCTTGTCCTCCTGGCTCGACAGTATCGCTCAAGATGCAACCACTATGCTGCCATTTGAAGCAGAGAGCCTCGATAAACTAACCCGATTACTTGTCATCCTATGCCATGAGATTACACATCAAAAAGAAAACCGTGACTGCTCGAGCACTCATGATGAAACCTTTAAAAAACTGATGAACAAGCTCATTCAGCTCCTATTTATCCGCAGCTCGAGTCAAAAGCAGCTTCTAAGACTATAAAACTATGCTGCATAAAAAACATTATAAAAATGTAACTATTCACCACCTCTCAAAACACATAAGATATTGAAACACAGAGCTTAGAGAGGACACCGAGAGATATAAAAAGGCTAGTTTGAATAGTTGTGTTTTGATCCCTCTGAGTTCTCTGTGGGCTCTGTGATTCAATAAGTTACACAGTTCGACTAGCTGCATCCATCCGAATTGTCGACTCTTTGAACGTCAGCTTTTTTAAGTTTCTTGTATTCTTCCTGTACGCGCTCTTCAGTGGTTTTACAATAACAATCGATATATTCGAACGCCAAAGCCAAGCAGCAGCCTGCCAAAGGAAAAATGGGCCAAGGAGAAGAACCCTTGCCTTCAGTGTCATACCAATTCGTGATGATCCAAATGCACCACAACAGGGTATTCACACAAATATAAATCAAGGCATGCCGTTTAAATCGCACTCTGGCTTTGGCTTTATTTAATAAATGTCTATCTTCCATTGTCCCTCTGTTTTGTTATATTAACTTTTAATCTTAGCGTAATCATCGCTTCTATTTCTTTCGAGGTGGCAAGGGAGGCGGCACCGGAATAGACAGCTGATTTAGAATATTAAGAGAAGCATCCAGACGATTCAGCATTATCCTCAAAGGATCAACGACTAAGGTTTGGGCTCTATTTACGTCAGCAGGATCTTCTGATAAAGAAGCATCCTTTAAATAGTTACTTAATTCCAAGTTAATCTGCTTCTTAAATTCATGGATTTGCCTGATCCATTCTAAAGCTGCATCTCTATGGGTCCCAGATCCCTTTTTTTCACCTTCTTGGATGTTTTGGATTTTTCTATTATAACTTTTCAAGGTTTTTTCTATTTTTCTCTGGTAAACACGACGAATTTTTAGCGTGCGTTTCATCGCAAGAGAATTATTATATACGTTAGGTGCTAAATATGTCTTGTTAAAAAAATCTATGACATTAGTGTAACATGCTGGGTTTAAAAACCAGCTGGTCACATGCGTCGCCCCTGGATTTTCTGTTAAAGCATAGATTCTATCAGGACGCATTGCAAAGCTATCGAGAATTCTCATGGGATGATGTCCCGGAACTAATTTATCCCCTCCCAATCCTGTCGGAGTTGGAACATTCACATGCAGTAAGTTATTTCCTTGATTTTTCTTTATATCCCTAGCCAGATTAAATCCAATAAGCACCGCCTTAGTGAGAGCATCGATAACCTTTGATTTATGCAGCACGGAATAGAATTTATATTTGAGCGATGTGGGATCTCCTATAGCTTTCATCTTTTTTTCTAGTTCGATCCGAATTTCTTTAGAAGCCACCTCGTGAAAATTAGCTGGTGATTGGTCTATCATCAAGTTGATTTTTGGATGCTTAGCACCCAACCATGCGGTTGGTGCCCCTCCAAAACATTGCCCTTTTGCATCGATTTTTTCGTCGGGGATTTTTTTCACTTCATGCAAATATTGATAAGCGCATTCAGCTGCTTCCTTGATATTATCAATACCTGTCGAACCCACGCTCAAGCCTTTACCGCCATTGTTATATGCCATGACGTTGATATCTTCTAGAAGAAAGGTCAAGAGCTCGCTACAATGTTGTTCATATACTTCATTCTGATTCATAGCCAACAAGACTGTTCCAGTATTTTTGACTGCTATGGGAGATGAAGGATATCTGTCGAATTTAAGGCATTCTGATCGGCTCATTTCCATCAGCTCTATTTTCTTTATATCCCACACCTTTAGAAGATAACCGTGATCGCCTATCTTTTGATATCTCCATTGTGACTTGTTTATATCCAACTTATTCAGTATCTGATTTAAATTTTCACTATACGTATCAAAATAATACCCTGAAAACGGTGTCTTGAGGCTATCGAGGTTAGAGAAGAGCGTCTGTTCACCTTTTAAATTTTTTACCGTTTGTGGATCTCTTAAATCTCCCGCTTGCATATAAGAGGATTTTCTTAACCTGGCATCATCTTCTCGGGAAATTATAAAAATATCCCCCCCACTGTTCGGATCTTCGTCGGAACCCAGATCTTGATGCACGACATATCCCATGCTTTGATAAAATTCAGTTATATATTCCAAATCTGCGCCTTGAAAAAGAGCTAGCATATTGATCCTTAAAGCTTTAACAGCTTCGCCTTTTTGTAAGATAATATTTTCATAAGACCCCTTCCAAGGATTTATGGCCTTTTTATCGACCCTGGGATTAAATAAACATTTCTCGCCCCCAAATTTTTTCATGGCTTCGGCAAAGCTAGCTACATCCACATGAGTAGCATCAATCTTGTCTCCTAGGCGATTTTGTATCTGCACATGCTCAGCACCTATTTGAGATAAAGACTCATGCTTTCCGGTAAGTAGCCTGATGGGATCCCAAAATTTCCATGCACCCCGCAGGACTGTTGCCTTGTTAATCAGGGCTGAAATCGGAGAGAAAGAGACCTTGCGCTGACCCGAAATTTTATACAGTTTTGTGTGGTTTAGAACTTCACAAGCTCGTACAACATCCCCCTTTTTTTCGGGATGTAATTTTAATTCTTGTTTAATTTTACGGCAAATTTCGGGGAATTGCTTGCTAACATTAGACGGTATTACGTGGTTATTACCAACTTTAATTACCATAAAAAAAAACATCCTTGTTTTTTATTCTTTTAATTACAAAACCATTTAAATACAATACTATTATATCAAATAATTAAAAAAAAAATCCACTCTCATATTTATGTTATTTTTTTAAAAAGTCTTAACCGTCTAAAATTATCAAAAATCCAGCTTAAGCATTGGATAAATTCATCTTTTATATATTGCCCATATCTTGCTGATCCGGTTATATTTATTTTCCATCTAGCGTAACTGAAAGCAGGCTAGCTAAAATGTTACCTTTTTTTTCTTTTCACTTTCCCCCGCTTTTGATATGTTCTAAATAAACTATACAATTTAGGTTTTGAAATGTATTGGAAGAAGCCCTTAAGATTTTTTTTACTGATTTTCATTCAGCCGAGCTTATCCCTTTCAGCCTCGGACACAGCAGCCCCATCTAACACTGCCCCGTCAGCCTCTTTTGACCTTATGCAGGTGTTTCTCAGTTGTCCGCTTATATACAGCCTGCTCATTCTTATGTCGATTTTAGCCCTGAGCATCTGGCTGTATAGCATGATCACCTTGAGGCCATCACAAGTCATTCCTAAGACATTACTAGAGCAGCTGCAGGCTTTATTCGACGAAAAAAAATACACCGAAGCCTACGAACTGTGCCAAGCGAAGCCCTCTTATACAAGCTCTATTTTATCCGCTGGCATTGCAGCACGTAGATATGGACCTCAAATCATTATGGAAAGTATGACCTCAGAAGGTAAGAGAATAGCTTTGATCCTGTGGCAGCGCATCTCTTTACTGAATGAAATTGCCGTGATAGCCCCTATGGTGGGACTT
>CAYMKI010000128.1:0-9448 GCA_964390695.1 uncultured bacterium
ATAGCGATCAAATGAGTAATTTGATTTCAGAAAAAAGTCAAAAATGCTCGCCTTATGTTTTTCAATATTATTGCGCTTTTGGTCTATTTCTGGAATCGAAGCCCCTCATTTGCTGATATCAAACTTTTTCATCCTGCCGGCGAAGCCGATCCTGCTCATCCTGTTCATGTGATGTTTTATACAGGATGAGCAGGATCAGCTTCGCCGGCAGGATGTGGAGATGTGAAGTTGAGATAGTTATGTCGAACTTATGCACGTATCTTGTATATTAATCACACAATAGGTATGATGTTTCGCATAAAAAGAGATTGAGGTTCATTAATTTACACCTTGTGTGGGTTAGTAAATAGTTGTGAATTTAAAAAGGGTATCATTTAATATTTATGGAGAAATATGCAGGCGGAATTTAAAATAACAGGATCGTACTGGCCTTATGCGAATGTGCTGGAAGAGAGTCGAAGGCGCCAAAAAATAAACAAGGTTAAAAAGTCGTTTAAGTCTCAGTTAAGGACCTTCAAAAAGGAAGCTGAAACCAATAGCAGCCAAGCAGCGGCACTCTTGCATCGGATTGAACAATGTAAATTAAACCAGCATAAATTAAATGCGTTAATTTCCGATTACAATGCAAATAATCCGAAGAAAAAGTCCATTAAGCCAATTCCTTCCATCGATTATACGACGTGGAGATCAGGTGCTCAGGCATTATTCTTCCAGGATATTGCCTATCGTATAATTTCTTTGGTGCCTTTTGAAGATTTCAATAGTTTTAGTCGGGTATGTAAGCCTATCAGGTCGTTCATAGTGAATGATCCTGTTCTTCGGTTTAACTTAAAAATTTCAGATCTTCATATTTGTATGATTAACCATCTGAAAGAAGTCCATCTCTTAGACAATTTGAAGAAGCGTTTGAAAAAGTATAAATACAATTCTTTAAATACATTGATTGAAGAGCTGAAGTCGATTCACAAGAAGTACCCTTCAAATTTAGATGAGGTGATGCAATTACGCTCTAACCTGTTAGAAACGGCCAAGCTTAGTCAAGAGTCATGGGTATATATATTTGTTAGGTTGCGATTAAAAGGTTTATTAGATGCAGGCCGACAAGAAACTGAGCTGAGGGACATTCTCCAATTAGCTAAACAGAAAGAGATAGTTCTAGAAGAGGAGGAAATAAATAAACTACTCTCGGAAGATGCTAAACAGGTCTTGGAAGTTTCGGAATGCATAGATAAGCGACTTTTCTACAGATTTGTGGGCATTGGTCTAGATGATAGTGGATTTTAGTGAGGTCTTGAGGTTTATGATCCTCATTAGGCAGAAGTTTGGCGTATAGCTTCATACAGTCCAATACCTACGGACGTGGCTAAATTGAGACAGCGCACATCGGAGACCATGGGTATTTTGACGAAATGCTCTGGCCATAGGTCGAAGTAATGGTTTGGCAGTCCGGAGGTTTCAGATCCGAACACCAGGATATCATCTTTCTGGTAGTGTACTTGAGAATAGAGCTTAGAGGCTTTGCTGGAAAAAAAGAAAAATCTTCCGTTAGAATTTTTGAGGTAGTCTTCCAGATCATCGATAGTTTCTATTGAGACATGGTCCCAATAATCCAATCCTGCCCGTTTAAGCCAGCGGTCGTTGATGCTAAAACCAAAAGGTCGGACTAGGACTAGTTCAGTCCCTGTGCAAGCGCAGGTACGGACGATATTGCCGGTGTTTTGGGGAATTTGGGGTTGAAATAAGATGATTTTCATATAAACAAAATCGAGGGTTCACCCCCTTGTAGGATCAAGGGGGTATGGGATAGATTACTTGGCTTTTGAGGATTTCGATGAGGTGGAAGCCGAGGAGGAGGATTTAGCGTTTTTGCTGTCCTCATGATCTTCGGCGTCGGAGTCATCTTCATTGTCATCCAGTTCTTCGTCATCTTCCAATGCCAAAGGAAGAAGCTCATCATCGTCGTTCATGGCTTCTTTGGGGGTGCTGGCTTTGACGACTTCGATGTCGAAGATCAGCAAGGAATTGGGCGGCAGTTGACCCATAGTTCCATAGCCCATGGAAGGATGCACGAACAAGCGTCTCTTTTCCCCTTCTTTCATGCCTAAAATGCCTTTGCTGAAGCCTGGAATAGTTTGGTCGAGGGGAATGTTCACAGGGCCTCCGGCTTCTTCAGAACTGCCGAAAACAGTGCCGTCGAGGTATTTGCCAACGTAGTTAATGGAAGGGGTGCCATGGGCTTCTACAGTGGGGCCATTGCCTTGTGTAAGGGTAAGGTATTGCAGCTTACCTGGCTCAAGCACTACCACATTGGCTTCTTTGGCATTTTTGACCATGAATTCATCGGCAGCTTTTAAATTGGTGGTGGATAAGTTTTCAAAAGCTTTTTTCTGGATGCGCATCATGAGAGCTTCATAATCTTTGTCGCTCAATGGGGCTGGTTTTCCGGCGATTCCATCGCGGATGCCCTGAATGACTTTTTCCATGTCGAATTGCATGGCGGGAGTATTCAGATTCCGGCCGATGAAGTGTCCAAAAGCTTGCGAGGCTTGTTTGATATCTTCTGGGGAGACATCTTGTTGCTGTTCGTTTGTCTCTGCTTTGACATCTTGTTTTGGGGTAGCTGTGGCATTAGCTGCAGAAAGCATACCGAATAGACCTAGGGCAAAGGAACCGGCAACGATGAATAAACTCTTACGATTTAGCATAAAAAATAATAGCCTCCTATAGGTTGTTAGTAACTTTATACTTTAAATCAAGCGCCTATTCTGTCCAAGAGAATTCTGATTCGCCTGTGGTTATTTCTAGCTCTTTCAGCTGGGATGCAGCCACCTTTGAAGGGCTCTGCAGCATAAGGTCACTGGCTTTTTGCGTCTTGGGGAAGGCGATTACGTCGCGGATATTTTCTGTTTGAGTGATGATCATCATGATTCGGTCCAGTCCCAATGCTATGCCTAGGTGAGGAGGAGTTCCGTAGGACAGCGCGTCGATAAAGAAGCCGAATTTAGCTTTTAAGTCCTCGGGAGTGAGCTTTAGGGTTTCGAAGATCTTTTGCTGTAATTCGGGGTTATGTATCCTTTGGGAGCCGCCTCCGATTTCGTAGCCGTTTAAGACTATGTCATAACCGGAAGAGCGCATTTTCAACGGATCGGTATCGATGAGGTGCAGGTCTTCCAAATGCGGAGAAGTAAAGGGGTGGTGTTCGCTCTCCAAGCGTTTTTCGTCATCATTCCAGTTGAACAATGGAAAGTCGGTGACCCATAAAAACTCATAGTGATTTTTAGCGATCAGTGCGCGGTCTTTGGCCAGGCGTCTGCGCAGGTGGTCCAGCCCTTGGTTGACCCTGCTTGTGGTGTCAGCAACCATGAATATCAGGTCGCCTTCGGCGATGTTCATGCGTTGGATAAGCTCTTGCTGCACATCGTCTCCGAAGAATTTGACGATACTGGAGGCTAGTTTGCCTTCCTGCATTTTCATCCAGGCCAAGCCTTTGATGCCGAAGCGGGCTACAAAATCGGTGTATTCGTCGATACCTTTGCGGGAAATGTCAGCGCCGCCTTTTACGGTCAGTCCTTTGACAACCCCTCCCATGCGAAGCTGGTCTTGGAATACGCTGAATGTGGACTTGGCAGCGATATCATCTAAGCGCACCAATTCCATGCCAAAACGCAGGTCGGGGCGGTCGCAACCGTATTTTTCCATGCATACTGCGTGGGGGATGCGTCTGAATGGAGTGGGGACATCTACTTGGATGCATTCTTTGAATAGGGTTTGGATGAGGCCTTCGATGATCGCCATCAAGTCGTCCGGAATGCCGAAGCTCATCTCCATATCGATCTGAGTAAATTCAGGCTGCCTATCTGCGCGCAGGTCTTCATCGCGGAAGCAGGTAGCGATTTGGAAATAACGGTCCATGCCGGAGACCATCAGCAGTTGTTTAAAGATTTGAGGCGATTGGGGCAGAGCATAAAAGTTTCCAGGATACACGCGGGAAGGCACCAGGTAGTCGCGAGCACCTTCAGGTGTGGATTTGCCCAGGATGGGCGTGGCGATCTCTAAAAATCCATGTTTATCGAGGTATTTGCGTGTGGCCAGCTGGGCTTTATGTCTTTGAATAAGTTTTGAGGCGATGTCACCGCGGCGGATATCTAGATAGCGGTATTTCAGGCGAACTTCTTCGTTTACTTCGATTTGTTCATCGCAGATGGAGAAGGGGGGGGTTTTGGCTTTCGAGAGGATCTCGATGTCTTGGACGAAGACTTCTATGTCGCCCGTGGCCAATTTGGGGTTGGACATGCCTTCTCGGCGTAGATGAACGTTGCCTTTGATCGAGATGACCCATTCGCCGCGCAGTTTTTCAGCGGTTTCATGTACGGCCGGGTTTTTTTCGGGATCGAATACCAGTTGGGTTAAGCCGTAGCGGTCTCTTAAGTCGATAAAGATTAGGCCACCATGGTCGCGGCGGCGATTGACCCACCCTGAAAGAGTGACAGATTGTCCGGCATGTTCCTTTCTTAAAGCACCGCAATGGTGTGTTCTACGATAATCAAACATAATCTTTATCCTTATATTAATTCTATATTTTCTAACTTATGCGGGTTTTAGCCTTGCCCTTCAAAAAAGGGATCATATCGGCAAAGGCGACGGCTTGTTTTTCACCCGAGAGCATTTCTTTGAGTTCTAGGCTTTGCCTGTCTAGTTCATTATCGCCGACAATGGCGACGTATTGGGCGCGGATATGGTCGGCATACTGCATGATTTTGTTTAGTTTGCGCTGGCTGAAATCCATTTGGGCTTGAATGCCATGTTGTCGCATGTCGTGGAGCCATTCAAAGCAGGCTTTTTTGGCTCTGTCACCCAAGGCGACTAAGAATATTGTAGGACTGTATGCAGGAGGCAGGGAGGTGTTTTGTTTCAATAGGGTTTGCAGCAATCTTTCCAAGCCAGTGCCAAAACCGAAAGCTGGCAAATCGGGGCCTCCAAGGGTTTTGATCAGGCCGTCATAGCGTCCGCCGCCGGCTACGCTGTTCTGTGCGCCTAGCTCTCCTGAGGTGATCTCAAAAACGGTTTTGTTATAATAGTCGAGCCCTCTTACCAGATGCGAGTTCACTTCAAAAGGAATTTTCAGTGATTTCAAGAGATTCTGGACCTGCTCGAAGTGATCGCGGCATTCTGCATTCAAGAAATCCAGGATGGAAGGGGCGTGTTCTGTGATTTTCTTGTCGCCCGGATCTTTGGAGTCGAGGATACGCAGCGGATTTGTCTGCAGGCGCGTCTGGCTGTCGGACGAGAGTTGGTCGTAGCTTTTTTGCAGATACTCTTGAAGAGCAGACCGGTATTTGATGCGCGATTCTACATCGCCGATGGAGTTGAGGTTGACCTTTAGGTGTTGCAAGCCTAATCTTCCATAGAGGGTAAGGATCAGGTCGATGACTTCCACATCTTGTTCGGGCGCGGCATTGCCGATGGCTTCCACTCCGAATTGGTGGTGTTGCCTATAGCGTCCTGCTTGTGCACGTTCATAGCGGAACATGGGGCAGATGTAATAGAGTTTTTGCACAGGGGAGGCTTGGTAGAGCTGGTGTTCGATCAATGCCCTCATGACAGGAGCTGTGCCTTCTGGGCGCATAGATAGGGATCTGCCGCCCTTATCTTCAAACGTGTACATTTCCTTGGAAACGATGTCGGAAGTTTCTCCTACGCCTCTTTGAAATAATTCGGTGCGTTCTAAAATAGGTGTGCGTATTTCTTGAAATCCATACTGTCTAGCTGTTTCGCGGATGGTAGATTCCAGGTATTGCCAGAGGTGGGAATTGCGCCATGGTTCTTTTGGATCTACGGGTAGAATGTCGAATACTCCCGGCGGGCTTGAAAATGTCATTGTAACAGCCTTAGGTTAAATCATTATGTATAATACAGAAATTATAATAGAAATTAGGATATGAGAAAAGAGGAAAATACACGTGTGTAAGGTTTTATTATTATAATTTAATCCGTGACATTATTTTAACTTTTTGCTACAAATCATGTGAAAATGATTCAGTCGAGGATTTTTTTTATGAATCCACTCATCTATAAAGAAAGTGCACCTGATTATTATGCCAAAACTTTCTCACTTTCCGATTACAAACATCAGGTTCGTTGTTTGACGTCGCGTGGATCGACTTTTCTCTGTGTAGACGATAGAAGTGGTTTTAAAGTCGTGGGTTGGTTGGACAAAATTTGGCAAACTGTCAGAGGGATATTTGGATTCATTGACCGCACCGATCGCGTTTTGGTCAAAAGCGAAGCCCTGAAGTTGCTTCACTATGGAAAAACCAAAGGGTATCTGCAAGACGACGATGTGAGAAGCTTGCTTCAAAAAGGATTGAAAGGGGAAGACCATCGTTCGACACGCTTAGGTAAGACCGTATCAAAAGTTATCCGGTCGGTGCTGGAAAACGGTAGCGTAGGGGCAGCGACATCCGATTTGCCAACTACGTTAGTGGACTTTCATGTGAAGCATAGTCGGCATCTCAACGCAGGTTTTGGACAGCATTTGCTTGCCGCGCCTGAGGTGCCTCAATTGAGTGATCCGCAATTTTTTGGGGCTACCTATTTGCATTTAGCTAAGCAAACAGCCCAGCAGCATACGCCGAAAACACCGCTTCGTTCTGTAATTGATAGTGTCCATGCCTACTTTACGCCGCCGCCATCCTCTGAAAAGAGGCGGAGGAATGCCCGAAATGCCGCTTTAGAGTATTACCAGCGGGCCCAGGCACTGGGCAATGTCGATAAAATGTTTCAAAAGCGTTTTCGCGATCAGTTCGAGATCTTTGTATCCCACTACTTTAACATTCCACCTTCTGAAGGTTGGATGGAAAGTGCGCAGAGGGCAGCGGGGTGGAATTCTCCAGCTGGTATTTCCAGCCAAGATGACACAGAATTGCATCACGTATTGGAACTGATGCGTTCGTTGATTTCCATAGCCTACAGCCAAGGAGACCTGCATGAGGTCGAGCGTTTTGCCCTGTTTGGTTTAAAATATTTTCCCCAAGATGTTCAGCTGATTTCGTTCAAATGCCTGGCGCAGGTGAAGCAAAACAATTATCAGCAGGCGCCTAACCATGTCCATGCGATGAACAAACGAGCTCAGCAACTGGACTCCGTGCTAAAAATTGAATCTGATCCTGTAGTTTTAAAAGCCGTAGGGATAGAACTAAAAGAGATTTATCTGTGTATAGCGGATATATACGACCATCTGAAAGATGATGTGGTCAATGCGAGCGTCTTTTTGCAAAAGGCTTGGGATTTGGATACTTCGGACAAATCGTTGGAGGTCAGGCTTTTTCATGCTCTGATGGTGGCAGCTGAAAAAGAGCATCAAAAAGACCAGGGAGTAATGGGGATGCTAAAGTCTAGGTTTAGCAAACCGCAACAAAATGGTTTAGAGTATATCCATGAGGCTAGCAAGTTTATATCAGCAGTTAAGATCGAAGATTTACAAAGGTTGATATCGAGTTTTGAGAAGCATGCAAAGTATGATAAGGCGATTCAGTTTTACGAATTCGGTATTCAAAAATGGCCGGAACATAAATTGAAATTCACCCTTTCTCCTCAAACTTATTACGAATATGGCCTCATGCAGCGAAATAATCAAAAATCTGTAGAAGCCTATCATGTTTTTCAAAAAGCGCATCAACTCGATCCTAAAAACAAGCGCTATATACATGAATTGCTAAAGTTGAGCTTGCTTTTGGCTGAAGAGAATATTCAAGCTAACAGAAGGGGTGTAGGGTATCATTACCTTAAAGATGCTTTGAAGCAAAATCCCTCGCCAGCCGAGCGGCAAAAAATCCAGAAGCTCTTGAAAGCTATGGCTACGCAGTGTCTGTCCGAGGCACAAGATCATCTGCAAAAATGCCTGCTTCCGGATGGACTCGCGGATAGTCTGCTGTTTGAAGAACGAAAGCAGCATAAGCAAGCTTGTGTCGAGTCATTGGGCTTGACGTTAAAGTCCTATAATGAAGCTTTGCTCTATGATCCGACAGATGCGTGCATTCACTTTGACAAAGCCTCTCTTTTAGATTTCTTCGATATGCATGAGGAAAGCATGCTGGAAGCTTATGAATGCGCCGTGCGGTATAATCCTGAAAATTATTTCTATCTCATGCGCCTGGGCGAGGTTTTAAAAGAACAGCACAAAGAAGAACGAGGGGATCATTATCAGCATTTAGCTATGAAGAAACATCCAAACCACACGTTTGATTATTTGCATTGGTTTGATGACCGCTTTTTGGCAAATAAAACTTATGCTATAGATCCGCACACTTTCTTAAGTTAAAAAGGGCGAGAAGGCGTCCAGCCCGGTTAAAGGCTGGAAAATGTGCTGAAATCAGGGTCTTAAATAGGACTTGCCGGTATATCGGCACTCTGGCAGATCTCAGCAAAGAGGGCTTCTTGTTCCGGCGCTGAGGCGAGGTACTGTTCCTTGTGCTCCAGTTGGGGACAGTATTTTTCAATTTCTTCTGCCGTCAGGCGAATTTCAGGATGCACATAGGAAATCACCACCTGAGTGCCTTTGTGCCTTTCATTCACCACAGCAATTTTCTCACCTTCCGAAAGATCAGCAGTAGCATACGAAGCTATGCTCACATCTTGCCAGGGATTAACAAAGTTCAGATAGCCGCCTCCATTCCAATAGACATGGAAAGGGGAGCTGTAGTATGGAGCTTCTCTGTTAATGTGCTGCACAGGAACGCTAGTGGCTGTTTTCAGTGAAGCTGTGTCATCCATCGGATAGGTCGGTCCATAGTGACGATAGCTGGAAATATGGAGCTGATAATTGAGAGTTTTTCTATCTAGAATGCGTTTATTTGAGTAAAAATCATATTCTGTTATGGCTGCTAGGTAGCCTCCTGCGCATAAACCTATGTAGGAGGCTTTTTGATCTTCCACCAAGGTCTTTACGCCGTTTATTCCGGCGTTGTCTAAAGCGTCGGCTATTTGATAAGCATTTCCCCCTGGAAAGACAACGCAGGCTGCACTTGTCATGCGTCGCGGATTTTGAAAGTAGCTGGGATCGTTTATAGTGATTAGATTGGCAGAACGATACCCTAGGTATTTTTTGAAACTTTTTTCGGCTTGGGCACTGGAAACTTGGCCAGTTCCTTTTCCATTGTATAGGTATATATAGTTATTTTGATTAGATGAGTTTAAAGATTGCATGTAATTATCCTTTGATTAAATTAATATATTATAAACAAGCATAACTTGTAATATATATTATATTATAATTGCATGTGCAATTATTGTCAATACCAATTAAGTGTGAGTAAATTGCGTTTGAGCAAATTAAGTGTGAGCATTAAACAATGGCGCCACAATAAATGAGCGCTAAAATAGAAGTGTTGTAGTCCAATGAAGATGCTACCAAACCAATGAAGATGCTACCAAACCAATGAAGATGCTA
>CAYMKI010000129.1:0-9176 GCA_964390695.1 uncultured bacterium
CTAAGGTAATAATGATAATCCGGAGTGTATTTGCCAGCCAGGATACTGCGATCAGCACAGGCAAATTCCACCAAAAACGATTGGAATTACCTAGAAACATGTACGCTACGACACTGCCTGCAATCAACATAGATTGCAGGGTATTCAAACCCGCGCATGCCACTTCTATAGAAATAGGCATACCGTTCACTACCATCAGCGTGCCTTGACGCGAGACATCCATGCCAAAATACGTCAGTACTCTATCACAAGCCCAAGCTCCTGAAAGGCGAAACCACCACCCGATTTGATTGGCATCCATAGAAATCCAGGGAAATGCCATTAAAGGCAAAATGAGTAGTTTTTTTATATGAAGCCACCTCTCTTTTGGCAATCTTGAAGAAAGCCAAGAGCCTAAAGCCCACGTCCAGCTGAGCGTGAGAAAGAATGTGGAATTAAGACCCGTGCCTAGCAAAAATAGTACTATGCACAGGAAAAATTGTCTTAAATCAATAGGCGAAGGATCTTCTAGAAAACACCAAGGCTTTCCAATCCAGTAAAACAGGGGAATGGCTACCAAGATTGGCAAAGTATCATCCGAAGAGGTCATCCAGGAGGTATCACGCAACCAGATAAAGCCGGCGTATACCCCCAGAAATATTAAAAAAGCCTTATCATTGCCTCTATTCATTTAGTTACGGATTTATTCATTTCTTCGTTAATTTTCTTGTAATTTTCTTGAAGCATGGAATTCGTAGGATACTCTCTCAATAACTCCTCCGTAAGTTGCTTGGCTTTGCTTAGATCTTTATCTAAATAGGCTTTGCGGGCGAGATATGATTTGGCTTCCGGAGAGGTGCTCACAATGGACTCATAAATTTTATTTGCTTCATCGAGTTTATTTTCTAGCAAAGCGATGCGCGCCAAGGTTTCTTTTCCGCTTACATCTTTTTCTAATAGAGGCTGGGCATGAATGATCTCCTCAGCAGTTTTTAGATCTCCTTGGTCGATATAGATCAAGCTCAGCAGCCAAGCCGCTCTTTTGCCCACATCATCTGGTTCTTTGTAGATGGCACTGAGATATTTCAATGCTTCTTGGGGTTTTTTATTGGCGATGAGAATTTCACCAATAAGCATGGATAGGGCCGGAGTGGAATTCTGCTTAAGTGCAAAGGCTAAAGCCTCATCGCTGGACCTGTTGCGTTTGAGGGCTTCCGCATACTCGAAAGCCAGCCAATCCGGATAGTTTTTGGGAATAACAGCCAACTGATGTAAAGCGATGGCTGCTTCATCCCATCCTGCCGCTAATAACGCCGCGGTGAAAGCTTCCGGCCCCTTGAGGAGTTCAACAAAATTGTCGGGTAGCTTATTTGACTCGCTCGGCGGATTCTCCGAGAAATATTCTAATTGTGCAAATAGCAAAGGAGTATCTTTGGCGACGGTGATGGAATGTGTGGAATTAGGAGCTTTAAAATCTTCAATGACGACTTTGTTGGCTTCTTCAGTAAAGCCTCCAGTTTTTCTGTACAGCAAGATTTTTTTTAACGACTGCTCCAGAAGAGGACTCCAAGAGGCAAAAGCAAAGGGGTTATACTGTAGCAGTATATAAGCTTCTTTTTCATTTCCCTCTTTAAGATGCTGAAATAACCTTAGCCAAAAGGCGGTCTGCTGCGAGGTCAAGTATTTCTCATGCTCCGGTATACGATCGAATTCATGTGCATTCCAAAATTGCCCGGCAGGCAATGCTAATAGGTAATTCAAATAAGGCGATAGCTTTCCTTCAGGATGTTTGACTGCAGCCCAATCAAATTGGATGGGCAACAATACGCGGTTCCAGAAATACGTTTTGATCCAGATAAAATCCAAGGAAGGTTCTGCTAAGCTTTCCTTCCACAACCCCATGGCATTGGCATACTGTTTGTGCCTTAGATAATATTCTGCCAATTGGTCTTTCAAAAATAAGTTCTTTGGATCTGTTTGCAGAGCGGCTAAGTACTCCAGCAAAGCTTGTGAATTCTGATTATAGGTTTCTAGCAGCTTACCTCGATAGGAGAGGACTTCGGTATTTTTGGGATCTTTGGTATAAGCTTGAGTAAGGTAATCCCACGATTCTTTTGGATTGTCCAAGGCATTTAGCAATGCTAGACGGACGAGACGTGGAATATCCGAAGGGCCCGAAAAAGAACGGCTTTTCAGCAGTTCTTGGGACTCCTTGCGTTTGCCTTCCTGCAGCAACTTGTCCGCATCAAGGATAAACCATGTTTCTGGTTTTGTTTCTCGGCCGCTCCAGTTGTTGCGAATTTCTTGATAATCACGTGTTCTACCTGTGGAGACCAGGGCATTGGCAATCATAATGGCGGCTTTTTCATGGCGGTCAAATTCTTTAGGATAATACTCATAGAGCTGCAAAAGCTCGGGCACATTCCCTGTATTTTCAGAAATCAGGACCAGCAAATCAAACCACTGCTTTCCGTTCTCAGTGTTAGGATTTATATTTTCGGCATACTGTCTAATTACTTCAAGAGCCTCTTCGGGCTTGTTTTGCTTAAATAGCTCTTTAGCTTTTTCTATATCTTTTCGTTCTTCTTCTTTGTTATAAGTCCATCTTTTCCATCGGTGTTGCAACGAGGGCCAGTAGAGATATGAAATAACCAGTCCCAAGGCGCAAATGAATGTGAGAGCCAGTAAGAAAACCTTTCGCATGATTCAACTCCATGTATGTTGTCTATACCCAAACACCCTGAAAAAAAAGAATTTCCATCCAGTTACCCCTAAAATTCGATCTGTAAAACAGGTTCCATGCTATAACACTGGCGCTGTTTTAATAGTTTGAGCGCAGAAGTTATCGTTGAGGACCAAAACCAAATTTCAGGTTGTTGGGGTCTATATGCCAGTTAATTAAAATTTTTATACTAGCTCAGCCTATTTAGATCAATAAATTTATTGGTTAAAGCTAAAAACATTTCAACCAAAGAGCCTACAGAGAACACAGAGATATATAGAATCGCAAGTTAGAATAGTTTGCTCCGATTTTTGAACCCTATGTGTCTTCTGCACCCTCTGTTGTTAACCCAGTTACACCCTTTGTAGATCTAATAATAGTTGTTGTTGTATGTGATTACAAATCGATTTAGTTTTTAAAATAATATTCTTATAAATTGCGATTTAATAAAACTAAATAACGTAACAGATTAATTGAAAATGGTGTTGATGTTAATCTGGTAGATTGTTACAATAATTTATTTATTCTTAAATAATATAACAAAAGTATACAAAATGAATGTAAATAGTTTTATTTCTGATAATATATTTCCATCCTTCTATTCTGACAGTAATAGCTCTGGCTTTTACTCGGAAAATACAGACGATGTGATGTACGATGTTCCACAAGATACCCCCGATGTCGTTTTCATGGAGGACGACGAAATACCTCTGTTGTTTAGGGAGTTTCCTACCTTAAGGGAATTGCTGAAACTCAGCCCAGCAGAGTGGGAGCAGCGCCTTTTCAAGGACTTCAATCAGCTAGTCGACTATTATTGTGCAGTATGTGTGACAGCTTCAGGACTGCAAGCAGACATTAGTTTTATGGAAAAGCACGATCTTCCTGCGGGTTCAGAAATTGCAGTGATTGGCGATATTCATGGCAATGGTTTACGTCTTGATCTGACTTTCAAATCTTTACAGAAGCAAGGTTTTCTGGACGAGCATTATCAGTGCAAATTGGGCAAATACGTAGTTTTTCTGGGCGATTACGTAGATAGAGGATCGAATAATCTCAAGGTGCTAGAGATGGTAATGGCATTTAAGCTAGAGAATCCTTTGCATGTCTTTCTTCTGCGCGGCAATCATGAAGACGTCAAAACAGTCCAATCACACCAAGCCTTTTACACACAGCATGACCCTAAATATGTGCGTTATTTAAGCGATTCTGACAATGTAGGCAAATTGCAACAATTGTACCAGAAACTGCCGGTAGCCATTTACCTCGGAGAAAGAAATCAAACATCCCAGCCAAGCGAATATATGCAATTTTGCCACGGCCTATTTCACCTGTACACAGATCCGCAAAAACTTCTTGCAGCCCCTGAGCTGCATGCAAGTTTAGTGGTTAAAGAAGAAAACACCTGGAGCGAGAGAATAGAGCTGATTAAGAAGAACTGGTTTTTTGGAAATGATGAAAACACAATAAAAACAATGAAACAGTATCTGGCTATTTTTAAACTTGAAGAGCTAGCGAAAGAGATCAAACCTAAACTTCAAGATATATATTGGCTTGATGTAGATAAGCAGCAGGACCTCAACAAAGCCGAACGTAAAAAAATCTCCCCAGAATATGCCAAGGCTTATCTGCGAGTGAGCAGTTCAAATAACTTTAAAGTGAAGCAGATCATACGTGGGCATCAACAAGGCGGAATATGGTCTGCCGGTGAAAACAACAAAAAGAATTTCATCTTCACAGTAGATCCTTCTGCTTTCCCTCATCGTCACATGTTCATGAAAATTAAATTATCCTCCAAGATCAAAGACTGTAAAAAGTCGATTGTCTGTATGCCTATGAATGCCAACGCGGAGCATGTGTTGAGGCATACGGTAGAATTCACCACGAATTGATCCCTCAGCAGCAGTTCCCGCTAAATCTGCATTCACCCAGGGGCGCGTTGCCCCTTCGGGGCCGCCTTCCCCTGGGCTACCGTCTTTCGCCCCATTCTGGGGCTCGTGATTTTTTTTTAGCGGGAACTGCTGATCCCTCAGGACTTTCATTGACAGTTTATTCTTGCTTGGATAAAGTAGGCGATCCCAATATGTTTATATAAATCTCTTGCATCATCATTTCCAGGAATAAATCTATGACCTTCGATAGTCCTAGCTCATCATTACGGATTGATCATCAAAGCATTAAAAGACCCATTTCCAACCATAATAGCTCTTCCTCGGTGCAAAAAAGAAGACGAATCGAGCATCATGCATTTACTACTTTGATGAGCACTGCTCTGAATCTTGATTGCACGCTCAAAGAAAATTGCGTGGTCATTCATCCTAACCAAGTGCATCGATTATGGCCAAAGGATCATCTTGACTGTTCTGTGGCTGACGACACCTCTCCTAGATATGTGCAAATAGCTGCTAAAGTGTATCAAGCCTTAACTCATTCCCAAATAGGTGAAAATAGTATTGGCATATCGACAAAACAGCTTTCCGAGTTAGGTAAGGCTGAAGGATCTGCATTAACGGCGATTAAATTTGATCCCGCCCATCTGAATGAGATCAAACAGCTTACTTTCCTGTTATCCTTAGAGCAACCTACCGACCCTGCCAAAAATTATAATGTATTACCTTTAGAGATGCTGTGCACGCATATATCCCAAGTGTATGCCGAAAGGGTTATAGATCCGGAGGATCGTTTTTATATAGAATTGGACAATCTGCGCATTTTGGCTGAAGTTTCATCTGTCGCATTTGCTTCGAAAAACTCTGCCGCGGCTTCTTTTGGGAAGATTGGCCCCGGCACGGTCTTAGAATTTATAACGGCTTCATCACAGGCTTTGTGTGTGTATGATATGAAGATATGCAGCAATGAAAATCTATATGTTTTTGAAATCTCGCTTACGCAGCCGAAAGGTCATGAAGGTGTTTCATATATCATGGATATACCAGAATTAGAAAAGCTTCTCTTTCATCATGGCGAGACCTTGGAAATCGTAAAGGGTGGGGAACTGCATTTCTATCAACAAAACGGAGCGAAATTAACGCTTCAACTCTCTTCTATTCGAGGTGTTGATGGCGAAAATGGCTCACCATCGCAAATAGAGGAAACATGGTCAACAGTTATTCCAAAAGCCTCTACATCGTCATGTGTGTATGATATCAACAAGACATCCCTAATAAAATTCAAGCCGGCGCCATCGGAAAAAAATATACTTTTCACGTGTAAAGCAGATAGCATGACGGCGCCCTCGTTGACCTTTGAAATCAGCACCGTGCGCTTCAAAAATAGCAGCTTCGCTGAAAAACAACCCATATATATAGAAGCCCGCACCTTAGAAAAACTCATACGATCTGCTTCAAAATATTACCTGAGGGATCAAAAAATCACCCTCTCTACTGAGGATCTTGAAATCTCTCTTAAAGTGCATACAGTTCCTGATATTCAAGTCTTCCAAATAGTTCGAAAAGAATGTGCAGAGCCTGAAGAAGGTAACACCGACAGACAAGCACTTCGTGGCCTCAAGAAATATCCTGAGGAGCAGCTCGGACTCAAAATGTCCCGTGCATGGACATGTGATCGTAACACTCTTGTTCAATTTGATTGCAAGCTGCCAAACACCTATATTTTGGAAAACCAGGAGAAGCAAACCTTAAAATCTTTGGAGATAGATGTAAAGGCTGTCCAAGCGGCTTCTTCAGGTGGTTTATTCGGAATGTTTTCCGGAGAGCAGCAAACACCCGAAGTCGATGAAGAGCTATTACTTCAACAGCTCCGCCATTTTTTTAAGAAAGGCGTGCTCATTGATCAGAAATATCATTTTGAATACCAACCCAAAAAAGACGCACCTATTTCATTTAAGCTCAGAGTCCATACTTTAGAATCCCGAAGTGAAGTTGCTCAAGATCGGCCAGTTTGGCTGGGTCTACTCGATGAACAAACGGAAATTGGCCTCCATTACAGCGGTTCGGATCTTAGCTTTAAGAGTGAAAATAGCGAAGAGTGTTCTCTTGGCGACAATCCCATCGCACAGCTTAAAGATTTAGGGATGGGCGGACTTTCCGAAACCTTTAAGAGAATTATACAAAATGTCTTGCTTTCACGTTCACATCTACGCTCTGAAGCTATTAAGCGAGGGATAACGCCAGTGCGAGGGTTGTTATTGTACGGACCTCCTGGAACGGGTAAAACAACGCTGGCAAAAAATATCGCCAACATACTAGGATGCCCTAAAAGCCGTTTGCAGTTGGTATCCGCCCCTTCGATTTTTAACAAATATGTTGGTAATTCTGAAAAAAATGTCAGGAAATGGTTTGAACCGGCACGCAAAGCTTATGAAAAGCTGGGAGATGAAAGCCCGCTGTACATGGTAGTGGTGGATGAGATCGATGCTATATTAAGCCATAGGGAAAACAATTCCGGAAATCCAACAAGAAATAGCGTAGTCAACCAATTCTTGACAGAGATGGATGGATTGCATCAACTCAACAATATTCTGTTTATAGGCATGACAAACCGTATCGACCAACTGGATCCCGCTGCTGTGCGTTCCGGCCGTTTTGGCGAAGCCGTCGAAATAGGCTATCCCGATGAGCAAGGAAGGAAGGAGATCTTCGATGTTTACCTCAAAAGCTCGCGAGAAGCTCAGCTGCTTCACGAAGAGGTGGTTATAGAAAAATATTTAGAGGTCACCGAAGGATTTTCCGGGGCAGATATCAAGGCTTTGGTAGAGAAGGCCTGCAGTAGATCCCTGCATAGGCTATACGACCTTCAGCTGGACGACAGCGACATAGGTACACATGCTGCACGCTTGATTACCCAGGACGACTTCGATTCCGCTTTTAAAGAAATGATTGTCGAAATGCAAAATAAACCTAAACAGCATTAAATAGTAGTTCAAACCCAACTTGCCCCCTAAATCCTATCTCAATCGCCTGATACAATGTGAGCTAGGATTTAGGGCGCATATAATAAAATCACATAGTGTTCACAGTCAAATTTAAAATTTTAATGTTTTTTTTGAAATTTACAAAATATAAAAGGAGTTCCTCATGTTTGTTTCCAACTTATATTCTACAATAGAGCAATTCACAACACCAGGACAAGTAAAAGAACCTCTTCAAAAGACTCATGATTTATCTTACCAAAATACATTCTTGCTAAAACTATTTGATGGTGAAGAAGGGATTTGTACAGCCATTTCTCTTCTTAGAAAAGATCGTCTTTCAAATAGTGAAGAATTGACCCTTTTGATTAAAACAACAACTAGGCTTATCAGGGTCAACGAAGAGTTTGTTCAGAGCGATCCCCTGCTCTCTTTATTAATTTTAACTCTAAACAATGATCCCGCTGAAGATAATCTAAGAGATCAGGCCGCTGAAAATTACATTAAAACCTGTCTTGAAGATAAACGTTTTGAGAAAGCGTACGCTTATCTTAAAGTTCCTCACATTTTAGTAGCACATCTTTTGATTATTACCAATCAATGGAAATGCGCTAATCCTGACAATAAGGAATTTTACGATGAACAAATGGCAGGCTTGTTTCAAGGGACTGTTGCTTTTGATAAAGGCGATCAAGTATCTCGTGAGGAATTATTAAAAATTCAAAGTCAAGAAGGGGAGAATACTCGATTCCCTATTGCTAAGAAGTTAGTGGAGAAAGGAGGAGGATTTGAGGTGAAGGAATGGTGTTGCACTCCTCCCATGTGCTCAACAGAAACTCGACTTGACGATCTATTTATTGCAAGTCGGCGCATGAAACAAGAGCATATCATGACTGATTATATATGCAAGCTGAAGGAAACCAGTGCGATCATTCAGGATACTTATGGGCTTTCTCCTTCTACATCTGCAGTGATCACAATTATTGGACCGTATGGTGTAGGAAAAAGTCGATTTATCCAGGAAAAATTTTCAGAAAAAAAGAATATTACCTCATATAGCCTTGATAAACTTAACGCTTTCCTGATGGAATCGGCTAGTCGTCCTCAAGATCACCATTTTGAAGCAATGATGCTTACTAACAGGCTTCTTTCCAAATTATCGGAAATACCTGCTCTTTTAACAGAAACAGCAGCCATCGATGAATTCCGCTTTAACCGCATGATAAATAGAGATTTTGCTTCAAGAAGTCAAATTATTATAGAAGAAATTGCTCCAGAAAACACTTCTGATGTAGTTAAACGCTTTATTGAACGCGAAGGTTTAGTTGATCAAAGCAGATTAGGCACGGCAACTACCGCTGCAAATGATGCCTTGAAATTTCGCTCTAAGCGCATTGAGAAATCAAAAGAAAATCCAAAAATTCATTACACCTTATATTGCAATCCACCAGCTAAGGAAGGAAATGTGATATTTATAGAAGTTGCACAGATACGGAATAGTATTCTATCGGTTGCGAATGGACAAGAAGAATTATATAAAACATTGGTTAACTAATAAAAATCTCGTAACTATTCAGAACTGTAAAGGGTCTTAATTATGAACCACAG
>CAYMKI010000130.1:0-9061 GCA_964390695.1 uncultured bacterium
AAGGGTATGGAGTGACCACCTATGGGCTAAAGCCGGGTACTAAAGCTTTTAGCATAATGTCAAAAAAAATTTCTGAATTTCGGGAAGGGGGGCTAGAGCTCATAGATCAATTGATGGCCGATCCTAGGCAACCTTTAACCATATCCAATCCCTCAGATCCAGCAAATAAATTGGCGGTGACCTCGCTTTGGTCTTTAGCTGCTTATTCTAAATGGTTTGGAGATATCGATTTTTTAGGAACGGCAGGAGGGAATGCCGGTTTTCAGATCAAGCACGACAAAGAGACGGGTGAAATTTACTGTAGGACTGTGAAAATCGATGCGGGTTTTGTTGGATATGGTGAAGGAGCCACAGAAATCGAGATTATTTCCAAGGATATGTATTATTCAACAGCAGGAGAGTCGATACCTTTTGACACCCTGCTGCCGGAAGAACGAAAGGAATTCTTGGAAACTATTCAGGAAATTGTCCATTATACGGATCGAGAGATTAAGAAATTATTATCACAATATGATACTAGCGGTTTAACCCCAGAGCAAATAGAAGATTTTCATTTACAGACTCGTCGTTTAGAGGAGATATTAATCAAGCGTAGAAATGCCTTGAAAGAAGTCTATAAAGATGAGTTAAAAAATCTGCCACCTCCGAAAAAAGAAGCATTGCAAACTAAAGTTACTGAGGTGGATGTGGTGGTTAACAATTTATTCAAGCCTACTGTAGGAGTGATAGTAAGCGGTTTAAATGTCGGTATTGGGGTCTTAGCTGCAAAATTTGGGAAGTTATTTTGAAGCTAAAAAAGGAAGAAGAACATAATCGCATGAGATAAGGTGTGGGCGTATGCGGGCAATGGTATTGGAAGAAGTAGGCAAACCTCTGGTTTTAAAAGATCTTGCGCGTCCCGTGCCGGCGGATGATGAGGTTTTGATTAAAGTCACCGCCTGTGGAGTGTGCCGCACGGATCTGCATATCATCGATGGAGAGCTGCCGCATCCTAGCCTGCCTCTGATTTTAGGTCATCAAATTGTCGGCGTGGTAGAGCAGGTGGGCAAAATAGTCACTAAACATAAGGTGGGAGATAGGGTCGGAGTCCCTTGGCTGGGAGGGTGCTGCGATGCATGCGAATATTGCAAAGAGGGAAAGGAAAATCTATGCGACCACGCGGAATTTACAGGGTATTCGCGTCAGGGTGGATTTGCCGAATTTTGTACGGCAAACGAGCTCTTCGTTTTAAGTCTGCCGAATATCTACGACGATGTGCATATGGCGCCTTTGCTGTGCGCCGGCTTGATAGGATACAGAGCTTTTCGTTTAGCCCAACCCAGCAAACGCCTGGGCTTTTATGGATTCGGATCTGCAGCGCATCTGTTGATACAGGTGGCGCTCGCCTCCGGGTGTGAGATCTATGTGTTTACGCGCCCAGGAGATGAGCAAACTCAAGCCTTTGCCCTTTCTCTAGGCGCTGCATGGGCGGGAGGCTCTGATCAACTGCCTCCTATTCATTTGGACGCGGCCTTGCTGTTTGCCCCAGTCGGATCACTGTATCCTCAGGCTCTTAAAGCCGTGAAAAAAGGAGGGAAAGTGATTAGCGCGGGTATCCATATGAGCGATATCCCTTCCTTCCCTTATGCGCTGCTGTGGGAGGAGCGTTCGATGTCTTCTGTCGCCAATTTAACCCGGCAAGATGGCCAAGATTACATGCGGCTGGTTGAGCGCATCCCTCTGCAAGCTAAAGTCACCGTCTTTTCTTTAGTCCAAGCTAATGAAGCATTAGAAGCTATTCGATCGGGAGTTTTGGAAGGTTCCGCGGTATTATCTGTGTAGGCATTTTTCTGTCTGGCATTGATCTTGCATATATCTTTGTAAGAAGGGGAGAATCTATGCGAAAAAGTATGGCGAAATTGTCAAATTTTTTGATTTGGTCATGCAAGACGGCCGGCAAGCCGACGACGTTTATCATCGCTTGGACCATACTGCTTGGATGGGCTTTTATTGGCTTTGTGTGGGGATTTACCGACACCTGGATTTTAGGCATAAATACCTTGGCCACCATCAATGCGTCGCTCATGGTGTTTATCATTCAAAACACCCAAAATCGCGAGAGCAAGGCGCTGCACCTGAAAATCGACGGCATCATCAAGGCGCTTAAAGATGCCGAGCGTGAATTAATCGCCATCGAACACATGGAAGAAGAGGAGCTAGAAGAGATCCGCCAGAAGATCTTTAAGTTAGAATCTAAGCGTTTGAAACCCAACTTGCGTCCTAAATCCTAGCTCACATTGAATCAGACAAAAGAGATGACTATTCAGATACCCCTCCTTCGTCAGGGGTATAAAAAATAATCTACCATTAATATTTATTTCACATAATCATTAAGTGCTGTTATTCTGGCCAGCATGGATCACAAGCTAACTTCAACACCTATTCTATCTGGCAAGTCATTCGAGTTTTTGTGGATCAATTCGATTGAGGGGGTCTTGCGTACCATGCATTCGCATCGTATATTTTATCTGGGGACTTAAGAATTACAATAGGATATTTGTCATGAATTGTCTGTATATTACTAATTATGAAAACAGGAACTGTGGTATTTGTCGTTCACCTTTAAATGATGATATAGTATCTCATAAGGTTAACGGGAGAAAGCATCCATTTCACAACCGTTGTATACAACAGTGGTTGAGAAGCCATACATCCTGTCCAGTTTGTCGATTACCAATCGACGCTTCTTGGCTAAATTCAGAAGCAAGAGTAGGTCTCAGACCTTTACTAAAAATAGAAGCTGTATCAAGAGGTATTTTACAAGGAGGTACTTTAGCAACTCTATTTTTTTTATTAAATCAACACTCAGAAGGAAACATTGAGCTTACAAAATATCATTTTGCTCTCATGTTTTTTGCGTCAAGTATCTGTATCTGTTATAATATTGCAAGAGCTGGAAATCCAAATGATAGATCTTTCAATCAAATGGAAACAAAAGCATTGGCTACCTCGTTTCTTGTTTTAAGCCTCTTCTCGTTAATCTTGGAAATAAAACATCATTAGACTTCCTTCGAAACTTCAACCGAATTAAATCTCAACTTGCGTCCTAAATCCTAGCTCACATTGAATCAGGAAATTGAGATAGCGCAGCTAAAGTCCGAAGTCAAGGGGTATTCCCTTGACAAGGCATTAGATGCGTTAGATCAGTACCCAAATGAGTACAAAACAGAAAGAAAAGACTAAAAGGTTTATATCTACAGCATTGCTTCAAGTTCAACGCAGAGGCGCTGAGACACGGAGTTAACGAATGAAAACAGTATGAATAAATAAGGCTTTGACAAAAAGCAAAACCCTCTGCACTTGCCAAATTCGGCTAAGTTCAAGCGTGATATAGGTGGCAAGTAGGGTTTGAAGCCAAAAACTCCCAAATTATCAATTTTTTGCTTTTTCTAATTATCAATCTAAGCTATTCTCTCGGGCTTAGGGTTTTCGTAACTATTCAGTACTCTACAAGCATGCAACATAATGAACCACAGAGCACACAGAGGGATCACAGTTTGAAGAGAACTATTCAAACATCCATTTTTGTATTTCTCTGTGTCCTCTGTGAGCTCTGTGGTTCAATATCTTATGTGTTATGAAGGGAATTGAATAGTCGCGGGTTTGCGTATAGACCTATTGACTTGTTATTGCTGGAGGATGCGTCTTGAAACTAAAACACATAGAAATTATTGGATTTAAGTCTTTTGCAGATAAAATCAAGCTGGAATTCGATGAGGGTGTAACCGCTATCGTTGGCCCGAATGGCTGTGGAAAATCAAATATTGCAGATGCCTTTCGCTGGGTTTTAGGAGAGCAGTCCGCCAAATCCATGCGCGGCGGAAAAATGGCCGATGTGATTTTCGCCGGTACATCCACGCGAAAGCCCCTGAATTTTGCCGAGGTGACCATCACTTTGACCGAAATCAATGGAAGCTTGGATATCGAATACGAAGAAGTGGCCATCACTCGCAAGCTGCACCGCAATGGCGATTCAGAGTATCTATTGAATCGCCAGCCTATCCGCTGGAAGGACTTGCAAAGCCTTCTGTGGGATTCCGGCATGGGAAAAGACGACTATGCTTTCTTTGAACAGGGGGAGATGGACCACATCATCAACAGCACCCCCCTAGAACGCAGGTATATCTTCGAACAAGCCTCGGGCATCTTGCGTTTTCTTCACCGTAAAAAAGAAGCTTTGCGAAAACTAGAGCTGGCTGAAGGCAACATCAGCCGCGTCAAAGATATACACCATGAAGTGGAAAAACGGGTGAAAGTCCTGCGGGAACAAGCTGAAAAAGCCCGCATGTTCAAGGAGAATAAGGCCAAAGCTGAAGAGCTGGAGAAGAGCATCTTCTTGGCTAAATGGGACAGCTTGCATGTCAAGATTCACGATCTGCAAAAAAAACATAGCGATAAAGACCTGATCAAGCAACAGGTAGCGAATCAGTTCGAGGTGTGCCGCCAAGAGCTATCAGACCTCAAACAGGCTTTGACGGCGCAAGAAAAGCAGCTGCACACCAAGAGAGAAGAGGTTTTTAAGGCTAAAGGGCAGAGGGAGCTAAGACTGCATGAAAAGCAAACGATCCTAGAGCGATTAAAAGAAGGCACTGCCAAAGAAAAACAATGGCTGCAAGAACTCGAAGGCCTGTTCGATAAACGCAAACAACGGCTGTCGGAACAGGAGAAAAAACAACAGCAGCATAAAGCTATTGAGGCCGAACTTGCCGCTCATGAGGCTGTGCTCAAGGATTTGCGAGAGGCGACCCTTCAAGTAGAACTCGAGGTCAATAAACTGAGAGAACAGCAGCAACAAGTTCAAAGAGATCATCTCAAATACTTGCAAACGGAAAGTCAAATTGAAAGCGAATTGAAGCAAACGCATGTGCGATTAGAATCTCATCAAGAGAGGTTGAAGGGGATTAAAGAGAAATTAGACAAGATATCGCTGCAGCAAACAAACACATCCCAACAGCTGGTCGAGTATGATCAGAAATTTAAAGATCTTTCCTCGATGCTCGATGAGCAGAAAAAGCAGCTGAGCGAAAAGGATAAAGTCCTAACAGAGCAAACCCAGAGCATCCAAAATTACCAAGAGCAGCTTACCAAGCTGCAAAAGCATAAAACAGAATGCAAGGCTAGAGAAAAGGTCTTGTTACGGCTTAAAGAGGAGATGGAGGGGTATTCAGAATGCACAAAAAAATTGCTTAAAGAAACCGCCAACCCCAAAAGTCCTCTCCATCAAAAGTTGCGCAACCTCTATGAGTTTGTTGTTCCGCAAAAAGGGCAGGAGCAAATCGTTTCAGCAGTCATGAAGCCCTATGGTCAAACGTTGGTTGTCAGCACGCAAGAAGATTTTTCTGCTGTGATGGCCTTTGCTCAACAACATAAGCTCAAAGACTTTTCATTGATATCACTTGAGAGCATCGAGCAAAAGACAGCTAAAGCGTCATCAAAAGCTGAGGTTTTGTTTTCAGAGCTGACAGAGCCTTTGATGCAGCATTTCTTTTCCGGCCTTATTAAAGCCAAAAATTACGAAGAAGCCATCACCTTGTCGAAGAAGCATCCCGGCTGCAGCTTTTGGCTGGAGGAGGGGGCTTGCTTGGACCCTCATAAGGTATTGCTGTTTACCGCTCCAAGCGAAAGCAATGTCTTTATGAGGCAGGCGGAGTTAAACGAATTGAAAGATACCCTGCAAGGCTTAGAAAGCTCGCTGCAAGAAATGGGGCAAGCGCTGCAAAAAGCGCAAGAGAGTAAGGCTAGAGTACAGGCGGAAAAATTAGAGCTGGACAAGGCCATAAGAAAGCAAGAAATGACGCTGATCGAAGTCAATTTTACCCTTCAAAAGCTCAAGGGGGACCTAGAAAACTTGAAGAAAGAAGAAGCGCATTTGCATAAGGAATCTCAAGTCATTACAGAGGCGCTGTCTAAGCTGACAGCTGCGCAAGAGGTGCTGATACAAAAAAATACCCAGGCCAAGAATGAAGGCGCCGAGATCACTGCAAAATCAGCTTCAATAAACCAACTTTTGGAAAGGCAAGTCGCCCGTCTGAAACAGCAACAGGCCGCCCTGCATGAAAAGGAAGCGCTGTTTCACAAAGCCACCGATGAAAACCGCAAAACCTCTCACTTTTTACAAGTGCTGGAAGTCAAAGATTTGGAGAGCCAGCAACAAGAAGCGCGGCTAGAAAAGGAAATCAAACAGTGCAGAGAACAGCAAGAACATAGTCAAAAACAAGCTCTCAATCAAGACAAAAGCATTCAAGAAGCTGAGAAACTGCTTGCAGAATTAAATACCAGCTACGGGGAATTGGAAAAAGCGGTGGTCCAGCAGAAGAAGGCTTTGGAAGCCCTGGATCAGAAGTGCAGCGAGATGCAGTCGCAAATTAAAAAATTAGAGCAAGAAGACTACCAGATAGGTGTGCAAACGGCTCAAGTGGATACCCAAAGGGAAAATTTAGAAAAAGAGCTGCAAGAGCGTTATCGTGCTACCATGGCTCAACTCAAGTCTTCGGGGATAAAACTGGAAAAGACTCTGGAGTACGCCGAACGGCAGCTTCGTGTGTTGAAGAATGAGATGGAATCGGCCGGGGATGTCAACATGATGTCCATAGAGGAATTTGAGCAGCATAGAGAGCGCCACATGTTTCTTCACCGTGAGCTGGATGATATGAACGCCTCAAAACAAGACTTGGTCAAAATCATCGCCAACCTCGACGAAGAAAGCCGCAAGCAGTTCAAGACCACATTCGATCAGATCAAAGTGAACTTTAAAAAGAATTTCGGGATCTTGTTCCAAGGCGGCGAGGCGGATCTGGAGTTCACCGATTCGTCCGATGTGCTTGAAGCAGGAATCGACATCATTGCCAAGCCGCCCGGAAAACAAATGCGGTCGATCCACCTCTTATCCGGAGGAGAAAAGTGCTTAACTGCTATGGCTTTATTGTTTGCAATTTTTGAGGTGAAAGCATCTCCTTTCTGCATATTGGATGAAATAGATGCTCCATTGGATGATACCAACGTGGAGCGTTTCGTTAATGTGCTCAAGCAGTTTATCGATCGCTGTCAATTTATTATCATCACACACAACAAGAAGACCATGTCGGCAGCAGATGTGTTGTTTGGAGTCTCCATGGAGGAGAAAGGGGTGTCAAAGATTTTGTCGATGGAGTTCGATCGGAAATCTACCGGCAGTCAAAAAACTGCCGCTTTGATAACAAACTAGGAACTAAATTTCAGAACAGCCCCAAAGAAGCCATCCATACCGCCTTCCTCAGGAAGACTCTGAAAGGGCGGTTTTTCCAAAACGAGAGGGTATGTCTTTAAAAAATGATCCAGCTGTTCCTGATTTTCTTCCGCCAGCAGACTGCAGGTGGCGTATACGATGCGTCCTGTAGGCTTCAAATAGCTTAAGGCCCGCTCAAAAATAACGCGCTGCTGACCTATCAGTCTTTTTAACATCTCTTCAGAAAATTTCCATTTCATATCGGGATTTCTGCGCAAGGTACCGGTGCCCGAGCAAGGGGCATCCACAAGTACCCAGTCCATGTTTTTTTTAAGCTTCTTCAGTTTGGGATCATTTTCGAAGGCAATCTGGGCATTCTGTATGCCTGCCCGACGCAGCCTTTTGCGGCTTTCTTCCAGGGCGTGTTTGCGCACGTCGTGGAGATAGATCTGGCCGGTATTTTTCATCTTAGGTGCGAAAGCGAGCGTTTTTCCACCAGAACCTGCGCAGTAATCCATGACTTTTTGGCCGGCTTCTGCTTGCACGAGTTCGGCCAGAAGTTGGCTTCCTTCGTCCTGGACTTCAAAGAGTCCCTCTTTGAATTCGGGTAGATTAAAAAAGTTTGTTTTTTGCTTGAAAACGATGCCATGAGGAGCGTGATGGCAGGGGCTTACGTCATAAATATCTCGCCAAGTATCTAATAGATTTTCTCTTTGGGTTTTTAAACTATTAGCTCGCACAGTGGTAGGTGCGGGTTTGTTGCAGTCTAAAGCTAAACTTACGGCTTTATCCGTTCCGTAATTTTTTACCAGCAAATCCAAAAGGTTTTTAGGGAAGCTCACTCGGATGTGTAAAGGGATATCTTCGCGTTCAAGATAATCTTTAGGGTTGAATTGTTTCCATAGCTCTAAAATATCTTCCCATTGCCAAGGTTTTCTAGACAGGTATTCAAGCAGGCTGTGCCAGCGGATAATGCCGTAGATTCCCTCTGCAATATAACCTCTATCTTTAGAACCCAGCGCTTTATTCTGGCGAAAGTAGGTGTTGATGAAATAATCCAGCGGCAGAGTTTGCTCTTCATAGGCAGCGAGCAAGTTAAGAAGGTGATGATCTCTAAATGAATATTTAAACATAGGCTATATCATAACATAAAGATATGGTTAAAGTCAAATTAGTTGTAAAAAAATACTTTTTAAGTAAAGATTCGCTATTAACAACTCACCTTATTTGCGTAAGGTGAGTTAACAACCAAAAAAGGAGGTTAATTTATGTGGAATTCTTGTGGGATGCTCTTGGGGAGAATATGTTTGAGCGCTATATTTATCTTGTCGGGAGTGGGCAAATTTTTGGATTTACAAGGGACATCGGCATATATGGAAGCAAAGGGTTTGCCTTTTGTATCGGTCCTGTTAATTGCTGCTGCATTGGTTGAGCTGCTTGGGGGCTTGTCATTGTTGCTTGGATATAAAGCCCGCTGCGGAGCCTCTTTGTTGATGATCTATTTGATACCCGTGACGCTGATATTTCACGATTTTTGGAATGTTTCCGACGCTGCTATGGCCAAAATCCAAATGATAATGTTCATGAAGAACCTCGCCATTTTTGGTGGTCTATGGTATGCTATTAGCTGTGGAGCAGGGAGTTGCGCTTGCGATAGCTGCGGATGTAAAAAATCGTAGCCGCCTGAAAGGCTGCCACCTAAAGTTTGTACTTTTTTTGGATGGTAAACAATTAGTTTTAAAATTAAGAGCAGGCTCGATAAGATACAGGCTTGAAAAGCCCTAAGGTTACAGCCCAGGTCGAGCGGAGCGAGGCCTG
>CAYMKI010000131.1:0-8734 GCA_964390695.1 uncultured bacterium
CATTTACCCAGGGGCGCGTTGCCCCTTCGGGGCCACCTTCCCCTGAGCTACCGTCTTTCGCCCCATTCTGGGGCTCGTGTTTTTTGTAGCGGGAACTGCTGATGAGCCTGACTTTGGTGGGATATGAACTTTTCGACAAAAGGACAACCCTCGCAGCTGGATTCATAGTGTAGGCAATAATCCTTATGCAGCTGATAGGCTCCCTGTTCTAAATCGGCTTTCAATAGGATATCTCCCTTGGCTGTGTCTCCAAAAAACCTATGCTGTAAATAACGCAGCTTATGTCTTTCCGCGGAAGCCAAAGTGGCATAAAAATGAAAAAATGCCTCTGCTTCTTCAGAGCAGCCTCTTGCAGAAATGGCCTGATAGAGCAAGGGCAACACGGTGTTTTTGATAACCTCAAGTTTGAGAGGCGCTCCCCAGAGAGGCAGATACTCCTCCTTTGCGTTTTCTTCAAAGGCAAAATGCCGGTTCCAATACGCGTCGGCATACGCAGGCAAAATCCGAAGCCACTCTTCTTTCAAAACCCGCCATTTTTTTGCCTTGTGCAATTCACGCCAGGAGGTCGTCCACAGGTTTTCCATTCGGATGTAATACTGTACTAATTCAGGATCGCAAATCATTTTGACCAGAGCCACCAGCCTTCTTAAAGGATGATTTAAAGGGCGGACCTGTTGGAAGCTCAAGGCAAAATGCGGGCTGTCGGATGCGGTCATAGCATGCATTAAATACAACGTCTTCAGATACCTATAGCTATCCGCTCCGCCCCACTTGGCATGCCAATGGGGTTGAAAAAAGCCGGCCGCGCCCATAGCTATGGCGAGCAAGGCAGATTCTCCCCTCTCTTTTAAAGGGTATAGATATAAAAACATGCGCAAAAATACTTCTGTGTTGTTCTTGTACCCGAAAGCCATGGCTATGCCCGAAGCAAAATACAAACGGGGATCTTCGACCCACCCAGAGATATATTCATGCTTCTGCACCAACCTCCAGGCAGCGGCGCTGCGAAAAAAATGCTGGGCCGCCTCTTTGGATAACTGTGCAAATACACCTTGCGCGCATCTACCCGTGCCTGAACATACCTTGTGCGGATATAAGTCTATGTCGATGATCCGGCTCAACTTCTCCAATGGTATTTTGAAAGCCTTTTCCAAGAATGTTTGTGGAACATGGCGTTGACTGCTGGTATAAATACCTTTGCCGGAGGCGGAAGCCCATAACACCACATGCAAAATAACTCCATTGTAGCGGGGATCTGCATGATGACCGTGATAATACCAGTCGGATGAAACCAGATGGATCTCAATATCGCCTCTGACTTCCCTGCCGTCGATGATGAGATGTGCTTTCAAAAAATCAGGGCCGGCATTCTGATTCCAAATACCGGGCGAAATCACCGCGATCTCCTGTCCTTCAGCTGTTTTTAGAGCGTGAAAATAGCGCTGCTCCAACCATGCAGCCTGCAGATGGCGTTCTGTGAGAAAACAATAAGCAGCTTTTACTTCGGCAAGCGAAGCGGCTTGAGGATCGAGAAGGCGGCGATAAAAATTTTGCATAACAAAATTAAAATTTTAACAACCATTTATTGCAAGTGGAAAATTTTCCCCACTCCATACCTCTCGGGTTAACTACTCACCCTATCATAAAACATAAGATAGTGCTCCAGGTGAACCACAGAGCCCACAGAGAACACAGAGAGATAAATAAATGCAAGCCTGAATAGTATTCATTGAGTTTTGTCCCTCTGTGCTCTCTGTAGGCTCTGTGGTTCAATAAGTTACGCACTTTTTCCAATGCTGAATAGTTACCTCCCAGAAACGTCTCAATGTCGCTTGATTTTGGCGTTTAACAATGCCAAGATCTCAGGTGAATAACCGCTTCTTTGTGCAGTCGCATATTGTTGTTCGGACACCACTTTCACCTTGTTTAAGAAGTCTTTGACCATCGCTTCCGGATATATCAGGGCAAGGGCTGTTGTAAGATTTTTATACGCATATCGAGAAGACTTCGCAGCTCCTTTAGCGATCATGTACTCCACCATCGCTATGGAATAACGCTCCATCACACTATAAAGAGGAAAACGTGTGGAGCTATTAAAACCCGGTTCTGTAATCTTATCTACCAATAGCTTAAACTCCATTTCTGAAATACCTGATTCCATAGCTTGAATCAAATGCCGCTTTTGCATCTTCTCTGCTTTATTTAATATCTTCCTAAAAAGGGCTGAAGAATAGTTTTGTGTTAAACCAAATTCCATGATATTCATATCGATGCTATCTAATTCCGACAACACGCCTTCCAATAACGCCTCAGAGTACCCATTTTTCATCATCTCTAGAAAATCTCTGCTGTCTAATTTTACATCTTTCATTTCCTCATGCATGGCTATGATCAAATGTTCTGGCACATTCCATTTCAAAGCCATTTTTAAGATTTCATGTTTAAACATCGAAGTATCTGAAGGCATCTGCTGAATAATTGCTTCCGAACACCCGTTCCAAAATGCTTCGCCTAATAACATCTGAAAGTTCTTAGTAGTGTCTGCTGAAATAATAGAACGAACCGAATTTTCATATCCCTTTTCGGTCAAGCTTTGCCATAATGATACAGGGATGCACTTCTTTTTTTGGATCAGGATCTCTATCATCCATAAGACATTTTTTTTTGAATGTTCTGACCGTTTCAGATATTTCTCTACCCATTTAGCCTCGATTTTCCTGCCGCCATCTTGATCTATCTGAAATAGAACCTCAGCCTCATTATCTTTGCTATCTAACTTATAGAACTCGGTAAAAAATTTCAATTTGTCTACAAATTTTTTCTCTTCAAACAAGTCTGGTAGCTTATTCTTACTATTTATTTTCTTGGTAGTCAGAAAAAAATACCGGCAATAGTCTTTTATGTAAGCAATGGCTTGCGGCCTGGGATTCTCACCTATTACAGTAATTTGTCTGGTCTGCAAAAATGCGATCCATTGAGGTTTTTCGTAGTCCAATACCATTGCTTGAAAGACCTTACATACGCCCATAAATTTGGCCCTTGTCGAATCATTCATCTGAGCCATTATCAGCGGATATATATCTACTGGCAGCTCTAGCATTGATGTTATCATAATAATTCCTATTTTTATATTTCCCTACGTGCTTTCAACTCGTCAAATTCAGCCATGTTCAAATCCAACTTGCCCCTCAATCATTTTGGATTTAGACTTTAACATTCCCAGGATCTCAGGTGAATACCCGCTTCTTTGTGCAGTAGCATATTGTTGTTCGGACACCGATTTCACCTCGTTTAAGAAGTCTTTGACCATTGCTTCCGGATATTTCATAGAGAGGGCTGTTGTAAGATTTTTATACGCATATCGAGAAGACTTCGCAGCTCCTTTAGCGATCATCTTTTCCACTAAATCTCTGGAATATCGCTCCATGATACTGTAAAGGCCTAGAGATCCGAGGGGATCGGACTCTCTTTCTTCGAATCGATCTATCATTTCCACTAAAAACTCCTCGGAAAAACCCGTATACATAGCTTGTTTAAACTGCTCGATGGTCACCCTTTCTGTTTTCTTTAAAATCAGGCTGCATAGCTCTTGGGAGTATTTTTGTTGCAATGCGTACACAAGGCATGCTAAACTGACCGTATCTATTTTAGATAAAGCGAATTTCACACACGTCTCAGGATATCCGTACTGGATCAATCTCTGAAAAATGCTTGTACTCATTTTTTGATGGGTTGTATATTCCATTTTTTCAAGCATGGCTTTGATCACAGCTTCAGGCGCTTTCATATCCAAAGCCGTTTTCACATAAGGATTTCCAAATTCGAGGACATTCTCCAGCATCTGCAGACTAAATTGAACAGAACACCCTTTATTCAAGGATTCTATGAATATTTTACCATATGTTAAAGTATAACAACCCGCTGAATTTATGGAGAGAATCCTATCTTGAAACTCTTGAGCATTTAAACTCCTTAATATAGTTATTGGGAGAGGTTTCTTATTTTGAAACAAGACATCAATCATCCATCTTGCAACATCCTTCGAATGGTTTTCCCATGCCAGATAATTTTTCACAAACGTAGAGTTGAGTTGTCTTCCAGCATCTTGATCGATCAGAAATCTAACCTCTTCATTATCAGTTTGATCTCTAACAATAACCGAAGTCATTGTATCTACAGTTATGTTATCTATTTGATTTTTTGCTTCAAATATGTCTCGGGAAATATCGATACAAGGTATGTTTTTCTGTGTAAATGTCTTCAAAAAATACCGGCAATAGTCTTTTATGTAAGCTATGACTTGCGGCCTGGGATTGTCACTGATTACCGTAATTTGTCTGGTCTGCAAAAATGCGGTCCATTGAGGTTTTTCGTAATCCAATACCATTGCTTGAATGGCTTTACATACGCCCAACAATTTGCCTCTAGTCGAATCAGTCATACGGCCTAAAATGAGGGGGTATAAATCTCCTGGCAGGTCTAAAATCGGCGATATCATGATGGTTCCTTCAATGTTGTTATGAGTCCCGTAGGACTTGTTGCTACATATAAATAAAAAAACGACTGTCTAAAGCCACATAGAATCCAAAAACCCAGTTATTTCGTCAATAATATTTTGATTTATTTTTATTCGTTTTTCCAGTATTATCATCTTCAGACATATACTCTGAACAAACAACCTAAATTTTTAAATCACATATCTTTGTAAAGGTTTTTATGCAAAATGAATTAGTCCAACGATTGAAAAATATCGACGAGAGATTCCTGCAAATGTCGAGGTATCTTTGACTTGGCTTCGAAGGAAGCAAAAGTCAAAGAGCTTGAAGCCAAAATGGAATCTCAAGATTTTTGGAATGACAACGACAAGGCCCAAAAAATCATCGCCGAATGCAATGCCCTGCGCGCCTGGACGGTGCCCTACCACAACCTAAAAACATCCTTTAATGATGTCCGTGAACTCCTGCCTGAAGCCTATGAAATGGATGACCAGGCCCTCATCGCGGATTTATTGAAGGAACTCGACCGGGTGGATAAAGAACTTAATGACCTGGAAATCCGAAAAATGTTATCCGGGGAATTAGACAACAAAAACTGCTTCCTGAGCATCAACTCCGGAGCAGGCGGAACCGAAGCGTGTGATTGGGCCCTGATGCTGTCGCGTATGTACCAACGCTGGGCAGCCAAAAGAAAGTGGAAAGTTGACATCATCGACAGTGTCGATGGCGACGTGGCCGGCATTAAAAGCATCACCTTGAAATTTACCGGCGACTTTGCCTATGGGTATGCCAAGGCGGAAAAAGGAGTGCATCGGCTCGTCCGTATCTCCCCTTTTGATGCCAACGCCAAACGGCACACCAGCTTTGCCTCTGTAGATGTCAGCCCCGAAATTACCGATGACATACAGGTGGAAATACGCCCCGATGATATCCGCATCGACACCTTCCGCTCTTCAGGCGCTGGCGGACAGCATGTACAGAAGACGGACTCGGCGGTGCGCATCACGCACCAGCCAACCGGCATTGTCGTGACATGCCAAGGGGAGAGAAGCCAGTTGCAAAATAAAGAGACCTGTTTTAAAATGTTGCGTTCCAAACTTTATGAAATGGAAGTTTTGGAAAGAGAAAGAAAAATCCAAGAAATAGGTGGCGAAAAGAAAGAAATCGCCTGGGGTAGTCAAATCCGAAACTACGTATTTCAGCCCTATACTTTGGTTAAAGACACCCGTACCAAATATGAATCCGGCAACATCAATGCCGTCATGGATGGGGACTTGGATGATTTTGTTAACGCTTATTTGAAAGAAAAAGGGTGAGTACATTATGCATAATTTGCCTCAAGATCCAGAAATCGTGACCGTAGAAGGATTGGATATTCGATATACAGAGCTCAGCGACGGAAAACATCTGCGCGATTGGCTGAGAGAGCCTAACGTCCTGCGCTGGTTTCCCATGTGCGATGATGTCGAAATCGACGATGCCGTCAACCGATGGATCAGCTTTGCCCGTTACAAATGCAGCCTTACAGCCACCATGAATGGCGAGCCCTGCGGAATAGTAACCCTCTATCTGCAGCCTTATCGCAAACTCGCCCACCAGTGTGAGTTCGGCATTATCGTCAGTGAACAGCACCGCGGTAAAGGCATCGGCGGCCATCTGATCAAAAACGCCATCAATCTAGCCAAAAACTACTTCCGCATCGAGCTGATGCATCTTCAGGTGTACGCAGAAAACCCTGCTATGCGCCTGTATTCTCGCTGGGGATTCAAAGAATTCGGCCGTCAAACGCACTGGATCAAAGAAGCTCCGGAAGACTATCGCGCGCGCGTTTTCATGGAAAGATTCATCTAAGACGTAGCGAGGCCGCGCGCCTCGCCACTACTCCACACCCTATACACCTATACATCTAGGATAGCAGCACCCTTATATACTGGTTGAGTCTCTATTAACCAATAATATTATAAGGAGCTCTTCATGCCCGAATATTTGTTGCTATTTATTTTATTACAACCTATAATTTCCCTAACAATTCCCGCTAAAAAATAAATAAAACAGGATAAGCTGTATAATCAGGATGATAAAATTTATCCTATATATCCTGCTCATCCTGTTTTTAATGTTTAAGCTCTTTTGTAAAGCATGTTATTTTTCCAGCGGGAACTGTTGAAATTTTAAAGCCTGAAGCTACGTAAAATCAAAGATAATTATTATCAAAGGAGTCCATCATGGATTGCTCAGATCCAACAAGAATCCCCCTCCATCAACCAAACAATATTCCTTCTCCAAATCATACAGATAGTCTCGTTACAAATCTTGTTGGCGTTATCTCAGGTCTGGCTCTCGGAAAACTCGCAGCGCTAGGAGCTTTCTTTTTAACCCCCATACTATTGCCGGGTATTAGCCTGGGAGCGTGGATAGGGGTCACCGTATTAGCTACGGGCGTATGTGCAATAGGAGCCTTCTTCCTCGCCAAAAAAGTCGCCACCTATATCATCCGAGCCACCTCTGTTCCCTCAACCGCAAATCATCCAAAGCCCATGTCCTCGCCATCCACAAAACCCTCGCATACTCAAAATATCGATTACAATAAGAATAAGCCCTCTTCTTTCCCATCGACCTCAGCGGTTGCACCCAAAGCCTCACCTACCTCCTCTGCACCTATTTCTCAATCTAAATCCAGCATATATGATCAATTTAAGGACTCTTTAAATCAGCTAGAAGCAAATATCAAAGCCCTTCCAGAAAACTATTCCGAATCGATATACACTGATTTGAGCAACATGCTCCAACAAATAGAACAATTGCACAATGCAGGCGTACTTAACAGAAAAGAGGCCGGGTTAATACGGTTAAAAATACGATCTCTCGAAACCTCGTTAAAATTTAACGGTTTGCGACATGAGAAAATCCTGTTAGAAAACGCAAGCAATGCGCTCAATCAGCTTTTGCAATTCTCAAATAAAGTTGCAGAAGAATATCCTAAAATTCACGCGATCATTACATCTCGCAATATAGAAGCGAAATGCAGAGAAGCTACTTTCAAGCTTCATGAAGCCATAGAAGCAACTAAACAAGCCAAGGTCACTGAAAATCCAACCCTTTTGCAGATTAAAGCTCAATTAGATAGTTTAGAGGATAAACTCAAAAAAGAAATCCAATTCACTATAGATGCTTATCTTCAAATAGTTAACCTATCCGAGCAAATAGGATCCGCCATTGAACAATAATTGCAGGAATTAATAACCTGATAAGACTAACTTACAATTTCGTCCGACGTGAGTCCCGATAGTGGCGACAGACATCACAGACCTGATGATGCAATCTGCCGCCGTATTCACGGCTTCAATTCTAGAACCATACCCTCCCCAGGCTTACGCCTGGGGCTACATGCTTCTGCCGCTTTCGCGGCTTTTTAGTTGGTAATTTCTTTAATTACAAATAGTTTATTTTAATAAACTCACCTTACGCAATTAAGGGATAGATGAGCAAATGAGAGGTTTTGATTGCGGAAAAAGACAAAAAGCGCAGTCATATTGAGAAAAATATGGCGAGCATTTTTGACTTTTTTCCGAAATCAAAAAATCCATATGATCGCTATCCCTTTTGCATAAGGTGAGTTAATAAAGTATAGACTCGATTCCATTCGATCCTTGTCAAAAAACGAAATTTGAAGTATAATAATTATCGTTCAATACTTAGATTTTAATCCCAAAACATAATTATGAAAAGCCAGACGTTGCAGCAAAATTTAGAAAATATTGTAGGCAAAAAATTTCAATTGAAAATCAACGATAACCGCTCCACCATGCTTAGCGTGAAATGGGAGCCGGACTGTACACGCATATCTCTTCATCGCATGTTTTTGGATGCTCCCAGGAATATCATGGAAGAGCTAGCCTGTTACCTGAAGCAAGACAACCCGCACTTATCCAAGAACATCAAAGCCTTCATCGAAGACAACATCAAAAAATTAGATTACAGCCATACCCTAAACCCCAAACAGCTATATCAGCAAGGGAATACCTACAATCTGAAACGCATTTACGACGCCCTCAACCACGAATATTTTGACGGTGAACTGCACTTGCATATCACCTGGTTCGGTAAACCGATGCAACGCAACCGCAGCCGCATTACCTTTGGATTGTACCACGATCCTCTCAAACTCATCAAAATCCACCGTTTGCTCGACAGCCCCACCATCCGCATTCCGGCGATGATGTACCTGTTCCACCGGC
>CAYMKI010000132.1:0-8718 GCA_964390695.1 uncultured bacterium
GTTCAAATCCTTTCACACTACTCTCGCTAATCGCTGTGGTTCAAATCCTTTCACACTACTCTCGCTAATCGCTGTGGTTCAAATCCTTTCACATTTTTTAAGTGCATAAGAATCCTCCAAAAGAAGACACTTTAGCACACATGTATCACGCTTGAACAGCCCTACATATGTCAATCGAAATGCTAAGCACCTTGGCCAAGTCACGACTGAGCTTGCGGCACTTATCCTTCCACTTGCCAAATTTGACTAAGTTCAAGCGTGATTTAAGGGCGCAAGGTGGGTTTGCAACCCAACTTACCATGCAAATTCTATTCCGCAGAGTACATCAAAAGTATTGGCTTGCCGCCACCACTCACCGCTCAATTCAACATACCCTCTAACACCTGTGCATAGGCTAGATGTTAACGTAAATGCATAATCGAAGCTATACCTTTCCAGATGATTTCCGTGAATGGGAAAAACCTCTCCGAATTGTGTAAAGCATCCTTTGGTACGATTTCTACAGGTTGTCAAACGTTGGTTCCAAGCCATATCCACAGAAGCATCTATGCCATTGCATAAATTAAAGGAATAAAAGTGCACTCCCAGCCGTGTGCTTGAGGATGTCCACTGATGATTATGGATACTCAACCTCCAACCATGCTTGGCATTTTCTTTAAACTTAGAACGCCTATTAGCATCGATTTGCACTCCTAAAAAAGGTTGAATGAGAATAGAATTAAGTCTGCAATCAAAGCCCGTTTCACCATAAAAAGCTATAAGATTTGTATTAGGTTTGCCTACAGCCTTATAATGCAAATCGCCCGCGCAGATATTCCGCTGCAGGTTACTTGATGCATGCCCATATGCAATATCAAACAATCCGTAGGCAAAAGAGGCTTTATATAACCCATAGGCAGCTAAAAACTGCGAATTGCGGTGCCCTTTTGCCTCTCTACATTTGATGTGATCGTATTCATAAGAGGCCGCTAAGCCCAAGGTAAGACAACTAAAAACAGTATTTTGAACACCGCCGCTTATCTGGTAACTGTCCACGTGAAGCTTGTGAGCATTATTTCCATGTACATGTGCATATCCCCTATCGGCTTCTAACCACACAGACCAGTCTCTGCATGAAGCTGCATCCGAAGAGCAATCAGAAGAACACGCCCACATTGACCTCAAAGGATCGTATAAATGCCTCAGAAATTTCCGCGTAGACATCTCGGTGACCCAAACTTCTTGTGTATATTGAAACCCAGACAAGCTTTCCAACGATTTTTGTGCATCCTTTATCGGCAAGTTAGCAATCGAACTGATCAACAAGGATTGTTTTGTGTTGGGTTCAGGTATAGCATCGAGATTCCTAGCTGTTCCATATTGATTATCTGTATCAGCGGCACCCATAAGATTGGGCTGCAGTGTAAGGTATACATGTTTGTCATCCTGACTTAGGGTAGGAGTGATCAAGGCGCACGAAAGCGCCTCTGTATACCCACCTAGAACGCCGACTTCCGAGGCCACTATGGTATAGGGCTGCTTGAATTTGTATGTACCCTCCATGGAACTGACCAAGACCGTACCTCCATTAAGTGCGGCTACACCTGAAGCGTTTATTACATAACTTTCCCCTCTTCCATTAACTTCTGCCTCATAAGTCCCCGCCTGATTAGTATAATCACCCTGAACATTCAATGTACCGGCACTGTCATTCGCAATAACACATCCAGCATTAACGAGCGATCCGCCTACGGTTCCTGCCCCTTCTAATGTTCCAAGCGCTTCGATGATAACATCTCCACCCAGCGATCCGGCAACTATCAGACTACCCTCTTGAATGGTTGTTGAACCTGTAAAAGTATTGTTCCCCGAAAGCACTTGCGTACCAGGCCCTGTCTTTAACAAGGAAGAAGTCATCGACGGAAAATCTTGAATGCAACCTGAAAATACCGAACTTGTGGCGTCATCAGTATTAATGATCAGCAACGGTTTGGACTGTACATAACTGGATGCATCCCCATCGAGTCCTGCAATGGTAAAGGTCGACAGATTGGTTTGAATATTCAGCGAGCTATTTTCTAACAGTATTTCCGCCCTACCGCCGGAGGTAATCCCTTGAACATCTATACCAAAAGAGCCGACTGTCCCATTGTTGATGGCCTGAATACGCACCTTGCCGTCAGCTATTGCAAACCCCTCATTAAAGACGATTTGCGAATTTCCCACTGTGCCCGCATTACTTGCTTTAATCAGCGAACCATCGTTCAGATTACATCCCTGTGCGAATACTATTTGGGAGTGGTTTATATAGCCAACACTATTGCTGACATCGCCCTCATTTACAGACGAATTGCAGGCGATCACACTAAGGTGGGAGCCTGCGCTAAACTCTCCGCCTACGCTTATTTGATTACCACTGACATATCCAATCAAGTTGGAAGCACCTGATGCATCGTTATTTTCTCCGCTGTTTTCCACATGCATGCATGCATGATCACCCAGAAGGCACGCACCTCCAAAATCAATTTGCGCTCCGCCTCCAACTATGCCTATCGAATTATTAGCTTGTCCCAAAGCATTATCCACGCCGCTATTAGAGGCTGAAAAATAGAAGTTTGCTCCGGCACGGAAATCATCGGCAGCATAAAACTGCTGCCCTGCCAGAGTGGCCAACACATTATTGGGGCTAGAACCTTGATAGATGCCGCTATTCGACAGCATGATGCATGCACTCTCGCCCACTTCGACCCCTGCGTTGAGATGCACCTGCGATCCCGAGCCATCGACCGTATTATTATTGATAAAAGCCACATAGTTACCCCCGTTCCCTTGACTTTGATCCATACCCACATTGGTAATCTCTATATGCAGGTTATCGCCAGCCGTAAAGCCGCCGTTTACTAGCAATTGCTTGCCATAACCGATCATGCTGCCCACTTGGTTATATATGGACGTATTCGAGGAATCGTAGCCGCAATTAGAAATACAGATCAAACCATTATGGCCTATATCAAGACTATCATGGAAGCTAGCCTGTTGCCCGAAGATCACATCTCCGATAAAATTCAAACCGGCGCCGCTGGCTTTATGAGTCCCTGAGTTACTTATTTCGAGCGAAAAATCATCTCCGGCTTGAAAGCTGCTTTGACAATTCAGTTGGGAGCCGCCGGCAGAGCCTACATTGACAAACGCTGAAGAGGCATGTCCGGTATAGCAACCGTTTTTAGTTATGCTAATGTGAGCATTATTTGCTACTGTACAAGGAGCATAAAAAGCCACTTGGTCTGAGGAAACATTGCCGACAACATCCCCTCCTACACCGCTAGCACTATCATTTCCAATACAAGAAGCGCATAGAACAAAATCATCATCAGCGCTAAAGGCATAAGATCCAATTGCCAGACTATCCCCAAAAGCAATCTGGCCAAGGTTCATGTTTGCAACATTAGAACCGATATTTGTATTCGCACCGGTATACGTCCCGGAATTTTGAACGTTCATATTGGCCCTCTTGCCAAAGCTCCCCCCTTGGGCAAATAGTATTTGATTGCCTGTAGTTCCAGAATTTGAGTTGATCACCGCCACCTGAGCACCTCCATATCCACTGCTAGCATCCACGGCGATATTATCCACCGATAGCGAAAAATCGTCGCCAGCATGAAACGAGCTTCCTGCAACAAATTGCTGGTCATTCAGATATCCAAGCCACTCGGAAGCTAGCGATGTATGCGAGGTGTTGTTGGCATAATTCGACACGAGAAACTTACACTTATTACCGACCGCAGCTGAAGACTGTAGGCTCATCTGAGAGGCATTTACTTGAGCAACACAGCTCAAACCAATGCCGTTGCAGCTGTCATAAGCCGTATTATGCACCTGCAAACTAAAGTTATCGTCCACTTGAAATGTCCCTGAGACCAAAAATTGACAGCCATTGATTGTACCCACAGCTTCACCGGAGAGATTATTGGCTCCACTAAACACCCCATAATTAGATACGCTTACAGTCCCGCTGTCTTGGGCTGTAAACGACTGGGCTAATCTAATTTGACCGGCATTGATATTGGCCACCCCATTGCCGCCAGAGCCTTCAGAGCTATCTTTGCCGAAATTGCTTGCTTGGATAGTTCCACCTTGCCCCAGTGTAAAAGCTCCACTGGAATAGAAATGAGAGTTAATGTCACCTATATTCATCGATTGATTGCTGCTTAAAGAAGCCCTGTTGGCGATGGAGATATTTGCACTTCCGCAAGTTCCTTGCGATCCATAAAAAGAGAGCTGATTATCTATAAAAGAGCCATTGTCTACATTCCTTATATGCAGGGTAGAACGAGTCCTGTTCCCCGTGAAACCCACCCCCATAAATGACAGGGTTTGATTGTTTGCATAAAAGTCAAAGAGTGAAGCATTGTTAGGGAAATGGAAAGTCGACACCGAAAACGGAGCAGAGTCTAAAGTAGGAGAGGTGTTGATATTGCGCAAATCGCTATCGAATATAGCATTATCCCCGCTGCCCGGAACACTGCCAGAACTCCAACTGACTGGATTGTTCATGTCGTGCTGCGAACTTCGAGCTGTCCATGTGATATCTTCTGCACATACGGGCAAAGCGCCTAAAATTAGATAGGCAGATATGCTTTTGAGCGAATATTGTAGGCGTGGCATGTAAATTCCTGTCTTGATAACGTTTTATGCATGCTATTTTCAAATTATTTTTTATTCAAGAAAAACAGTGAGTACACAGTTATTCTCCTTACCCGTGCCTTTGCCCAAAATCAAATAGATTTTTACAATTAGATTTCATTGCATAAAATATATTTTTGAAATTCAGGTCATTTACGCAAAAATACAAAACTGTTATCCAACTTTCACCTATCGAATTTAGGAGATTAAAGAGGGTTCAAAATTCCACTGTTATAAAGAGGACTGCAATAGAACAGGTCTCAAAAACATCGTTAATCGGGCACAAGGACAGGGGCAAGAAGATTAATTATGCAAGAGGTCTAGTTGTGGCAGCGCAAGTATAATTTTTTTTCTTTTCTCTTTTCTAATTATTTGGTATGCTAGTTGATTTAGTAAGAAAATAAGGAGAAACCTTTAAATGTCCAATAACCCACAACACAGCTGGAATGAAAACAATATCGTTGATGATGTTGCATTCCAGCAACAAGATTCAGACCTTTTTAAAAGTTTGCTGAATCAAGATAACCCTCAAGAAAGTTCTGAAAACAAAGCAGCCTTTACAGGAACTGTATTAAAAGGCAATATAGTCGAAATCACTAAAGATCATGTCGTGATCGATGTCGGCCTGAAATCTGAAGGCCTAGTGCCCATCAGTGAATTCTCCGATCCATCCACCATCACTCTCGGAAATGAAGTCGAAGTCTTTCTTGACCAACCTGAAGATGATAACGGCCAGATTGTCCTTTCCCGCGAAAAAGCAGAAAGACTCCGCCAATGGGAATATATCCTCGAACACTGCGAAGAAGGCTCCATCGTCAAAGGTCGCGTTCTACGTAAAGTCAAAGGTGGCTTAATGGTAGATATCGGCATGGAAGCATTCTTGCCCGGATCCCAAATCGATAATAAGCGCATTAAAAATCTGGATGAATATCTCGATAAAACCTTCGAATTTAAAATCCTTAAGATTAATATCGATAGAAAAAATGTGGTGGTCTCCCGCCGTGAACTGCTAGAAGCGGAACGCATCTCCAAAAAAGCAGAAGTCATGGATAATATTAAAGTGGGAGATGTACGCGAAGGCGTCGTCAAAAATATTACCGATTTCGGTGTCTTCTTAGACCTCGACGGCATCGACGGCCTCCTCCACATCACCGATATGACCTGGAAGAGAATTAAACATCCTTCCGAAATGGTACATCTCGGCCAAAAACTCGAAGTCATGATCCTCAGCGTAGATAAAGACAAAGGACGCGTAGCTCTTGGATTGAAACAAAAAGAGTCCAATCCATGGGATCAAATCGAAATGAAATACCCCCAAGGGACACGTGTTAGTGGTAAAATCGTAAACCTACTCCCCTACGGAGCTTTCATCGAGATCGAACCGGGCATCGAAGGACTGATTCACGTCTCTGAAATGTCCTGGGTAAAGAATGTTACAGACCCCAGCGAAGTAGTGAAGAAAGGCGATGAAGTCGAAGCCATTGTTTTGTCTATCCAAAAAGATGAAGGCAAAATTTCTCTCGGGCTTAAACAAGCCGAACACAATCCTTGGGATGATGTCGAGAAAAAATACGTTGTCGGAACCAATGTGAAAGCTGAGATTAAGAGCTTAACAAATTACGGCGCCTTTGTGGAATTGGAGCCTGGTGTAGAAGGTTTGATCCATATCTCAGACTTAAGCTGGATCAAAAAAGTCTCCCACCCATCCGAAGTCCTCAAAAAAGGAGATGTAGTCGATGCTGTGATCCTGTCCGTGGATAAAGAAAGCAAAAAGATTACACTCGGCGTTAAGCAACTGAGCCATAATCCTTGGGAAAGCATTGAAAAAACTATCCCTGTAGGGTCATTAGTTAAAGGCAAAGTCACTAAAATTACTGCCTTTGGAGCATTTGTCGAACTGGAAAATGGCATCGAAGGCCTGATCCACGTGACAGAGCTGTCCGACCAAGCTTTTGGCAAGGTCGAAGATGTTGTGTCCAAAGGAGCTGAAGTCACCGCAAAAGTCATCAAAGTCGATCCCGAACATAAGAAAATCGCTTTGTCCATTAAGGAATACTTGATCGATCAAAATCAAGTCAACCGCGATGACATAGTAGTGACAACACAAAAACGCAAGAAGAAAGAAGAGCAAAAAGATAAAAAGAAAAAGGATCAAGACAGCGATGAATCTAAAGATTCAGAAGCCTAAAAATTCCTATTTCTTATAAGCTTGACACATAACTTCAAGAGCAAGCATTGAAATGCACGTTGTGTAATAAAGAAGTGTTTGCTATAATGAAGTTATGTGAATAAAAGCTCAATTTTTGCTCACTGGCATAGAAAAGCCTAGAGTTCAATTTCTAGGCTTTGTAGTTGCTTGCAAAGTATTGGAACTGCTGAGTGAGCAGTCCAGCATCGATACAAATTCTATGGAATCATTAAAATAAATCACACAATTTTTTCCATTATTGAGGCTTCATACTAATGAATAAAGATCTGATTGCAGTCTTTGAATATTTAGAACGTGAAAAAGGGATAAAGCGCGAGATCGTTATCAGCGCCATAGAAGAGTCGTTGCGTGCAGCAGCTCGAAAAAGCATTTCAGGCGCATCTAATGTCACTGTTAAAATTCATCCCAAAACAGGGCATATCGATGTTTTTTGCGAAAAAGAAATTGTCGACGATGTCGAAGTTCCGGCACAAGAGATCTCCCTAGAAGACGCCAGAGAAATAGATCCGGATTGCGAAATTGGACAATTTATCGATGTCATCGCCACACCCAAAGATTTCGGACGCATTGCCGCACAGAAAGCTCGACAGGTCATCACTCAAAAATTGCGGGGTGCTGAAAGGGATGTCATCTATGAAGAATATCGCCACAGACTCAATGAACTCGTTTCAGGAACGGTCAAACGTTTTGTGAAAGGAACGAATATCATCGTCGATCTAGGCAAGGTCGAAGCTATCATGCCTATGAAGTACTACCCTAAAACCGAAAAATACCACGTCGGTGAAAAAGTTTTAGCTTTATTATGTGAAGTCAACGACACCGAAAACGGAGGCGCTGAAGTGGTGCTCTCCCGTAGCCACCCAGAGTTTGTCAAACAATTGTTCGTTCAAGAAGTACCTGAGATAAACGATGGCACGGTGATCATAGACAAAATTGTGCGTGATGCCGGCTATCGCACTAAATTAACCGTGCGCTCCACAGATCTAAAAGTTGATCCTGTAGGTGCTTGTGTAGGTATGCGCGGTAATAGAGTGAAGAACATCGTCCGCGAATTGCACAATGAGAAAATCGACATCATCCCCTTCTCTTCCGATGATCTCGAACTGCTGCAAAATGCTCTTTCGCCTATAGAAATTCGGAAAATTAATGTGGATGATGAAACCGGAACTATCTCCATCGTGGTAGAAGACGATGATTTTGCCACAGTTATCGGCAAAAAAGGGATGAATGCTCGGCTTAACAGCCAATTGATTGGGCATGAGCTCAAAGTGCAAAAAATGAGCGATCATATTCAAACTGAGCTGATCCAGCGCAGACAGTTGGCAGAAGCTGAAGACCACACCCTAGACGAAGTTCTTACAGGAATCGAGGGCGTAAATAATTTCATCTTCTCTCATTTAGTGGAGCACCTTAGACAAAACAACTGCGAACCTACTCCGCGCAATTTGATGATCATGGCTCCTGAACAACTCGCCGAAATCCCAGGCATCAGCTTGGATATGGCAAATAAAATTTTAGAACAAATTAGAAAACAGAGGACATAACGGTTTGGCCAAACAGCTTAAAATCAATATAAAAAATGCTCAAATTGCCGAAGCAGTCAACCTGAACAGTTTAAAAAATAAACTGGCAGAAAAAAAGTCAACCGAGACCACCGAACCTCAGACACCTAAATCCGACGAGAGTAAATCAAGATCTTCCCTTGAGACTTCCTCAACTGCTTCTGTATCTGCTCCGGCTGCAGAGGAGCAGCCTCGGATTAAAGCTCGATCAAAGTCTGTATTCGAAGAAACTGGGGGGGGGGGGGGGGGGGGGGGGGGGGGGGGGGGGGGGGGGGGGGGGGGGGG
>CAYMKI010000133.1:0-8643 GCA_964390695.1 uncultured bacterium
ATGGTATTAATAACAACGCAATACCTTTTCCATAATGGCTTTCAATAGATTTAAAACAGTTAAAAGCAAACTGTTTTATCTTGTGATAATCCTTGCTTTTAAGGTAGTGCTTTAACAAAGCCATCATCGAGTGAAAAGCATAGGGATTATCCGGATCACTTGCTGCAGCTAGGTTATGGCAAAACCAGAAACTTTCATAAGTCTCCCCCGTACCAATTTGCCCGGTGTGGACTTCTTTGACTAACCTATATCCATCACTTAATTGGTGCATGACAAAGTAATCAATTTTTCGAATAGTTTTATTTGTGGCGGGATTTGACCATCTCCAACGTTCGTTTTTTGCCAGGTACTCACCCAATAGATTAGCATCATAAACATTTTGCCCTTTAGCCTCATCATGAACAAAAGCTAAAACATGTGGAAAACCTTTACTGAGATTTTTTTCAAACAATTCCTTGATTGAAGTTTGAGACAATGAGCAAACTTCTGCCTCTGGAATCAAAGTGATCTGCTCATATTTATAACCAGAAGATGTATATTTCAATGGGATACGAGAATCTAGTGATTGCATAAAAAAAAATTCATTTGGGGTAAGAAAAAAATTGCGCTGAGTCGTAACTATAAAGAAGAGTTGCTTTTTTGGCAACTACACACAATTTCAAGAGTTTCCGCCAGAAAAATAACATGCTTTAGAAAAACGCTTAAATTTGTACTTTTTCGATGGTAAACAATTTGTTTTATAATTAAGAGTACGCTCGTTAAGATACAGGCTTTTCAAGCCTGTATCTTATGGAGCCTGCGTTTTTTGAAACATTTTTTTGACAACAAAAAAAATGTTCAAACTATAGAGTTCGATATAATCATGAGTGTGAAGGCTTATTTGCGTTGACCTGTCTATTTAGAATCTTTTTCAATTCTTCTAAACCTATATCGACATAGTCGTCAGGTTGATTTTCTTGCGCCTCTCGATAATATTTCGCAGCCTGAACGTAATCCCCCTTTCCCGCATACAAAGAAGCTAAATGTGAAACTAACTTGTGGTTTTTAGGTTCGATTTTATAGGCCTGCTTATAAACTTCAATAGCTTCATCATGCTGTTGATCAAGCTCTAAAGCACTGCCTAAAGCCATATAAATGTTTAGCTTAACAGGATTTGGCACATCCTTTTTTTTGATTTTTTTTACAGCATCCTCTAAATAATCTATCCCCTCTAGAATTCTATCAGCTTTAATCAAATAATTAGCAAACTGCAAATCGTCGTCCGGATCAGAAAACACCACGGCCAGGTCTATGACTTTTTGCGTGTAGGCAGCTATGGATGCATAGGCTTCGGCAGGAATATTTTTAGGCAAAATGACTTTTGTAATAGAGGGCAGGTCGGACAACTTGTCCATCAAAACAGGGACGCCTTCGGGTTGAAAGCGACATTTTCTAAAATCTAAAACTGTTACATTTTTCAACTCTTCTATCATTTGAATCACTTTTTGCACACACGCCTTGCTTATGTATAATTCGTTATGGTCTGCTAAATGGATATCTTGATTGAACTCAATAGATTTTTCGATAATCTGCTGATCAACATGCAAACACTTGGAAAGTATATATGACTGCATGCTTCCCACTGTAGAGCCATGATTGCTCAGAAGCGTATTTTTAGGTCCCTCTTCGGTAGCGGCGTCTATCTTTGCGGTAGATTTAGGTGGAGCTGAAAGACGTTTAGAACGTACCGCTTGGCTGTTTGAACGCAGATAAGGGGAATTAGAAATAGGATTGTTTGAAGAGGATGTCGAGATATTCAAAGTATTCTGTGAGGCCCTTCTCTTCAGAGCCTTATTTTTAGATATATCAGTGCTAGAAGGGCTTTTAGAACTTAGACTGCGAGAAGAAAAAAAATCTTGAACTGACTTTTCCACAGCCCCTGCATGAGTATCTTCAGATATATTTAAATTCGAATTGTAAGGCTTATATGCGTATTCCTCAACTTCGGCCAACCATTTCTTTTTAGCCTTTGCTGTCGATGGCAGCGCAGCATCAATGACTGCTTTAATCGAAGGGTCGGTTTCACTAGAAGCTCGTTCGATTAATTTTTGTTTGGCTTCGCTTCTAATTTTAAGGTCGGGAGCCTCTTGACTGATACGAATCAACTGCTGCGCTCCAAGTAAACGGATGTAAATATTCACATCTTTTTTGGTCGGAGCTTTAAAATGCACTAAAGGCTTCTTTTTTAATGAGGGTTTGAAATGATCGCAATCCACGAAATCTAGTAAACCTAAAAGCTTTTTAGATTCCATACTAAAACCCTGAAAGGCTGCTTTGCGAATTTTTGGATTAGAGCCTTTCACTGCAATGTCCGCAAATTTTTGCATGGCATTGTATACAAACTTCCAATTAACTTCTTTATTGTGGTATTGCAACATTAATTGCAAAGCCATCAGCTTGTTGAATTCGGTATAAGCCGCTTTGGCTATATCATTAAACAGTAAAGACAAGTTATACCAGGAATGGGTAATGTGAATGTCAATGTCCTCAAAAGCTTTAGTTAATTCGTGTACATTGAGCGCATCGTTATATATGCTGATCAAGCCCACTAAAAAATTAAACATACGTTGCCCAAGTTCAAATAGCTCCTTCTTGTCATCCTTTAATCTTTTAAAACCTTCTAAAGCATATTCCACAGTAAAATGTAATTCGATATTATCTTGCGTATTCAAGGCTTCAAGTGTTTTTAAAGTATTGATGAGTTGCCGTTTGAGATCGTCGGTAATTCCATTGAAATGTTGTTTACCATAATGCCACTGGATTAGCTCGGCGACCATGCCATAAGCCTTGCATATCTTGATCTGCTCATCGATGAGTTGCGTTTGAATAAGCTCCCTATCCATCTGCGTCATGAGCTGTATGGCCAAATCTATTAAATCGAATGCGGTTTCCTTGGTAACTTGGTCTTTTTGTAATACAGCGATCAAACTGTCCAAAGCAGCTAATTTTATATCCTGGTTATTCAGCTGTGTTAATAGCAGAAAATTTGTCCTTGCAGAAGGAATGTCTATCACTTTCGAGTTAGGTTCCAATCCGGCAAGAGCACGTGTCTTGTTTAACATCCGGTAGGCTTTGGACAAATATTCTTGATTTCCGCGATGGGTGTTGAATCTTTTCACAAATCTCGGGGTTATATCATCCTCTTTGCGTACTGAGGAAGTGGGCGATGTAGCACAAAATATCACCGTGGTCGGCATGTTCATAGCTTCTTCAGCCAAAACCTTTTGCGCAGCTCGAATCGAAGCTGCTTTAGACAGCTGCATAGTTTGATGGTTTTCGACCGCTGAACTTTTCTTATCAGCTTTTTTTGACCTAGACTTTAGCTGATTATTTTCTGCTTCCGTATCCACATAAGCATAATTAGATACACTTATTTCTTCATCATGAACATCGCCATTAGTAAAATTATTCATAACCCCTCCTTAGGTTTACCCTCTGCGGAAAAAAAACTCTCTTAACGAGCCTAATTTTCAGTGTACTTTTCACAGCATTTTCTGCAACTCAAATAATATAATTATTTTTTTAATTGTGTTTTTGCTGACTTTCCTCTAACTTAACATACACCTATAACATCCATGGATTTACGATGCCCCTTCAAAGTAAAATCAACTGCGCTCAAAAGCTCCTGCAAGAATTTCAACTGGATGGTTGGTTATTATATGATTTTCGCCGATCCAATTCACTCGCCTGTGATTTTCTTGCGCTAGAATCTAACCAGCTCCTGACCAGGCGTTTTTTTTATTGGATTCCCTGCGCAGGCGAACCTTGCAAACTGCTACATGCTATTGAAAGCCACATTTTAGATTCCGCGCCGGGCCTGCTACAAGTTTATTGCACCTGGCAAGAACTCGAAGAAAAGCTTCAGCAGCTATTGCAGGGATGTACAAGAGTCGCCATGGAATACTCTCCCAGGAATGCCATACCCTACGTATCCAAAGTCGATGCAGGAACAATAGAAGTGATCAGGGGCTTCAATGTCGAGGTGGTGAGTTCAGCAAATATTTTGCAATATTTTACCAGTCAATGGAATGAAGCCCAGCTGAACATGCACCGAGAAGCCGCTCAGACCCTAAACGACATCGCTGAGGAAACGTGGAAATTGATCCGGCATAATTTAGCCCACCAAATTCCGCAAACAGAATACTCGATACAGCAGTTCATATGGCAACAAATTCAATCTAAAGGCTTTGAAACCTCCGATGCGCCTATCTGCGCGGTCAATGCCAATTCGGCAAATCCTCATTATACACCTACGAAAGATTCCTCGATGCCCATCAAGGAAAACGATTTTATTTTGATCGATCTGTGGTGCAAAAAAAAACTGCCGGGCGCGGTCTACGCGGATATTACCCGCGTAGCCGTAGCTTCCGCTACCCCCTCGCCTCATCAACAAAACATCTTCAACATCGTCAGGCAAGCCCAACAAACGGCCGCCCAATTTGTTAAAGACCGCTTTGCGCGCCAGCAGCCAATCCAAGGGTGGGAAGTGGATCAAACTTGCCGTGATGTGATTAACAACGCAGGTTATGGCGCCTACTTTATTCACCGCACAGGACATAATATAGACGAATGCGATCACGGCCCGGGTGCTCATATGGACAATTTTGAGACTCATGATGACCGCCTGCTACTACCTAGAACGTGTTTTTCTATCGAACCCGGAATATATTTGCCCGGAGAATTTGGAGTTCGCCTGGAATACGATGTATTTATCCATTCGGATGGACGTATTGAGATCACCGGCGGAGAACAAAATGAGATACAAACCTTAGTTAACTAGGAGAAACGCATGTTAGAAACAAAGGAAAAGAAAAAAACCGGCGGACTGGCAGGTATTGTTGCCGGAGATTCGGCCATCTGTTTGTGCGGGGCAGAAGACCAAAGCCTTCTCTATAGAGGCTATTCGATCGAAGAGCTTGCCCAACATTCGACCTTTGAAGAAACAGCTTGGCTGCTGCTGCGCGGAGAACTCCCGACAAGCCTGGAACTGCAAGAATATAAACACAAACTTAAAAATTTGCGAGACCTGCCGACCACCTTAAAACACATCCTGGAAAAAATCCCGCCCACCTCTCACATGATGGACGTACTAAGGACAGCCTGCTCGGTGTTGGGCAATTTAGAGCCCGAAACGTCCTCAACAGATAGATTCGCCATCGCAGACCGCCTCATCGCCAGCTTCGGCTCCATGCTTTTATACTGGCGCCATTTCCATCAAACCGGCAAAGCGCTTAACTTAAACAGCGAAGAAGATTCCATCGCAGGGCACATTCTGAAACTAACCCTCAATAAAACACCTGAAGAATCGCACAGGCGCTGCCTAGATGTTTCGCTAATACTTTATGCAGAACATGAATTCAACGCTTCCACCTTTACCGTTAGGACCATTGCAAGCACCCTATCTGACTTTTATTCAGCTATCTGCGGAGGCATAGGGGCGCTCAGAGGCTCTCTGCATGGAGGCGCCAACGAATGGGCCATGGCCTTGCTGCAGCAGTTCAAAACACCCGTTGAAGCAGAACAGGGCGTGCTAAAGATGCTTGAGGAAAAAAAATTGATCATGGGTTTCGGGCACAGAGTGTATACCACGTCCGATCCGCGCTCCGCTATCATAAAATCCTGGGCCAATAAGCTTAGCCAGCAAGCAGCAGATGGGTACTTATTCAAAGTCGCCGAATCCATCGAAAAGGTAATGTGGGATAATAAAAAGCTATTCCCCAACCTAGACTTCTATAGCGCTTTGGCCTACCATTTCAGCGGTATTCCCACGGGCATGTTCACTCCCCTGTTTGTGATGTCAAGGATTGCAGGATGGTCTGCGCATTTGTTAGAACAGCGGGCCAACAACAAGCTTATCCGACCGATCAGCAACTATATAGGACCGCAAGCCAGACATTTCACCTCTCCTACTACACGGAGATAATGGAATGACGCATTATGATGAGATCAATGAAATCATCGCCGAATATGTCATGCACACCGAAATTCGCAGCGAGGAGGCTTACCAGACAGCCATTGCCTGCCTGGCAGACTCTTTAGGTTGCGCCCTATTGGCACTGCAATTCAAGGAATGCACAAAATTGCTTGGGCCTGTCGTCCCTGGTACCATCGTGCCCGGCGGATGCCGAGTTCCCGGCACAAATTATGTCTTGGATCCCATTAGGGCAGCATTCAACATAGGCACCATGATCCGATGGCTAGATTACAATGATACCTGGCTGGCGGCGGAATGGGGACATCCTTCAGATAACCTTGGGGGAATTTTAGCTGTCTGCGACTTTGTTGGTCAAAAAAAAGAGAGCCACAACCAACCGCCCTTAAAAGTTTTCGATTTGCTGACTGCCATGATCAAAGCGCACGAAATTCAAGGATGCCTAGCCTTGAAAAACAGCTTCAACCGTATTGGATTTGATCACGTGATCTTAGTAAAAATTGCCACAACTGCCATTTGCACGCAGCTATTCGGAGGTACTCAAGAGCAAATCAAAGCCGCCCTCTCCAATGCTTGGATCGATACCGGCCCCCTAAGGACCTATCGGCATGCACCCAATACAGGCTCTAGAAAATCTTGGGCGGCAGGCGATGCCACCAGCAGAGGGGTCATGCATGCCATGATGGCTCTGCAAGGTGAAATGGGGTATTCAACAGCCTTAAGTGCTCACCAATGGGGACTTTATGATGTCTTATTCAAGGGGAAATCTTTTGAGCTGGCACGCCCTCTCGGATCGTATGTCATGGAAAATGTGCTATTTAAGATCGCTTTCCCCGCCGAATTTCATGCCCAAACTGCTGTCGAGTGTGCATTTTGCCTGCACCCGCAAATTAAAGGACAATGGAAGGATATTGAGCGCATAGAAATCGGCACGCATGAATCTGCGATCAGAATCATAGATAAGCAAGGCCCTCTTAAAAATCCGGCAGACCGGGACCATTGCCTCCAATATATGGTAGCCATTGGACTTATCTATGGCAGCCTTAGCGCCGAGCACTATGAGGAGGAAATCGCCGCCAATCCACTGATCGACGAGCTCAGAGCCAAAATGCAAGTGAAAGAGCTACCTCGATATTCCCAAGACTATTTGGATCCCGAAAAACGATCGATCGCCAATAGCATCCAAATAGTCATGAAGAATCAAACGGTGCTAGGCCCTGTAGAAATCGAATACCCGTTGGGCCACAAAAAAAGAAGAAAAGAGGGGCTGCCGCTCCTCTTCAAAAAATTTTCCGACCATCTACATACCCGCTGGGATGAGCAAGCCTCAGCTGAACTTCTGGCTCTATTCCAAAATGCCGCCCAGCTGATCGATATGCCCGTACCTAGGTTGCTTCAACACTTTACAAGTTCGCGCGGTGTTTCTTGATAGACCAGCTTAGAAAAAGCTTTAGCTATATATAAAAACAACGTAGAGGCTACAAGACTGGATAAAATGGCCGCTGCGGCAATTTTAATTGTGATGCCAAATATCAAGGAAGCTGCTAAAGAACTAATCGTAAGGCTCACAGCTACGCGGATCAATTGATACAAAGGCTTATGGCTCACTTTTTGTAACGGGGTATTTTCTATTATTTTTTTAGCCGTTAAATCCACTAGAGCAAAGATTCCAGCAGAAGCTGCTGCTACCAAGGGATTTATAACCAACACCAAGGGTTGCCCTAAAATCACCTTTCCTGGATGCAACCATTGATAAACGGAGTTGATAACCTCTCCCGATAGATAGCCCGTGCCCGTCTGAAGGATACTGGATCCGGCATGATGGACCCACTGTTCAACTTTTTGCAGAGAAAAACTAGAATACATTATAACCTCTTCGAATTTCGTTACCAAAAACACTATAGCGCTTTTATGTCTTTGTGTAAATACCAACTATTTATTGAACAACCATTTTTCATTTTTCCGAATTAACATTTGTTTATTTATCTTTACTAAAATAAACTAACAATAATCATAAGCATAAAATTAATACAACTACTTAGCCACCTACAGAAGCATCTGTTCACAAAGTTGGCTCATAGCTCAAATCAGTACAAGACAGAGAGAACGACTAAAAGATCGATCTCAAGTTCAACGCAGAGGGCACGGAAGCACTGAGGCACGGAGATAACGAAAAGGCTTTGACAATAACCAAAAACATAAAATTGTCCGCGAAGCGCACAATTTTAGTGCTGTCAGTCAAACCCGACGGGTTTGTCTGAACCCTCTAAGCCTCAGTAATCCTGCGTTTGAAATAGAAAACGATGATCTATATTATTTTGGGTTTTAATTGTGTATACTCAAATAAATGATTGCGAAAGTTAATAAAATCATCTACATTAAGGGGTATCGTAGTTCTATATTTGTGTACTTGTACTATCTTGAAAATCAATCATGTACACACAATGACTATTTTGGAATTAAAGTTTTAATATCCGAACGCCCTAAGTTTGAGCAGAATTAAGCCTACCTTGAATCTCTGAACCTGCGAGGAGACTCAAGGTGTGCTCAATTTTGTCCAAATTCCAGTAAATGAGTAGCCACATGCAAAATACCCCTAATCAAGACAACAATAATCTTCTTCATCGTAGAACCGCACAACTATTTAAAAATCAAACCATTCTCATTACAGG
>CAYMKI010000134.1:0-8577 GCA_964390695.1 uncultured bacterium
GTAGGATTTTCCTGGTTGGTGTCGGCGACTTAGACCCTTTCTTGAAATAGCACCGGCTGGCCATTGGCGTCAATTAAGAGCCTTAGTACCGAACGGGCTACAATCTTACCGGAAGGATCGCACACCAAGGCTAAGCGGTGTTTTCCATCCAAAGCATAACCGAGCACACCCACATTCAAGCTGGCGCTGCCGTTGACGTTTTGACAGCTATTTAACACCTCCGTGCCCATCAAGAGGAAGTGGTTGGGATCATCGGTATCGATCATCGTCATATCGTCCGGAGATGGCTTTTGGGAGGAACGCAGCATCTTAACAGCATCCTCTAGGTCTTGGTAGAAGGGACCTAAGATAGTTTCAAAACCTTTAATTTTGATCGCCTTTAATACGTTCAGCTTGTTCTCCACATCCTTAGGGTCCTTCACAAGCTCCAAGAGAAGTTTTTGCAACTGCAACTGTTGCTTATGCTGGCTTTCCTCTGATGTAAGGGGGCGATTGGAAAGCGGCTCTAGGTCTTGTTTGAGATGCTTTAAAAGTTCGTCTAGTCCCTTCCATTTGCCTATACAAGCAGATAAAACAGGAAATAGCGTCTCTTGCTGTTCAGAGCCCAAGTGACGGTTTTCTACCGCCTGTCTTAAGTTATCCACCACTCTTTGTTCAACAGAAATTTCTTTTATACTATCTTTAGAAGCTATTTCTGCAGGCGTCAAGGATACCGATTTCTGCCAAGCCTCGAAAACCTTGGGGTGGCATTTCTTGATGAAGTCGAGGTGCGGGTTGTTGTCTACGGCATAGCGGATTTGCGAAAAATTGCCTTGCAGCACAGAGCTGATAAAACGTTGAAAATAGGGAAGCACCTTGGGATCCCCTACGTGTTTACCTGCGTAGGTAAGCAAAGCTTCCTTACCTCTCCATGCGCCCACGGAATTTAGATACAAGGCTCCAAAATTATCCAGTTCGACTTTGCATTTATCCATAAACAGTCTTTCTACCGTAGCTTTCAGGGCGGCAAGATCGTTTGTCTCACCAAGGTAGGACTCTCCATTGAAATTCAAGATATCAGTGATTAGCTTTAAGCGTTGGAAACGTTCTTCTATTTCTTTTTCTTTGATCTGTTTTAAGCCTTGAACAGCTTCTTCTTCCTCTTTTACGTTAAAAACATCTTTAAGCAGTTTTATTTTCGATGGATTTAGCAGAGAAGATCTTTCGATGGCTACCAAGGCAGCTAAAAGCGGTTGTTGATACTTAGCATCGCGAAAGTTTCTATCTTTCACTATAACATCGAGCACTTTAGAATAAACCTTAGACCCCTCTATTGGAAATGCTGCCAGCATAAAGCAGGCCAGCTGAGCATGGACAACGTCGGAAACACTGTCTCGCAGAAGTTTTACCCTATCAGCTTTATCATCGTGGCATCCTCGAAGAAAAACCTCTGCGACAGCCATGCGCAAATCCCGGGGCAAGACGGCTATTTTTTGCACCGCGGAAGTTTCTCTTAAAAGCTCAGCATTCAATCTATCCACAAATAAGCTCTTGGGATCTAAAGAGGCAGCTATCACTTCTTGAATGATCCGAATCCTTAACGTCCGCGATAAATGACATAACCTCTCAAAGATCGGGCCATTTTGCTTGAATAACTGCTTAAGATCCTCTCGACTTGCACAAAGCGCACATAGACTCATCCATTGCTCTAAAAATTCAGCCTGTTCAGTAATAATCTTTTTATCCTTATCAACTATTTCTTTTTCATACTTATCCGCGATAGAAGAGATCGTATCTTGCACCCATTTCAGCTGATCAAAGCTCATCTCAAATAATTCAACCGCTATTCCGAGGCTTTCCTTTAGAGCTCTTGGCAAATTGCCGGCATTTAATTTCTCAAGCGGAGCATCAAACAAATTCATATCTATTCGAAACGTCTCGATACCGTTTCCGTTGCAGTTTTTGAAATAGCTCTCAAATCTCTCTTTAAAATCACTATATTTGAATGAAGAGATTTGCTTAACAAAGCAAGTAAACAGAAAGTGAATCAAATCCAAATACCGCTGATTACCTTCCATAAACTTTGTATCTTGTGAAATATTCTGAAAATTTTGAAGAATTTCTAGTAAATTGTCTTGTGCGCCCAACTTGACGATTTCAATCAACGCATCCTGCCCTTCTATTTTGGTGGCGTCGATGCCATAATTCTTTATGTATTTGAAGATTCCACTGCCATTTTGCTTAGCGGCCAGTTTGGCAATCTCGATCAGCGCCTGCTGTCCCTTGGCTGTAGAGGCATCGATGCCATAGTTTTTTATGTACGTGGAGGTTTCCCTTCCATTTTTCTGTGCAGCCAACTTGGCGATCTCTATCAGCGCCTGCTGTCCCTCTGGCCTAGTGGCATCGATGCCATAGATCTGGATGTATTCAGAGGTTCCCCATCCATCTTTCTGTACTTCCAACTTGGCGATCTCTATCAGAGCCCCCTGTATTTCAGGGCTATTTGAGGCTAGCCCACACTGGAGCAAGCTCTCTGCGGCTTCAAAAGCATAGAGAAAACCTTGAATAACCTGCTCAACAATAACTCTTATAGCAAAATTTTTGTCTGTACAATCCCGAATGAGAGTCTCTGTAAGTATATCTTTCCGATATGTTAAGCCAGCAAATTTATGGCAAATATGTCTTTCGATTTGACCTTCACCGGATTCCTGTTTAATCGCTTGCTGCAAGATATTCACTAAACGAACAATTTTATCTGGGGTAAAGTTATCCAATGCGTTCAATTGCCGGATTACCCTGTCTTCCACTTTTATGCTACTGCCAGTATTTTTGATGTCACTTAGGGCTTTCTCGATCCAATTTTTTTCTTCAGGTTGTATGTTGTTCTTGTATGGAGCAATCAACATTCCAATATTATTATTTACTTCTCGACAATGATTTATATACATACGAACCTAAAATTTAACCGAAGATGACAGAGACTATTCACTTGCCTTCATACAACAAAATATATTCAACCACAGAGAGAGCTCTGTGGTGATTAACCCAGTTACACACTTTATAGCATGTTGAATAATCATTTCTTCTATCTGCATAATTAATATTATTAATTTAAAATAATGTTATATATACTATAATTAATTTTAACATTTTTGACTAGACCTGATTTTCTCTACAGGATAATAAAAATATAATTCACACGATCCTCACGTGAAAACAAATACATCCTTTTATCCTATCTATTCTGCTCATTCTGCTCATCTTGTTTTTCATGTTTAAGCGTTTTTCTAAAGCATGTTACTTTTCTGGCAGGAACTGTTGCAGTCCAACAAGTTACGCCCTTTTGCATTCTGCTAATTAGTTATATTATTTATTATAATCCTCAAATTAAAACAAAATAATTAATTTTATTTTATAATTGAAGTTATAACAAACTAACAAACAGAACAAATATGAATATTGATAATATAAAATATTTAATTACTTTATACCACAATCAAAATCTAAACGAATTATCTTCAAATTTAAATAATATCGATAACCGCATTAAATTCGAAGAATGGCTGTTATCTCAAGCTCAAGACAAACCAAATGATGATATATGGAAAACACGCGTCATAATATTAATTTGCACCAAAGCAAGTAAAGACCCTCCATCTACAGTAACAAATAAAGAGGAGGAAGATCGCCATCTTGCAAAACTTATCACTCATTTAAATCGTCATCCAAAAGATGTTAAACAAACCTTCGCGGACATACAAAAGTCCGATCTTCCAGAGACTTGTAACGCATTATTTAAAAAAATAGTCGACACCCAAACCTTTGATATTCAACAGACATCTGAAAAATCAAATCAAGAAAAAGATGAAGTCACATTAAAAAACAATAACGAAGATACGCTTGATTCTTTCATTATAGAAGTAAAAAACGCGATTCAAAACAATAACATTAAAGATCTTACACTTATCGCTAAACAAAATCCTGATTCTTTTACCAAGGCAATTACAAGCAAAGATTATTTTGGTAATACACCCTTATTAGTAGCCATTACAAATAATCAATCTGAACTCGTAGAATCCATTGCTCAATTTACACCCGAAGCTTTCTCAGCAGCAGTATCCATTAGCAATAATCTTGGGAAGACACCATTATTTGCGGCTGTAGAAAATAACAATTTGAATTTACTCAAAGCCATTGCTAAAGCTAACCCCTTAGCTTTTGAAAAATTTATGATCACCAATCAATCTCGAGGTGAATCAATTGATAAAATCAACGCTGTGCATGCAGCCATAGAAAATAAGAATTTGGAAGCGCTAAAATTCATGGCTGAAACTGCTCCTGAAACATTCAAAAAAGCCATGATTACAAAAAGCCACTCCTTCGGTTTAACACCTCTCGCAGTGGCCTCGAAACAGAACAATATAGAGATGCTTAAATTTATGTATGAAACAGCTCCCGAAAGCCTAAAAAAAGCTGCCACCCTCAAAAATATGAATCATGAAACCCCTTTACTTGAAGCATGCAATCATCATGTGATCAACATAGACTTATTGAAACTGTTGATAGAGATTAATCCAGAGGCTTTACACATCTTGGATAATCATGCTCATTCTCCCCTCTCGCTGATAAAAGCCATACGCCCTGAAAACTATCGAGAAGCCGTACTATTAATTAATCACAATTCAAATCTCAAACAACACCATCTAACTCTTGTCGCTAGAAAAGCTCTCAGCCATGCCTGGCACATATCCGGGAAAACATATCTGACTAAAGTTGAAAACAATGAAGTTATAGCAAAAATGGATCTTGAAGGTCATCATGCTTATGAATGGTTTAATTTGATGAAAAAAGATTTCTTAACCTTTAAAGAACTCTATCCTGCATTGTTGAATCAAAATCAAATCCACTTGCTAAGACAAGTCTTTGATTTAGGCGCTAATGAACACCTATATTCTCATGAAGACAAAGTTAACAGAATTAAAGAAGGCCTTCCGGTAATCATGAATACGGGATTTAAAGGACATGCTGTGACAGTTTTAATATGGGGGGATCAGTTTGTCATTTGCAATCGCGGAGGAGAATCAAGGAAACCTGTTGATGTTTTCCACTTTAATCCTGAGAAGATAGATGTTGAAACCTTAAAAATGATTGAAGATTGCGGACGAAAGGGGGATAAAAAAACTTATCAAACCCTGTTTTTTACAACCTTGGATCAAAAACTTCAATTTTCTAAAAGTGAATCTGATCATCAGATGAATGATCTTAACGCATTGCCAATGCAAACTGTAGGCAATTGCACTTTTGTTAGCTCTACCACAGCCATCTATGCCTTCATATTGTTAGGAAAAATAAGGGGTTCAGATGAATTTGGGCATTTTGTCAATCAAGGGCTGCTTACCGAAGGAAACCTACAACAAGCCGTGGAAGTTTACCAAACCTGGCTTTCTCATCTTCAAATCAGCTTCTTAGAGAAGAACATTCCAAACCTAGAAAAAAGAAACACAGCATTTGTACCTGACCATCCACTCATTGTAAGTGCATTTAGGAAAGCACATTTATTGCCTTTAGACGATTACAACGAAAAACGACTAGAAAAAATAACAGCGGACTATATCAGTACCTTAGAAAAAAAATTACAGACAAAAATGATGAGCGATTTAATCTATTGGAAAACCCTCAAAAAAACACCCTTATTATAGATTTGTTTACCCATTTAGCGCTGTCAGTCAAACCCGTAGGGTTTGACTAAACATTCTGAGCCTTAGCGACTTTGCGTCTTTGCGTTTGAAATAGAAAACGATGATCTATGCTATTACCCGATAGGGAGAACTGAAAGCAGATGTTAGGATCAGCCTTTGCTATGTATTTTGATCGATACGCAGAGATCCGACTATCTTATAAGCCCCACTTTGCAATCCCGCCAACGCATCCACATATTCGAAAGGCACCGGCTTGTCTTTGGCTTCTATTGCAAAAGCATAGGGTTGGGCTTGTTCGTTTTCAAAATCCGAGGGACTGACTACTAGGGGAATTCCTAGGAGCTCTGCCTTTTTCAAGGCGATCTTTCTCAGTAGTGAAGGATATTCTGGGCTGGCGTCGGCCACATAGACCTTTTCCTGAAACAGCACCGGATGACCTTTGGCATCTATCAAGAGCCTCAACACCGAGCGAGCTAGGATTTTGCCGGAGGAATCGCAAACTAAGGCCAAGCGGTGCTTGCCATCTAAAGCATAGCCGAGAAGCCCTACATTCAAACTGGCGCTGCCATTGACGTTTTGACAGCTGCCCAACACCTCCGTACCCATCAAGAGAAAATGGTTTGGATCATCGCTGTCTATCATCGTCATTTCATCCGAAGATGACCTTTGGGAGGACCGCAGCATCTGCACCGCATCCTCTAGGTCTTGGTAGAAGGGGCCTAAGATCTTTTCAAAACCTTTTATCTTGATACCCTTTAATACGTTTAGCTTGTTCTCCACATCCTTAGGGTCCTTCACAAGCTCCAATAGAACTTTTTGCAACTGCAACTGTTGCTTTTGCTGACTTTCCTCTGGTTTAAGGGGACGATTAGAAAGCGGCTCTAGGTCTTTTTTGATATGCTTCAAAGGCTCGTCTAGTGAATCCCATTTACCTATACAAGCAGATAAAACAGGAAATAGCGTCTCTTGCTGTTCGAGGCCCAGATGGCGGTTTTCTACCGCCTGTTTCAAGTTTTCGACCACTCTTGATTCAATAGGATTTTTTTTTATGCTATCCTTAGAAGCTATCTCTGCAGGTGTCAAAGATATCGATTTCTGCCAAGCCTCGAAAACTTTGGGATGGCTTTTCTTGATTTGATCGAGGTGGGGGTTGTTTTCTACGGCATAGCGATTTTGTAAAAAATCGCCTTTCAATACACCAGTGAGAAAACATTGAAAATAGGGAAGCGCTTTTGGATCCCCTACATGTTTACCCGCATAGGTAAGTAACGCTTCCTTACTTCTCCACTTGCCCACGGAAATATGATATAAGGCTCCAAAATTCTCCAGTTTGACTTTGCATTTATCGATAAACAATCTTTCCACCACAGCTTTCAGAGAGGCAAGATCGCTTGTCACGTGAAGGTAAGACTCGCCCTTGAAATTCAAGATATCGGTGATCAGTTTTAAGCTTTGGAGACGTTCCTCTACATCTTTAACGCTAAATAAATCGTTAAGCAGTTTAATTTTTTTATCGTCGTCAAGGGAAGATTTTTCGATAGCTACCAATGCTGCTAAAAGAGGTTGTTGATATTTAGCATCGCGTAAATTTCTATCTTTCGCTATGGCAGCCATAACTTTTAGATACACATCGGCACCTTGCGCTGCAAATGCTCCCAGCATAAAGCAGGCCAGTTGAGCATGAACAACTTCGGAAACACTCTCTCGCAGATGCCTTACCCTCTCGGCTTGACTATCGTGAAAACCTCGAAGAAAAACCTCTACCACGGCCATGCGCAAATCCCGCGGCAAAACAGCTATTTTTTGCACCACACAAGATTCTCTTAAAATCTCAGCTTTCAATCTTTCCACAAATAAACTCTTTGAATCTAAAGAGGCAACTATCACTTCTTGTATGAATCTAATCCTTAAGGCGGGCGATAACTGAAATAATCCCTCAAAGAGCTGGCCATTTTGCTTGAATAACTGCTTAAGATCCTCTCGACTTGCACAAAGCGCACATAGGCTCATCCATTGCTCTAAAAATTCCTTTTGCTCATCTTTATTTTTTATGGAAAACACTCTATCATGTACCCACAGCAGCTGATCTATATTCATCTCGAACAAAGCGACAGCAATGCGAACGCTTTTCTTCAGAGCACCCGGCAAATCGCCGGATTTGAGTTGCTCAAGCGAAGCCTCAAACTGATATATGTTTATTCGATACGAATCGATACCGTTTTCATTGCAGATTTTGGAATAGACCTCAAAATTTTCTTGAAAATCGCTATATTTGAATGACGAGAATTGCTTAACGACGCAAATAAACAGAAATTGAATCAATTCCAAATATCGCTGTTTGCCTTCCACAGACTTTGTATCTAGCGAATAATTCGAAAGATTCTTGAGAATTGCTATAGCATTCTGTTGAGCCGCCAACTTGGCGATTTCAATCAGCACCAGCTGTCCCTTCTGTGTAGAAGCGTCGACGCCATACTTCTGTATATGCATCGAGACTCCCTCGCCATTTTGCTGAGCGGCCAGCTTAGCAATCTCGATCAACGCCTGCTGTCCTTCTTGCGTAAAGGCGTCGATGCCATAGTTCTTGATATTTTGGGAGGTTCCCCAACCATCTTCCTGAGCCGCCAACTTAGCGATCTCTATCAACGCCTGTTGTCCTTTTGTTGTAGAAGCATCGATGCTATAGTTCATTATGAATTTGGAAGTTCCCCTACCATTTTGCTGAGCTGCGAGTTTAGCAATCTCGATCAGAACCTGCTGTCCATCAGGCGTAGAAGCATCGATACCATAGTTCTTTATTATTTTCGAGATAAACTCGCCATCTTGCTGAGCCACAAACTTAGCCATTTCTATCATTGTCAGATTTCCCATTGGCTTAGAAACATCGATACCATAGTTC
>CAYMKI010000135.1:0-8562 GCA_964390695.1 uncultured bacterium
CAATTGACAAATGCAGGCCTGTTCAGGCGTGATTTAGGGGGGTAAGTTGGGTTTAAAGGTGCTTTGGTAAACTCATAGGACTTTGCACTATGACCTCATAGATGCGAATATTAATTCTAGTTGTATTTCTAAGGATCTAATGTTATTCTTTACGACGACCTTACGCAGATAGAAATGGCGAGCAAGTTTGATTTTTTACAAGTTTCAAAAATCTATTTGATTGCTATATGTGCTTAACGTGAGTTGAGATACAGGAAGAATGTCTATGACGTTGCCAGAATTGCCGAATTTTAAATTAATAAATGTTGCTGCTTGGAGCCGTAAAGAACATTTCGATTTTTTCAAAGATATCTCGTGCAGCTATAGTATGACATTAAATTTAGATTTAACGTCGTTGCTTGTTGAAATAAAGAAACAAGGCATTAAGCTGTATCCTACGATGATTTATCTTATATCCACGATAGTGAATAGGCATGAAGAATTCCGTACAGCCATAGACCGAGAAGGTCGTTTAGGTGTCTTTGACTTTCTTCATCCCTCCTATACGATTTTTCAAAAGGATACCGAGACATTTACAACTCTATGGACAGAGTATTCGGAGTCATTTTCTGGCTTTTACGAAAACTATCAATTGGATATCAAGCGTTATGGAGATGTCAAAAAATTATTAGGAAAACCTGACAGCCCGGCAAATGTCTTTAGCATTTCAAGTATTCCCTGGGTAAGCTTTACCGGCTTTAACTTAAATATGCCTAAAGTGACAGACTATCTTTTGCCTATCTTTTCCACAGGTAAATACTTCGAGCAGAATGATAAAATCTGGTTGCCTATTGCTATTCAAGTGCATCATGCTGTGTGTGATGGATTTCATGTTGCAAGGTTCGTTGAAGAATTGCAACAGGCTATGCATACATTTAGATAGCTTCTTATTCTTCCTGAGAGGCGATTTCCAGCTGATCCACATCTAGATGGCTGATAAGCTTTAAGTGTTTGGTGATCTTTTGTATGTCCCAGTCCCACCAAGCGATTTTTTGCAAACGGTCGATGGTTTTTTCATCAAATCGCATCTTCACCACCTTGGCAGGGTTGCCGGCTACGATTGAGTAAGCGGGCACATCTTTTACCACCACAGCTCTAGAAGCAATGATGGCGCCATTGCCTATGGTCACTCCATTCATCACCAAAGAGTCGTAGCCAAACCAGACATCGTTCTCTACTATGATGTCGCCTTTGACCGGCAGAGTAAACATATCATAAGCGTTTTCCCAGCCATTTGCAAAAATAGGGAAGGGGTAGGTGCTGATCGCGTCCAATTTGTGGTCTCCCGTCATGATAAATTTTGTCTCTGCAGCTATGGCGCAAAATTTACCAAAAACCAGCTTTACCTTGGAAAAATCATAGTTGTAAAGTACATTGTTCTCTTCGAAATGTTCGGGGCCATACCTGCGGTCGTCGAAATAGGTGTAGTCACCCACATAAATATTGCTGGCTTTGATAATGTTTTTTAAGAATACCAGCTTGTTGTAATCTTTGATGGGATGTAAAGTATTGGGATGGGGTCCTAGCATAATTCAAAATCTCCTCGAATAAATATTTCTAAGGCTTATAAATGGTTTTGAAGGCTATGTCTACAACTCCTCGTGGTGCAAACATAGCAACAAAGTGTTCGTACATTTCTTTTCTGTTGTCTCCACCCGCTGTCGTCAGAAGTAGGCTTTCAGCGTAGACGGCGATATCTTCTACAATGCGTTCATGTCTATAATAGGCCAAGATCTTCATATGGATCTCTGTAGGTCCATACCCTTTATAAAACATCTCTTCCTCGTGAGGATTATTCCACACGTTGGCCACTCCTCCGCCGATAAACATGAGATCTCGTTCTTTGGGAGCTATTATAGGAGCATCCCAGTCGACTATGTAGATGGAGCCGTTTGGATCCAGCAGCACATTGCCGCCATGAATATCCGCATGACACAGCACGTTTTTTACCGGTTCTTCTTGAATCTCTTTGCTTAGGACTTCAGCCGTGTCGACTAGGCGAAAGATCTCTGCTTTATGTTCTTTCATGAAAAGCAGGAGTTTTACCGCCCATTCATCACCTTGCGGTTCAGTTTCCATAAGGTGAGCCATAGATCGCACGCTATCTCGCCACTTGGATGAAAAGGTTTCTGTTTTTAAGCGACCTTGGATTTCCTCAGGTATTTGCAATTCGTGTACAATTCTCAAGGCTCTGCCTAGGGAAAACCATTGGTCATCTGTCAGCATTTGGCTAAACCCGTTCTGGCTTTCAACAAATGGGTAAACGATGAGGGTGCATTCGTCAATATGCTGAGTGAGCTGTCCCTGAGTAGTTGTCATGGGTAGAATTATTTGCTCAAGGCCTGCTGTGTGCAGTAATTCAAGTATATCTACACTGATATCACGACTTATACCTTGCTTTAGTTTTACGAAATAGGATTTCAAGTCCGAAGTTTGAACCTTGAACAGGCGGGCATGGATGTCTGCCCCCAAAAAAAGCGGGGTCAGATGAGTAACATCGAGGTCATAATGATTATAGAGACACTCGATAATACGTTGATCTGAGAAAGCTTGTTTTATTGTCATAGTATGTGAGACTGAATTTAAATGGCTTATACTAGGGGAGATTTCAGATGCAAGGAGCATGACAAAAGCGCATGCATATATCCTCATAGACTTTCCATTTTACAAAAGTAATCAACCGTTCCCCATTGGACTGCAGATTTCAACAAGGCAGCCATTATTGTCTTTGACATAAGAGACAAGCTGTCCCCAAGGTTTTTGGGTAGGTTTTAAAATGGAGATGGCTCCGGCTTTGATCGCTATTTCGTATTGCAGCTCCACCTGATCTGTGACGAAGCTGATTTCTATACCTGCCGCTTCATCTGCTCGTCGGTTGGGTCGAAACGAGAGGGTTTCTTTTGCAAATTTTTCCTCGGCAAAAGCTAAAGATGTGTTTCCGGTATCCATTTCTGCATAGGTCCCGCTTTCATGGATGAAGCGGCTCTTGATTCCAAAAGCTTTTTCATAAAAAGCGACTGTCTCTTGAATGTCTTTTACGTAGATGATGATATATCCAAGATGCATGTCTTCTCCTCAAAAAGATAAAAGAATAGATGAAGCTGGTTGATTCGTCAAGATGAAAAATTAGTCATCGCTGAACGGATTCATAGGCCTTTTCAAATAAGATTTCGATAGAATCTGCTAGTTGTGGAATGTGTTGGATGTCAAACATTTCATGATGTTTTATATAGATATCCTGAACAAACAGGTGGGGCAAGGTCTTCCATCCGTTGGCTTCAAGCCTGCTGTCGAGAGCTCGAATCAACTGGACTATTCCACGATAGCAGCTAGGCGGGTGGTTTTTCAGAAGCTTGGCATTATGTTTTGATTCTTCTATAAGATCCTCAGAAGTCTTTTCAAGTGAGAATTCTTCTACGTCCATATCGGGAGCATAGCTGTCAAATAGAATCACCCGATCCACTAAATTGCCAGCTGTAGTTAAAATATCGGCGATTTCTAAGGCGACAACGCCTCCAAAGGACCACCCACCAATTATGAATGGGCCGACAGGACAGGTTTGTTTTATTTCATACGAGTAATGTCGTGCCATTTCAAATACCGAGGAAAAACAAGAGGCTCTCTGGCTAATAAACGGATTTTGTATTCCATAAATGGGTTGGTCTTGTAAGTGTTTAGATAATGGACGATAGCATTCAGCAAGGCCTGTCGAAGGATGCACCAGAAATAAAGGTGTTCGACTTCCTTTTGTTTGTATAGGAATTATGGTTTGCCTCTTTGTGGTGGTTTTTCGCGATGCGATGATTTGTGCCAGATCCTCCAAAGAGGAGTTGTCTAGGAGCTCTGGCGTAAAGATTTCAATTCCCCACGATTTTTCAATTTCTATAATCAATTGTACAGTCTTTAATGAATCGCCTCCCATCTGAAAAAAATCAGCCTCACCATTCAGGGGATTTTTACCTAGAATTCTTTCCCAGATTATTCCGAGTGAAGTTTCTAAATCACTCAGTTTATGGGTGGAAGGGAAGTGATTGTCCAGCCTTTCCGATACCAATTTTTCGCGATCTATTTTTCCATTCAATAATCGGGGCAGGGTCTCTAAATGAAAATACTGAGATGGCACCATATAGAGGGGTAATTGTTTACGTAGCTCTCTTTTGATGATTTTGACATTCTCTATGTTTCCTGAGAAGAAGCATGCTAATAACGAGTTATGTTCTTCACTTTGTGTAGGTACTACAGCTGCTTCGGAGATATTTGGAATAGACAGGATTTTGTTTTCGATCATATGGATATCAACTCTACATCCGTTGACTTTGACAAGATGATCTTTTCTGCCCACATATTCAAGCCATCCATCGGGTAAAACACGCACAAGATCTCCAGTTTTAAATTGACGATGTGCGAGAGGTTCCATTCCGACATATCCCCTGGTTACGCCTATACCTTCAATGTAAAGTTCACCTATACCTCCTTCAGGAACGACTTTTCCTTGATCATCCACAACAGAGCATTCAACTCCGAACACAGACCTTCCAATGATCCGAGCAGATTGCTTGCTCTTAAAACAATGTATGTGTGTGAATATAGAGCATTCTGCTGGCCCGTAACCATTGAACAGTGTAGTGTGCTTGCTCCACATTTCCATTATTTTTTGCGGAGTCACCTCACCGGCCACCATGACGTACTTAAGGCTACCGGAAGGAGCGCTTGGAAATATGCTGAGAACTCCTGGAGTCAATATGGCATGTGAAACTTTCAAAGTAACGATAAAGTCCCATAAGCGATGAATTTCGCCTTTGTATGGACATACGGTTGCTCCACAAGCAAGAGCAAAGGCCCATTCGGCAATATGCATATCAAATGTTGGAGAAGCCTGACATAAGACTCTGCTATGGGGTGATAGGTGGAATAAATGTTTTGCGTGCATTGCTCGATGACTTAGCCCTGCATGTTCGATGATTACCCCTTTTGGTTTTCCAGTGCTCCCTGAGGTGTAGATGACATAGGCTATATCGGTCGAAGATATGGAAATGTGCAGATTAGATTCGGGAAAAGATTTTATGTGGTCATCTGAAATTTGATCGATTACCAAGAAAGGTTGCACATCTTCAATTATGGCTTTGTGATGCTTTTGAGGAGCCTTGTGATCTAATGGAATGAAAAATCCTCCGGTTTTCAATACTGCTAGAGAGGCGATGATTTGTTCTATTGGATTTTCCAAGCATATAGCTGCGCCTTTATTTATCCCGAGACCTCTTTGAAGAAGACTATAAGCAAGTTGATTGCTTTTCTCATTGAGACTTTGATAGGTTAAAGACGTATTATCATTTTCTATAGCTATTGACGAAGGATCTATGGATTCGATCATTTCAATCAGAGATTTTCGCTCTTTCCTATCATCTTTTGTGTTATCGCTTTTTAAAGAAGGAAGGAGTGAATTGATCGGTTGGTGGGGTTGATGGGTTATTTTTTTTAATAGATTTATAAAGTTTTTTCCAAGTACTTGAATTTGCCAGTTTTCATATACACTTGAAGCATATTGTATGTTGATTCTGTATGTACCTTCATCTTCCTCAACGATAAAACTTAAATCGAACTCTGAAAAGCTAGGCAATACATCTAAGCGGGTGGTTTTTAGCCCCTGAAAGCTTGGGGTTTGACCCATACGCCGATTCCAGCTGAACACGGTATTTAAATGAATGGCTGTGCCTAATTCTTCCTGAATGCGATAGAAGGGTGTAAAACGATGTTTGGAGATTTCTGAAACCTGTTTTTTTGTCGATTGCAATATAGCATCGAAATTCATCTCGCCTTCGAATGAAAAGTTAATAGGAAGTAAATGCATAAACAGCCCAAAAATCTTGTCCGATTGTCTTGTGGAAAAGGGGGTACCCACCAAAAATTGATGGGTTTGAGTAAAATACCTCATGCCGACGGAAAATAGGGAAAGAAAAAATATAAACGGCGTGACCTCATGAGCTCCGCAGATATTCAGAGCTTTTTCTCTTAAATCAGAGGGGATGGATAGGCTATAATTTCCTGCGGTCCGCACAGGACTCATCGGCGGTGTGCTTATAGGAAGATGATGCTTCCAAAACGCTATCGTTGCTGAGGGGGTATGTCTTTCTTGGTTGAGGCTGTACTGTGCATAAGATCCGGCTGGAGAGAGTTCTTGGTCTGGTCGGTTGTATAGTGCGCTTAAGTCTTGCATGAAAATGGCAATGGATTGTTCGTCACAGATGATGTGATGAAAGATCACCTCCAACTTCCATATACCTGGAGAAATCAACTCAAGCTGGTGGGAGTAATATGCTTCGTTTATATGTATATAATCGTTTTCTAGGAATTTGAATGAGGTTTGCAGAATATCGTATCGCTTTTTTAAGATTTCTAACGCGGATTCTAGCCTTTTTACCTCGAGATTGCCTTCTATATGATATACTAATGGGATCTGATATTGGGAGGGTTCATTTGCAGCATGCATTCCATACCATATAGCCAATTGCTCAACTGTTGCGGGGATGTGGATGAAATCGCTATTAATTTCTTGGTTTGAAATACGGGGTAGTTGAAGAATTACGAGCGATAACGCTTCCGCAGTAGGATGGTCGAATACATGTGTAATATCCACAGCTTTATGGGTGACTTCTTGTAAACGAGAGGCTAACATAGCGGCATCAAAGGAATCTCCTCCCAAAGTAGAAAAAAAATGATCTTTTACACTAATGCCGTCCATATTCAACACATCTGACATGGATCTAACGACAAGAGATTCCAATCCATGGATAGATTCATCAGATTTAAACGGGCCGGTTTTGCGAATTCTTCTTCGGATGCTTTCCGCGGTGTACAGATTAGTTGTTAATTTTGCAAAATCTGTTCTATTAAAGGTTGTAGTTTGGATGGTTTTTATATCAGGAACGAGGGGTTCGAAGGCTTGTGATTCATCAGGCTTGAAGGTGGCTCTAGCCAATGTTTCAGAACTGAAATGATAAGCCCCTCCCTCGAAGATTAAAGGATTTAGCGCTTCCAGAAACTTTTTCATGGGTGTATTGCGTTTTGTTTCTTTGTAGTTAACAATGACGGGTTTTCCATGCGCAAACTTTCCGACGAAGGAAATCATTTGATACTCTATCCCTCTCCCTAATACACGACAACTAAGTAGGAGAGTATCTACAATAAGCGCATTCTCGTTCTCTTCAAGAAATATGGCTCCTACAAGACCATAGTTGCCAAAACGATCTTCTGCATGGATGACATGGACAGATTTGCTTTTATCCTCTAAAAACTCTTGAATTTGCTGACTTTTTCTGCGGTAGTTGGATGCGTTAAACTGATTTGTTCTTTGAGTTAGTTGAGAGACTCTTTCAAATTCGATAGGTTCTATTAAATTTATACGAACCCTTAGATCCAGCGATGCGATAAATTCACTGAAAGATCTAGAGGTTTGTTTTAAGCACTCTCTAATAAGGTGTTGCTTATACATGGCGGGGCGTTCACTATCTTCCCGAGTACCTTTGAAATAGATAGGGATGTCCCAGATGTGATCAAAAACGAGAGGGGTAAACTGAACGACAACGGTTTCAGGAATGTACGCTGAGATTGCAGCGCATTCAATAGGGTTGTCATCAAGAAAAAGAACAGAATCTGATCCAATATTTAAGGTGTGAATCAGGTGGGAGAGATTTTCCGCTTTATTGATCCAGTTGACATACCAGGCTGTTATGCAGTCTTTATTGAGAATCATATCAGAGTTGTTCTCAAAAACAGCCTCCACGTCAGCACTTTCATTTTTGCTAAATAATGCTAGAGCTATGCCTTTTTTATGAAGGTCTAAAAGCCAATGTTGAAATTCCTTGTGAACAATAATGCCTTCTTCTGCCACCACCCCTTGCCATAAAGTGTTATCGCAATCGACACCCACGAGCTTTATTACTGGGGATTGTAATGTATAGATAATACGCGCAATGAGCGTCCCCAAAACGGTATACACAGAGGGTGTATAGGGAATGTGCGACGAATTTTCTGATTTTGAATCGAAAAAAATATCGACTTGATATTTATCCAACCATTCCTTTAATTCGATGTAGTAAGCACCTGGAATAGAGCGGATTTCTTGTTTTAGATATTCTCCCCATAGACTTGGAATTCTATCTGGGCAATGGATCACAAAAAAGCTGGAAGATGAGGATTTGCAGGCGCTTTGAAGATATTGAATAAACAGATGAAAGTTCTGCTCATGTGCTTCATGAAACAAGTCTTTGTCTCGGATTAATAAAACCATAGCTTCATTTTGACCTTTGTGCCCCATGAGTGTTTGAAATAGGTGATTGTAAGGAGAAAATTTGATTTCACATCTTAAAGGTATTTCTTGAACCCAAAAACTTAAGGTGTCACGCAACGGCTCAATAATGAACGAACCTGTAATTAAAATTTTATGCATATATTTGTTAGTAACTCACCTTTAAACCCAACATACTCTAATTGCGCGCTTATTGTAACGCGATTGGAGTAGTCAAA
>CAYMKI010000136.1:0-8438 GCA_964390695.1 uncultured bacterium
GAAGTTGCGGGTTCGAGCCCCGTCTCCCGCGTTTATCTTCACGATACACGCCATAGTCTAATTTTAACTACATATATTTATTAGAACGACAAGATACCCGAGGTTATGCGTAGGGTTAGTTTTTTATGTGATGATTCGCCATAAAAAGCATCGATACATAGGGTGTTTTCGTCGGTCAATGTCAATACATTGGACATGAAAGGCGGTTGGTATCGCACCCATGTGCCTATATTGCTTAGGTAGAGGGTGTCTAACGTATATCCATTGGATTTAATCCATTCCATTAAGGCGTAAGCCTTATTTTCCTCATCCATCAGATCAAGGGCAAGGTGTCTGATTTTACCTTCAGTGTACATACTTTTAAGATAGTTGAAATTGTCTGCGTCGGATAGCCATGCAGCGTACGAATCGATGATTTGATTTAATTGCTGATGACGGTAATTAAAATAAGAGCTTTGCTTTTCCAGGTTGCTTTGCAACAAATTTAAGCATTCCGAGCTAGTTTCAGCTTGAAGCAGTGCATCTTTAAAAAGATCGTAAAAATCAAACACCCTTGTGTTGATATCGCACAGGATGGCAAAATCAGATCTTCTAGCGCATAGGATTTTATAATTAAACTCAATGGACCATCCTAAGTGCAGTGCCTGGGAAGGTTTTTTGAAGTTGGATAAGGCTTTCAATATATCCTCTTGGCCGCGCTCGTTGCATGTGATGTAGGGCTTGGCGTCTTTAAGAGGTGTGTTATTTAGATCTTCCCAGGTGCTGAATTCGGACGAGGACAGCTGCGCTTGCCAGAAAGCAGCGCAGGCCATAATAAACAGGCTAAAAAAACAGGTGTTAAAACTGTTCTTCAAACCACGCGTCGAAGTGGTTTTTTTGAGAGGCCAAATAATGGTGGTGGGTAAGTTCGCCCACGTGTACCGGTACAGCCGTTGCGTAGCCCTTTTCAAGCCAATATACATCGCTATCGGTGTTTTCTTGACACTCATATAATTTTGCTCCCAGCCAGTAATAGGAATGCCTTTCAGTCGGATGATGCCTCTTATCCGGGTTCTCCATCCAGTAGCCCTGGCCTTGACGTGTAAACTTGATGCCCTGAATTTTTTTATGCGCTTTAGAAGGGAAATTGACGTTCAGTAGGGTTCCTTTGGGCATAGGATGTTGAATAACATAGTCTATGATTTTGGGGATATAGTTTTCCACTGCTGCATAGTCGGTGTCGTGATAATCGAAGCATGAAAAAGCAATCCCGGGAATGTCATGCATGACCGCTTCGATAGTTGCTGCTACGGTTCCGCTATATAAAACATTTCGGCCGGAGTTGTTTCCCCGGTTGATGCCTGAAACTACCAGATCGGGCTGTGTGTCCATGATAACTCCCAAGCCTAGTTTCACGCAATCTGAAGGAGTGCCGCTGACACTCCATGCAGGGGTGTTTTCAAACCAATTGCAGGAATTGATATGTAAAGGATGCCGCAAGGTGATGGATAGGCTCACTGCGGATTGTTCTGCAGCGGGGGCGATAATGGTCAAGTTGCCTTTGTGCTTTAATGCGGACCAAAGATGCTTGATGCCACTGGCTTGGATGCCGTCATCGTTGGTCATTAATATATTGAGAGGTTTCTTCATAAGGATGTCCTTGTCTTGATATAATAGAATACCTTAAACCGAGATTTGATTCAAATCCAACTTGCGTCCCCTAAATCTGTGATTATTCACCACCTTTCGCTTCGATGAAGAAAATAAAATTATATACGCCCAATTACTTAAGCGACGCTATCTGCCTTAGCTCCTATGTAAATTTTACCTCGTTATAACTAATCTCTGAGCTCTCACTGGACTCTGTGGTTCAACATCATATGTTTTATGTGGGTTGGCGAATAGTCTCTTTTAATTTATACAGTTAAAATTCAATATTTTGTCTATATAATTAATTTTAATAAATGTAGTAAATTTACCTATTTAATAAATGGTAAGGTGTGTAAAATATAAAATGTAAGGTTTAGTGTTTTTTATAATTTTGGATTATTATGAAAGATGATACCGAATCCACTTCACAGCCTAAGTTTAAAGTATCCGAAAAACAAGGGATATTTGAAAAAGTCAAGGCTTTGTTCCCTTTTTTTGTAGAAAATGCTCCTGTTGAGAAAAATTTGACTGGTAGAATTCATGCCGAGCTTAAAAAAAATGCCCATGATATCTTGCAGCAAGTCAAAACATTAAAAGATCATTTAAAGCAAGAGCTCGATAGCCAAAAAGATGGGGGGCATCTATGGTCTTGTTTTGAAACCGTGATCAACCCTCTTATCCGCGAATTTAGTCAGATAGAAAGAAAATTGTCTAATTCTTTAGAGGGAGATCATGAGGCTATCAGAAACTATGAAGAGTGGATCCTCAAAGCTAAAATGTGGGTTTCTCTCAGCAGCAAGCCCAGTGATAGGATTAGCATCATAGAAGCTGTCATTGAACATTATCTCAGCATCTCGGATGAGATCATCGATAGAGATTTGAAAACGCTTAATGATTACAAGCAGCATGAATTATATAATTTAGGGTTAGATTTCGATGAAATCAAAGTCGCTTCTAAACGGTTGGATGACGAATTGGCTCCTTGCATAAGTTCTCTCTTGGAGTTGAAACATAAAAAACCGCAAAATCTTGAATTACAGCACCTCGCACAATGGAAGGAAAAATTAGACGAAGATAGGGCGCATTTATACCATCAGGCACTGTTTATTATAGATGAGATCATTCAAGATATTGCCCCTTCGTCAATAACCACTCACGATCATGAACCATTGACCGATCTGCATCATCGCCTTCTTTATGTGGAGGATGAAGTGCCTATATTTCTGGGCCATCTGCATCGTGTAGATTTGAGAGACGATGTCAAAAGACAGCTTCTTGAGAATCAGTTGGCCTTTCTAGAAGATGAAATTCATAAAATTAACCAAGACCTGCGATTACCACCTGAATTAACCGATAGAGTCGATGCGCTTATTAAGCTGTTAGAAGAAGCGCGACTTTTCTTTTATTCGATGTAGGTGTATAAGAATCTTCAATACCTAGATAAACTAAATAGTTAATTACAGTTTTATTTTTAAATTAATTTCGCTTTATATTTTCTTAATTAAATCTTAAAGATAGGTATTTACAATCTAGCCTTTTCTGTTTTAAATTTAAATGGTACTGGTGGTTATGTTTGTAAATAATAATGTTAAATTCATAGTTGACTCTCGTAATAATCCACCAAAGCCACTCTCATCAACTCCTGCGTCTTTACTTCAAGGCATGGAACCAAAAATCGAGATGGTGGCTCCGCAGAAAAAGGTGAAAATTCACACCTCGCTGCTCCATCATCCCGCCTATGCGGGGCCCCTGCGCAAAGAAAAAGCCGAGGCCATTCTAAGCCAACATCCCATAGGGGCTTGGCTAGTGCGGTACAGCGTCAGTGAAAGACAGGTGGTTGTAACACGAAAAACGAATACAAATACTTGCGAACATTTGACCCATATAAACACCGAAAATGGCAATGTACCTATAAGCAGTTGTTCTATGAGCACAATACTAGTACATTTTGACCTATCTGGCTTGGTGTTTCCGGATGGAGGAAGTTTGCCTGCTGTTGCTTTTTCCCCGCTGTTAAAATTTACCTTTGCTACTCAAGCAGCTTTTAATAAAATCCATGCGGAGTGGCTGGAATGCAAGATGGGGAAACAGTTTAAGATAGCCTTTCAAAGCGAAATAAGATCGATCTATGCAGCCTACACAGGACCTGAATGGATGGCACTGGCAAATAAATATACTTTTTTACGAAAGTATTTTGGAGATAATCGCTATAATATTTTCAATGGTTATGCGACATCGGAGGATAATCCGACCTTCTCTTGGATGGGATGCCTGCAGGATAAAGTGGAGCTTTTGGAAGAAGCGGATGTTTTTCTGAGTCAGTTGCAAGCAAAAGAGCTTGATGTCAAGCAGGAAGCTAACCACGATGTAGTGGGCTTGGTAACAGCTCTATTGCAAAATCCTCAGTTCCCGGGTTTGTTACTGGGCGAAAGCCATGAACATGCGATGTCAAAAGTTTTCCTGATCAAGCATATGAACATACTAAAAAATGCCGGTGTGCAGACTTTGTTTCTGGAATTCTTGTCTCACGATGTTCTCCAAAGAGATATAGATGAGTACAACAGATCGAATTCGAAGAAAATGCCGTTGGTTTTAAAAGCCTTTTTGGAAAATTTAGACCAGGGATTTAATCTAGCAGCAGATTGCGGATATGCTGCCCTAGTTTCGGCTGCCAAGAATGCCGGCATCCGCATAGTCGCCTTGGACAGCGCGGCGTCTGCCGAAGCTGGTTACGATAAAATGTTTGGGTCGGTGGGGCCGGATAGGATTAAGGCCTTTAACTACCATGCACAAAAAGTGATTGCTAAGGAGGCGAATGGGTCTAAATATATCGCTTTAGTTGGCAGTGCGCACGTCTCTACGACCTATAAAATTCCGGGCCTATCAGAAATCATAGGGTGTCCCAACTGTGTATTGCTGGATTCGGATAACGATAGGGTGACCGTTCAAACTCAGGTGACAAATTATTTGCCCCAAGAATTCGGTTGGAATACCGCCAGTTCCACTGTTGGAGGTTTGATTCATTACTTTATAAAATTGCCTAAGAGATAGTTGGTAGTAAATTTTTTTATTGAATAATACCCGCGTTTTGCAGTATGCGTTAGGTGAATAACAAAATGCGGAGTTATTATGAGTCAACCCGGCACCACACAACAAAGTGACAAAGAGGCGCAACCGCTTCCTTTTCAAGGCATGAACGAAAAAGCTCGCCAGGCGATGGAAATTGCTGAAGAGGCAAGGCAAGCCGAGTATCTACACCCAAGCTTTGCTAGCTGCTTGTTTATGGGGTCCTTTCGTCCAGATTTAATGCTGCCTTTCCCTCAACAAAGTCTGGAAGAAAAAAAAATCGGGGATGAATTCATAGCTAAACTCACGGCTTACTTGTTCGAGAACCTCGATCCAGAAGAAGTGGACAGGACCCGGGAGATCCCGCCTCATGTTATCAAAGCCATGGCGGACATGGGGGTCTTTGCGATGAAAGTCCCTAAAGAGTATGGGGGATTGGGGTTCTCTCAGACAAATTATAACCGCGTAATTTCCGCTGTAGGCTCCTATTGCGGGGCAACAACTGTATTGATATCAGCCCATCAGTCTATCGGTGTGCCGCAGCCGCTGAAAATGTTTGGGACCGATGAGCAGAAAAAGAAGTATTTTCCCCGTTTTCGTCAAGGGGCTATATCAGCCTTTGCTTTGACAGAGCCGGATGTGGGGTCAGACCCTGCGCAGATGTCTTCGGAAGCTAAGCTGAGCGAAGATGGTAAATTCTACATCCTTAATGGCACCAAGCTATGGTGCACCAATGGAAGCTTGGCCGATCTCATTGTCGTCACCGCTAGAACAGCTCCGAAAATCGTCAAGGGCAAAGAAAAAAAGCAGATCTCCGCCTTTATCTTAGAGATGAATTCTCCTGGAGTAGAAGTCGTGCAGCGGTGTGAATTTATGGGGCTGAACGGCATCTACAATGCATTTATCAAGTTTACCAATGTAAAAATTCCCGTGGAAAACCGCTTGTCTGATGAGGGCAGGGGATTAGCTATGGCCTTGGCCACCATCAATGTGGGAAGGCTGACCTTGCCGGCCGGCAGCTTAGGGTGTGCCAAACAATGTTTATCGATTGTCAGGCGTTGGGGAAAAAGCCGCATTCAATGGGGTCAGCCTGTAGGATTGCATGAGCCTGGAAGAGAAAAAATTGCCTATATTGCAGCTACGACATTTGCGTTAGAGGCTATCACCATGCTAACGAGCAATTGGCAAGATCAGGGAAAGACAGATATAAGAATTGAAGCGGCCATGGCTAAGTTGTTTTCCAGCGAGGCCCTCTGGAAAATCGTCGACATGACCATGCAGCTAAGAGGGGGCAGGGGATATGAAAAAGCGCGTTCTCTTAAGGCGCGCGGAGAGCCGCCCTATGCCGTAGAGCGAATGATGAGAGATTGCCGTATCAATATGATCTTGGAAGGATCTTCTGAGATCATGCGGTTGTTTTTGGCTAGGGAAGCTATGGATCCGCATCTTAAGCGCCTGAATGTTTTGTTAAATCCCAAGACCGGGATTTTAGAAAAAATAGGCGGTGCCTGCAAGATTTTAGGTCATTATGCTTTGTGGTATCCCAAACAACTCGTCCAAGGGGTGCTGCCATCTTCTTACCGCGAAGCAAATGAATTGTCCCGCTATTTGGCTTATGTAGATAAAACCTCGCATAAGCTGGCAGGAACTTTATTTTATTATATGGCCCGCTATCAACAGAGTTTGGAGAAACGTCAGATGATTCTGGGTCGTTTAATGGATATCGGCACGGATCTTTTTGCCATGAGCGCCACGTGCGCTTATGCCTTGTCTCTGACCAAAGAAAATCCGCAGGATAAAACGCCCCTTGAACTGGCTAAACATTTTAGCATTTTAGCTAAACGCAGAATCACAGAAAAATTTGCGGCTTTAAAACACAATGATGATAGGCAAAATAATAGCCTGGCAAAAGATGTTTTAGAAGGTCATTTTAAATGGTTAGAAGAGGGCGTCATGTGGGTGGGACCGAAGGAATAAACAAATCCAGGCCTATGGCCTGGATCAGTGAGGTGGGACTTTACTGGGTGTTAACTCTTGGGTTTTTTGTATAGCCGAAGGGTGTGTATTTATAAGAATTTGAGTTATAATCGCCAGCGACTCTTATGGCTATCAATTGTCCCCAGGTATCGGGTAGGACTGCTTGTGTTTCGCCTTCCCCTGTACCGAATGCGTGCCCCCAATCTTTCTTAAATAGATTTTGCGCGTACGCTCTTGTATTCTCAGGAGCTAGATCATTGTGTTTATGAACTTTCACCCATATGGTGTATGCAGGCGTTGTTTTAAGAATCTGCTTAGCTAAATGCAAGCGTCTGTTATCGTAAGAGGTTAATGTGCCATCTGGCATCTCAACAACTTCTAATGCGAAATTTTTGTCGAAACCTTTCAGCATCAACGCTTTCAAATCTTCCAAAGGTTGATCTCTTCCGTTCTTATCCTTGAAGATGCAGTTGATCGAACATTGCGAGAATCGAATCGCCTCTATCGCTACTTGGCTAATTTGTTGCAGCTTACCATTAGCTATTTGTGGTGATGCGACGGTGTGTGTGTTGGGTGTTGCTTGTGCTTTATATTTGTTCTGTAGGTTAGCCTTTTTTTCCTTAGAATAACGAGGAGCGGTAAAGGGCTTTTCTTCTTTAGGTTGAGCGGTGGGAGCGTGGGTTTCTTCAAATACTTTTTTCGCTTTGTCTTGTTGGGCAGGGGTTGTTTGAAGTAAATTACTTGATGGTTTAGGTTGAATATTATTTATATTATTAGTTTTATTAATGGGGGTGTTCATCATTCTATTAGTATGATGATCTCCTACTATACTGCTCCATGACATAATATTTTCTCCTATTAAATTATTTGAATTACAAATAATTATTTTTTTATTTAGTTTAATTATAACAAATGTTTATTAGGAGAATTTAATTTTATTATTAAGAATGTGTAAATTCTATAACTATTTATAAAATGAGGTAAAAGCTCTCGCTGCGCTCGAGATTTCACCTCTATTTATGGACAGTTGGGTATTAAATGGACTAATCCTTAATAAAAGATAAGGATCAATGCTTAGGAATTAGGGGGTAAGTTGGGTTTTAAGCTAGAACAGTGATTCCATTTCGCAGCTTCTATCTTAAGATGCTGGATCTTTTTCTTTAAATGTTGTTTGTTGATTCTTTTTCTTCGTGTTGGGCTGTAAAGTGCTTTTTGTAAGGTGTTATACTTGTTTGTGAGTATGCATGAAATCAACTGTTGTTTTTCTTTTTGATCGATATATTCTTCTGGGGAACCGTTTTTATCGATGTGCTGATTTAGGGCGTCCAAAGCTAACTCTTCATCTTGGCTAGGCTCAAAAAAATCCGGATAAAAAAACTTACCGCTTGTAACTTGATCAATTTTGTATGCAGAAAAAGAGCAGGGTGAGGATTTATTTTTTTTCGATAACTTAAAGCAATCTAGGGCTATATAGTAAATTTTCTGAATCGGAAGCGTTGTCAAAGGGCAAGTAAAGGATTTGTTTTTGTTCACACAGGTGTATCTATGGCTGCGCAATGAGGAGGCTGAGTAGATTTTATATACCTTGGCATCTCCCTCCTTCTCGGGTTTTAATTCCGCAATGGCAAGAAGGTAATAGGGCAGTCCATTGTTTTGGGCTTTAAGAAATTGCTCCTTAAAGCTTTCTAAGGTGAATATATCCTCATCTTCCAAATCGATAGTTTTAGGAAATTTGTCGCCTGTCTTGGGAGGGCGAGGTTCAAAAG
>CAYMKI010000137.1:0-8408 GCA_964390695.1 uncultured bacterium
TAAATACACTGTACATGGCAAACAACCCCTGAAATGGAGACCTTCATGGCTTTCAATCTCGACTTATCCTTCACTGAATTAACCAATGACAGCAATATATGCCTCACTCCCAGAACCCCCAGACCGTCTGTAACACCTGTATCTTCACCATCCCGAATATCTATCGAGGCATCGACCGCAACATCATTCCACACCACACAAAACATCCACACAATTGCTCAAAACACTTTGGTGAATTCATCCACTGCTTTGAGTCTAGATGAACAAGCTATCGCTATTAATAAGAATGATCTGCATAGCGATATGAAAAGCCACTATAATAAATATGCTAGCCGATACCCTTTTTTGAAAAGCATTTTGAGTGAGATTGAAAGCTTCAATGCACATAGCGAACAGTTTTTATTAGCGGATAAATTACTGCATAATAGTCACTGCAGAGAAATTTTAGGCTTAGAAAAAAATACCCGGCATGCTTTTGGAAATGGCCAAGCCATGCTCAGAATTAAAAACATCATGCAAGCTTCTTCTCAAGCTTCGCATACCTTTGAAGAAACATCGTTATCGACATTTACCCATATTCTCAAAACACTCCCTCAGCAGCAAGCCGCACAGGTATTTAGGGTCTTGGACAGTTTAGCTGCCTCAAAAAATACTGTACATCCCTTCCAATCGTTTGAAAACTATGTTTCTAATGCCTTTAAGTCGAATTCTTCCGGAGAAATGCTGGCATTTGAAAGCCTGCTGAACAAATTCAACACAGCCAATAATCGCAAATTTTCCAGCGAAGATGCTCTTGTCGATGAAGCTTACAAAGAATATCTGGAAGATAGACGGTTGGCATTGCAGGCCTTGATCCATATCTTGAAGGGAATTTGTTCCAAAGAGGCTAAACATTCCTCCCATAACATCCAAATCAACGAACCTCTATCTGCTTTAGCTCTTTCCTTGTTAGAGCAGGTACGCGCTATCTATGAAGACGAGATGAACGCACCGATTCCCTTTGATTCCATTGGCCAATTACTTGAAAACCTTTTTTCCAATGAAAAAGGCAGATCTTCCAGCGCCCCCAACTCCCGCGAAACTACTCCAAGAATTCCCTCAGCATTATCTTCTCCGGAAATATCCACCGAGAGGCCACGTTCACCATCCTACCCACCCAGACGCTCCAGCCCTGTAATGCGGAGAAGATCCAGGGATGCCAGAACTCGCAATGTGAATTCGGAAAAATCTACGGCAGAAACTGTCCAGAAAATGGCACAGCAGATTTATAAAACACAGATTCCCCCTTTACCTCTCATGAGTAATTTACCCACCTCTAGTCCACATAGCAGCGAGGAATCATCACCCAAAACACCGTCTCCTAAAGTAACCTTTGAAGGCGATCATGCTAAAACTAACAATAGGGCATCTTTTGAAGCATTAAGAGATGGCTTAAAAACCGAAAGATGCTTTTTCCATCTAAGCAAGCAGGGAGATTTGGTGTTTTGTCATGGGAAATTAGATGCCAAGTCAGTGAAACTTGTTTTAAAAAAGATCGATAACATGATCGATAGCTCGCTACCTGTTCCAGAATTTCATCAAATGATATCTCAGATCGATTCTTATCTATATAAAATGCTTGAACATAAAAGCTTTAAAGCCGTGTTCCATGACAACCCTGATATTTATGATTATTATTTAATAGTACATGTCAAGGTAAAATATGGAGGTTGTATTTATACTTTTGAGCAATTCTACAATCATGGGCCTGAATTCCTAAAGCTGCTGGAAAGCAAAAACATCCCTAAAGATTTTTCCGTAGATTTATATGGCACCGAGGTCGAAATTTATCCTTGGTTTAGCCCAAAATCGCGCTTTCCCTCCGTCTGGTTTACTGGTTTGGATGTATTAAAAGCCCCGGCCGAAAAATTTCGATCTAAAATCCGGGAGTTAGAATCTGAGCTTGCCAGGTTGAATCAGGTGTTTGAAAAACATCTTTTTGAGGCAGAGGGCCTGCATCTCCTGCGCGAAGAATATCCTAGCCAATCTAAAAAACAGCTAAGAAACCACGACTTCATCACAACTTTATTTAGAGACCTGGGAAAAGAAAAATTCACTTCTCTGGATAATCCGATATGTACGGATAAGACCTTGTTGCAGCTTGTAGAAAAGATTTTCGTGTTAGAAAACAAGATTAATTACCTGACCTCACACCAGCATTTTCCTTCCATAGATTTGGTGTTTCAAGAGTTTGAAACCGCCATAAATGAACTTAAAAGCCAGAACAATTCCAATATCAAGGTTGTGAAAGATTTAGCGACCCATTTGCTATTAGAGTCCGATGATCCTAGGCTGGAAATATATATTCAAAGATTACTTGAGCATCCCTATGTGCACGTAGAAGCTATTTTAAAAGAATTAATTAACAATTAATATTAATATATATTATGCTTTGCGATATCCTTGGAGCGATCTTGTGCTTCTATAAAGGTGCTTATAATTCCGTATCTTACATTCTCTTTTTCCAAGCGGTTCAGTCCGGCAATCGTAGTGCCGGCAGGAGAACTGACTTGCCATTTTAACTCGGCGGGATGCTTGCCTGTTTCTTCCAACATCTTGATAGACCCTTTCAACATTTCCAACACCATTTGCAAGGACTGGGTGGAAGAAAAACCCATCGTGATTCCCGCTTCTACCATAGCTTCGATTAATACAAAAGCAAAGGCAGGACCCGATCCGGTCAAAGATGTCAAGGCATCCATTTTATCTTCAGGCAGCCAATACAAAGCTCCAAAAGGAGAAAAGATTTGCTCTATCTTCTTTTTTATGTCTTTAGGCAGCACTTCATATTCGCACAATCCCAAAATCCCTTTTTCATATTTGACGGCCAGATTAGGCATCATGCGCAATAAGGTCACATGGCCAAAATGATGCTTAAGTTGCCTCACCGGCACGCCTGCGAGGATGCTCACCAATAAATGGGAATGGCTCAAGCTTTCTTTGATCTCATGTGCCACCGAAACTAAGTTTTGAGGCTTGATAGCTAAAAGGATAATTTCCGACTGCTTCACCAGTTCAACAGGAGACTTTAGAGCAGTGCCTCCCGATTCGGAAGCCACCTTTTGTGCTTTATCATACGTTCTATCGACTAAAAAAAGCTCATGGGCGGCTCCTAATTTCTTAGCGAAGCTGGAACCCATTTGGCCGCAGCCTATGATGCCTATTTTGATTTTTTTACTATTTGCGGACATGATAAGCCCCTTTGATCACCCATTTATAACTGGTTAATTCCCTCAATCCCATCGGACCTCGTGCATGCAGTTTTTGCGTGCTTATGGCCACCTCAGCCCCTAAACCCAGCTGTCCCCCATCTGTAAAGCGGGTAGAAGCGTTGACGTAGACAGCAGCTGAATCTATGCTGCGAGTAAATTCATCGGCATGCCGGCTATTTTCGGTCAAAATACCGTCGCTATGTCCAGAGCTATACCGCTGGATATGCTGCATAGCTTCTTCCAAGGAAGCTACCTGTCTTATGCCTAAGGTTAAACTCAGCCACTCTGTATTCCAATCGCTGTGATCGTTGGCCAACATGACATTGGCATGATGAGCTGTTGATGATGGATTTAACATATTATAGGTGGTGGAATCAACTTTAAAGATTACACCTGCAGGCGTTAGGCGCTTAAAAACTTTTCTAATACACTCACCTGCAATACTTTCATGTACTAGCAAAGTATCTAAAGCATTACATACGGTAGGTCTCTGGGTCTTGGCATTATAGATCACTTCAACCGCTTTGTCCACATCCACAAGGTTATCGACATATAGATGGCAAATACCGATCCCGCCGGTTATGACTGGAATCGTGCTATGCTCTCGGCAAAATTGGTGCAAATTAGCACCCCCTCGCGGGATGATGAGATCGACGTAATCATGCATCTTTAGAAGTTCTTTGACATAGTTTCGATCGGTGCTGTCGATAAATTGAATAGCCTCCGGCGGCAATGCCGCTGCTTGCATAGCTTTTTGAATAAGTTTTACGAGTATGCGATTAGAATGCAAGGTTTCTGATCCACCCCGCAGGATAACGCTATTGCCGGTCTTGATCGATAATGCCGCTACATCCACCGTGACATTCGGGCGAGCTTCATAGATCACTCCGAGAACCCCTAGAGGCACTCGCTGTTTTACCGTATGCAGACCATTGGAAAGGGTATTTTCATCAAAGATTTCACCTATGGGATCGGGCAAAGCGATCAAAGCTCTCACATCATTGGCCATTCCTAATAATCGACCTTGAAGGGAGAGCCGATCTAGCATGGCTAAAGAAAGCCCTTCTGTTTTACCATCCTCAATATCAATGGCATTGGCTGCCAGTATAGCTTCCTGCTGATTTTCTAGAGCTTTAGCTATGAGCTCCAAGGCTTTATTTTTTGCTTCTGAGGTCGCTAAAGCCATTAACTTGGAGGCTTTTCTGGCTTTCTGTCCCAGGGTAGTTAAATCGACTTCCATCATACATTACGCTCCTCAAAATTTAGTAAACAGCCAAGTCGTCGCGATGAATGATCTCATCACCGCACGTATAGCCTAAAGCGTCTTCGATCTGCTGGGTTTTTAACCCCTTGATGACTTGAATTTCTTGGCTGGAATAGTTCGTAACCCCTACGGCTACAGCTACACCTTCAGGAGATATGCACTGGACGATAGAACCGCGATCGAAAGTGTTTTTGGTGGCTGTAATACCGACTGACAAAAGACTTGCTCCTTCTTTAGCTATTTTGTTTGCAGCGCCGGCATCCAATATAATTTGCCCTTGGACTTTTTCTGACAGCACCCAGCGCTTGCGGCTTTCGCGCGGAGTCGAATGTGCTTTAAATAGCGTTCCAATATGTTCTCCTGCGGCTATTTTGAGCATCACATCCGGATGGGCAGAAGATGCTATGATAGTTTGGGTTCCTGCTCTGGTAGCTACCTGAGCAGCTTGCAGCTTAGTGATCATGCCGCCGGTGCCTAAGCCACCGCTTGAATCTCCTGCTAAGGCAAATACCGATTCATCAATTTTGTCCACAATGGGTATGAGTCGAGCATCTGCATGCTTTCGGGGGTCTTCTGTAAATAATCCTTGTTGATCTGTTAACAGCACTAGCATATCTGCAGCCAATAAATTGGCCACGAGTGCCGATAAATTATCATTATCGCCGACTTTTATTTCGTCTGTCGCCACCGTATCATTTTCATTAATGATAGGCACCACATTATAGTGCAATAGAGCCTGCAGAGTGTCTCGGGCATTTAAATATCGCTGGCGGTTTGAAAAATCGCTGCGTGTAAGGAGAACCTGTCCGACTGGAATATCATAGATACGGAACAGCTCCGACCAAATTTGCATCAAGTGCACTTGACCTACAGAGGTTAACATCTGTTTAAAAGGCAACGTGCGATTCATCGGCGGATGCTGGAGAATTTCACGTCCGGCAGCACCAGCCCCGGAAGTAACCAAAATAACTTGATGGCCTTGCTGATGCAGCGCAGCCACTTGGCGGACAAAGTCTAGCATCACACGTCTGGACAGTTGCTTTGAACCTGCCGTCAAGGTGCTCGTGCCGATTTTAAAAATAAATAGAGAATTTGACATGCTATTACTTATATGGAGGATAAATACCTCAAAGTATAATTTCCAATATATTAATCTTCAATAATTAAACTTTGGTTAAGCTGAGGGATTTCAGCATCCCATTTTTTTGTATCCTTCAGTTTTTTTTGAAATGCTTCAGCCTGGTCTAGTTCTCCATGAATTAGAAATATCTTTGAAGGTTGCTGTTCCAAATCGCTGAGCCAATCGAGCAGATCATTTTGATCGCCATGGGCTGAGAGCCCGTCTAATTGTTTGATCTGCATCCGGAAAGGTACATCTTTGCCGTACATTTTTATATACTTATCTCCATCCAGTAATTTTCTGCCCCTTGTGCCCTCGGCTTGAAATCCCACAAATAACAAAGTGTCTTTATCACAGTTGGCATGCTCTTCTAGGTAACTCAAAATTCTTCCACCCGTCATCATGCCGCTGCCGGCAATGATGACTTTAGGCCTTTTATCACGTCTAAGCTGCAAGGTATCGCTGAAACTGTTGACCATCTGGAAATGCGAACACATCTGCGAACACTCCGCCTGCGGTATACGATGCCAGGCTTGGGAATTATGGAATAGCTTGAGCATGTTCGCCCCCATGGGACTGTCCATAATCATTGGAATATGGGGGATTTTATGATCCCTCGCTAGCCTCCACAGCATCAGCATCAGCAATTGCGCCCTTTCTACGGCAAAGCTAGGAATAAACAGAGTACCGCCCCTATTGATCGTTTCGTTGACGATGCTTTGCAGTTCAGGAATCATACTTGCTTCATCTGGGTGCACTTTACCGCCATAGGTTGTTTCCATTAACAATATATCCGCTTTTTTGGGCTTTTTGGGAGGATATAGAATCAGATCGTTTCGCCTGCCCAGGTCGCCAGAAAATACTAGTGTCTTTCCTCCGATTTCAACTTCAATAAATGTTGAACCGAGAATATGTCCGTTGTATTGAAAGGTTATATGCAAATCCTCGATATGCAACTCAACACCTTCTTGTACCGGACAGAATAATTTAAGCGTCTGCTCAACATCCTTCAAATCATACAAAGGCAGGGCAGGCTTATGTTTGGAGTATCCTTCGCGGTTGCTTCTGTCTGCTTCTTCTTCCTGTATTTTTGCACTGTCCTCGAGGATGATCTTGGCGATCTCCAAGGTAGGGGGAGTGGCATAAATGCGCCCTTTAAAACCCAGCTTGACTAGACGTGGAAGATAGCCGGTGTGATCTAAATGCCCGTGAGTTAGGAATACTGCATGGATGCCTGAAGGATCAAAAGTCGGTGGCTGCCAATTCAATAAACGCAGATCTTTCAACCCCTGGAATAGGCCGCAGTCTATCAAGACTTTTTTATCTTTGGCTTCTAGTAAATACTTAGAGCCAGTCACTGTGCCTGATGCGCCTAAAAAAGTGAGATTCGCCATTGTCAATATTCCTTTTTACAGATCTTTTGAGCTTCGTCCAATATTTTTTCTACCCTAGCTTCAGATAAACCCAGTACTTTTAACTTAGCAGGATGTTCATACAAAGTGCTGCATAACACAATATCCCTATGCAGCAAGGTCTGTTTTTCTTGCTGCGTCAGTTCTGAAATACAGGTTATCGGATAAAGGCTTTTTCTATCTATGATATCCCGTATACCATTGCCTTGTGGGTAATTCCAGCTGAGCAACCCTAAGCCAGCGCAGGTTCCATATTGCTCTGCATCGGCACTTAACCTTGTATTCGTTACAAGCCAGCCGCGATGAAATCTTTTGCTTTCTTCGGGAAATTTAAGCCATTTCTTCTCTATATCTAAAAAGCGGGCGTGAACATACAAAGCGATCTTTACATCGCAGATATTTCCGGGATCGTTATGAAATTTGCATTCGAACAAAAAGAGCTTATTGTCTTTTTGCGCAATGATATCTACTTCATGCTTCACACAGTGGCCTTGAACTATCTGATTTGTGACAGCGTCATATCCATCAGCTTGAAGTAGTGCTGCGATAAATTTTTCAAAGGGAAATCCTGAAGGTCCTAATTCCATAATAGCGGTCTTGAGATGGTATTTACCTGCTGTGCTGTGGCTGATCTGCTTTAAAAGTCCAAAGACGATTTTATATAAAGCCTTTGTATTTATGCCTTCATAGAGAAACTTTTCTGTTTCGTTTAGAACTTGTTGAATGATATCTTGAGTGGCGCCGGCTCGCTTCAGCGACGCCATAATTTTGTTTGGACTGTATGAGACTTCTTCTCCATTGGCTTTTATAATTTTTACCATGGGTATAACTCTAAATAATAGGATTGTGTGTGCTAGTACCTGACCATAAAAGTTTATGTCTTTTTTTCCAAGATCGCATTTTTCTCTTGATAGGTACACATCAAAGTCAAATCAAAATACGTTCCCTTCGCCATAGCCACACAATGGCGGCTAAATTCAAAGTGGGCCGAATCCCCGGGAGCTTCTTCATCAAACAAATGCATATCTCCGATGACTTTATGTTTGTCCCGATCTGCTCTTCGAATAGTCTTATAAAAAGAATACTCTACTTTTTCGGCTTGCACCCCGATTTTTTGCACTGTCTTAATGAATAAATGGCTAAGATCATAGCAGTTAACTCTATAAGACAGATGAGGCAAACCTAACAGCATTAAAGTAGCCCCGTCCCTGAACGGCATAGCCCCCCTGAGTTCTTCTCGCTCGCTTCTCACAAATGTCCACTTTCTTTCACGAATAAAATCTAAAGTCGTTTTAAATATCATGTTCAGATCCGGATCACTAGAGGTGGTGTACTGCAAACATCGGCTGACGATTTCTTTG
>CAYMKI010000138.1:0-2681 GCA_964390695.1 uncultured bacterium
CCTTTGACTAATAAGGATTGATCATGAACGATAATGAAAGGCAAAATGCGATTGTACATTTTTTGAAAAAACTACAAGAAACCATCATTCAGGCTTTTGAAAGCTTTGAAAGCCAACATATATTTCAAAAAAAAAGCTGGAACTATGCCTCTGGAAAAGGGGGGGGCGAGATGGCTGTATTAAGGGGATCTGTTTTTGAAAAAGCTGCGGTCAATTGGTCTGGAATCCATGGCGAGAACTTTCCTATGGCCGATGGAAACGGCCCCTTTTTTGCCACAGGGATCAGTTTGATCACGCATATGGCCAATCCCCACGCCCCTACGGTGCACTTTAACATCAGATATATCGAAACTCCTACCAAATTTTGGTTTGCCGGCGGCTACGATCTCACCCCTATGGGTTTTGCATACAAGGAGGACACCGAGCATTTCCACGGTATTGCGAAAAACACCTTGGACAAATTTGATGTGTCCTTGTATCCGCAATTTTCAAAAAACGCACAGGAATATTTCTATATCCCGCATCGGCAGAGAGAAAGGGGGGTCGGAGGGATTTTTTTTGATCATTACAACACAGGGGATTTAGAAGCGGATTTGAATTTATGGAAAGCGATAGGCTCTCGCTTTTTAGAAGCCATCCTCCCCATATATGGTCGTCGAACGAACACTGCGTATAGCCCCGAACAAAAGGAAGTGCAAAACTGCTACCGCGCGCATTATGTGGAATTTAATTTAATTTATGACCGGGGCACTAAGTTTGGTTTTTTATCCGGAGGCAATCCTGAAGCTATTCTTTGTTCCATGCCTCCTGTTGCTAAATGGTGATGTATACTTTTTCTTTTTCATTAATTTATTTCATAGGAATCCTCAGCGATGGATACTGTAGCTAGCGCCTTTACATCTCTTATAAAAACTCTTAATTTACTCCCTCATCAAGATGCCAAAGTACAATCTGCGATAGACAAAACGACAGACAAAGTCTATGGGTTTGCGGCTTTGATGGAATTTGGGCTGCACCCCATGCGAAACAAATATACCAAGTATAAAACAGATTATTTTGCCGAAAATAAAAACATCTTTAAATTTTCCCCCATGGAGCCCAACAACCTATTCAAAAGTGCCACTCAGGGAATTTCGCGATTTTGGTTTGGGGCAAGTCAGAAAGATTTATTTATCATGGACGAAGAACTGATCACGGTCATCCGCAGATATGCTTGGGACAAAGACTACCAGGCCGACATGTGCGTCTTCTTGCAGGATATCGTTAAACCGGGCTTAGCGGCTTTGCGCAAGACCTATGAAAAAAAAGAAACCGAAACAGAAAAGCCTGCTGAAGAGAAGAAAGAGGAAAACAAGTCCGATAGCGTGATCAATCACATTAACAATTGGATCAAAGTAATCGACTGCGCTTTTCCGTGCTGCTCGGAAACAAACGTGTGCCTACAAAATAAGTGCTCGCTCGAGGATCCCTGCAAAACACCACTTAAAACATCTTTGGAAATTTTCTGTGAAAAAATTGACGCCTTGATCATTCCCGAAGCGAAATCCGAGGCCGATATAAAGTCTAATGCCTTTTTCGAAAATTGCAAACGATGGGTTCGTGTGGAAGACAACACCTTCGGAAAGCAAATCAAAAATATATTAAGCGTAGAAAGACTACAAACTATAAACAAAATTTACACCCAATCCGTCATCAGCCGCATGAACGCCTCTCAAGAGGAAATCAAACAGGCCAATGAAACATTTAATCAATTCATTATAGGTCCTGTAGAAGAGCAGATAGAACTGCTTCACAAAGATTTCGTGGCACTGCATGTGGAAGCCACCTTGCCTTATCAAAAGCCTTCGGTGGAGGTCAAACCGCAACAGGTGAGCTCTACACCCTTGGAAATCTCCCGCCCTGGGGGGGTGAGGCGTCCAATTACGCCCAAAACAACTCCGACGAACTCCATCTCAACTTCGCCTATAAAACCCAAAGACAAAGACGACCCGCTGGCTTCATCTGGAGGCCCTCAAGTCGCGCCTACCAGCCAAACACAGTCGGCAAACAGCGCACAATCAGAAGCCAAGAGAACAGACCCCACCTCCCACGATGTATCCGGCAAAGAAGGATCTAATGGATGATCAGCTCAAAGCCTCTATCCTATAGTTGTCGCAAGGCGACACTGATGTAATATAAATATAAACCAGATACCCCAAAGTTTTTTTTGTATAATTTAACTAATCTAAACAGATTAAAACAAATAGAAGAGCGGGAAACAGACCCTTTGACAAATAATATCATCGGAGCGGCTATTGATGTACATCGTGCTTTAGGACCCGGTTTACTTGAATCTGCATACGAAGCTTGTCTCACTTATGAACTCAGACTAAGACAGTTGAAGGTTGAAACCCAAAAACCACTTCCCATCTATTACAAAGATGTGATTCTAGACTGCGGCTATCGTATGGATTTGGTTGTAGAAGACAAAGTAATTATAGAAATTAAGTCTGTCAATACCATCGCTCCAATACACGAAGCACAATTACTGTCCTATTTACGCCTTTATGGATGTTGTCAAAGAGGATTGCTTATCAATTTTAATGTAAAGCGATTAGTTGAAGGCATCCGTCGTCTGAAAATTTAACCCTCTCTGTGTCCTCTGTGGGCTCTGTGGTAGTTTTATTACACGGGCATCTCAC
>CAYMKI010000138.1:2781-8351 GCA_964390695.1 uncultured bacterium
TGGCTATAACTCTCGCTATATCCATTTGATAAAACAAAAATCAACCACAGAGCCCACAGAGACCACAGAGGGGGTGCGACCAGCTCAAGGCCTCTACTCTGGAGGTCTCTTGATGATTTAGATCTGATTCCTCAGAGCTTGTGGATTACTATTACTGTTTTGTGCGTAATATCGGGTCGACGTATTTCCCTCTCTGTGTCCTCTGTGGGCTCTGTGGTAGTTTTATTACACGGGCATCTCACTCCTGATGTGCCTCCTGATTTTTGGCTATAACTCTCGCTATATCCATTTGATAAAACAAAAATCAACCACAGAGCCCTCTGTGTTGAGCGATCAGCTCAAGGCTTCTACCCTGCAAGTCGCTTGACGATGAGGTTTTTCTTTATAGCTTAACGCTTCAAACACCGTTTTAGAAGTCATTCCATAGCGCTCATGAACAGCTGTTGCTAATTTGTGCGTGATATCGGACCTCTTTGGATAGTGCTGCTTAAGGCTGCACAGAAAATCTCGATGAGAGCGCCGCTCCCGATAGTGAGGTGTTTTGGGAGGCATCAACAGATATTCCATATTATCCGGATGATAATCCCACAGCAGTGAACTATGGTGCAGCCAACGCTGCTTGCACATATACTGGGCGTTGCCGCCGAATTTCTTCGACCCGATGACATAATCATTTTCCCGCACGCCAAATTCCAATTCGGGAAAAATTTCCGAATATAGACTTTGAGTCCACTCCATTACAGCTTGCGGCTGGCAGGGAACCTGCAAATCGGGCTCGTTGCCGATAAAAGTGACAAAGAGGGTGTTCTCATCCACAAAGACTGTCCCTCCTCCGCTGAAGCGGCGAATCAGGGGCACGGGATTTTGAGTCCATTTTGGCTTATTGATTAGCAGCTCTGTTTTACCTGATATGCCCAAAACAATGGCTTTAGGGGAGCCTTCGTTGATGATCAGCCAGTTTCTGTCGTCCTTTCGAAGTAAAGCTTCTTCGATTTGAAGCTGCTCAAAAATCGGGGTATTATGCAAGTGTAAAAAACAAAACGGCATGTGCTTATATCAAATCTACGATTTCGAACATCTCCGGCAACGCAATTCCCAGCTCTGTTAAGGTTTGCTTATAGAGGGCTATTTCGGTGCGAATCATGTTCTCAGTAGCTTCCAGACCCTTCACTGCGGCCATATTTACGAAGCGTTCATTCAGGGCGTCTTGTTGCATGTCTTGGATATCATCTAAAAGCTGAAAAGCCATGCCAAAATGCGAAGCGGCCTTTTTTACCAAGGGCAGGGCAGAAATCTTTCCTCCGCCATACAGCCAGCCGGAAACAAAGGAAATTTCAAATAGCGAAACGGTTTTTTTATGCATCACCTCACGGAGTGTTTCCAGGGAAAGGTCGGGGGGAGAGATATCCAAGAACTGCCCGCCCGTAGCCCCATTCAGGCCAGTATTGTAGGTGGCGTTTTCCAGTGTTAATACACAGATAGCTTCGCTATGAGGAGAGTGAGGAAGACGCGCTTGTTGAAGGAGGCGGGCGTTGTGCACATAAGCGTTGTATCCGGCAGCAATCAAGGCATAGCTGACCAGAATGGCCAGGTTTTCGCCATATTTCTTGTGTACCGAAGGTTTATTTCTGCGCTCATCGTCATCGTCCATGCACGGCAGATCGTCAGCGACCAAAGAGGCGGAATGAAAAAACTCTATAGCTAAAGCCGCAGGCATAACATCAGCCGCCCCACCCAGGGCTTTTCCCAACATCAAAACGAACGCAGGGCGAATTCGCTTGCCGCCATTCAAAAGAGCATATTCACAAGCCTCGCGCAAAAGGTTTGTAGGGCCCAATAAGGGAATGTGAGCCTTGATAGCCTGCTTGATTTGCTCTTGGTAGGGCAATAATAACTTATCTAATTTTAACGATTTTGTTTCCATAAACATATTATTCACAATGATCCCCTTAGTTTAAAACTATTGGGCTTTTGATGTAAAGGAAAGATTCTGCTGAATTTTGATGACCTGGTTAGATTCCACCACGCCGCCGAGATTGACTAACGGAAAGCAGTCGACATTTTTTCCCAAGATGGTGCCGGGATTGAGGACCGCATTGCAGCCGATTTGGCAGCCATCGCCAATTAAGGCGCCAAATTTGCGCAAGCCGGTGCGAATCTTTGCGTGCCGTCCTTGCACAATCACTTCTTGGCGGTTTAGCTTCAGATTGGCCAGTTTGGTGCCAGCGCCAAGATTGACATGGTTGCCGAGGATGGAGTCGCCGATATAGGCGAAGTGGGCAGCATGTGCGTGGTTTAAAAACAGGACGTTTTTGACTTCGGTATCATGACCTATAACGCACCCATCGCCGGTGATCACATCGCCTCGAATATAGGCCCCGTGGCGGATGCTGCAATTTTCCCCAATCACACAAGGCCCTTTTATGTAAGCTCCGGGTTCTACGGTTGTGCCTTTGCCTATGGATATTTGCGCGGGATTGACTAAATGAACCCCTTGAGGAATGTTGACTTCTATGTTTCCCAGCGGCAGCGTTTTAAGAAACAAGGAAATGAAAGGGATTGCCTCCCAAGCATAGACAGCTTGATCGAAGAGGGCGGCATATTTGAAGCCGGTGAGGTCGAATAAATAGTCGGGTCTAAAGCTTATTTCCATGCTTTATAGGTTACGTCGAAATGCAATATGTTTCAACGCTTTCTTTTGAAGAAATAAAATTATATAGTTTTTATTTCTTCTTCTTCATACTGTGGGGATTTGTTCATAAGTTCACAGTTTTCGAGAGAAAACGCTTGTTTGAAAGCTTGTATACAAGTTGATCAAATCAGGCACAATCTCAACATTTCGACAACGCGGCTTGGTTTATGAACAAAAGAATGCGTATGGTTATCAACAAAATCAACAGGGGAAGATTTGCTATGCCAAAAGCTCTTTTTATGGGGTCTTTTAACCCGTTGACCTATGGACATTTAAACATCATTGAACGCGCTGCGTCTCTGTTCGATGACCTCGTTGTGGGGATTGCGGTCAATGCTCATAAATCACAGGCTCTTTTTTCACCGGAAGAGGTGGAAGATATGCTGGCGCATACCACAGCCCATATTGCCAATGTCGAAATAAAGCACTATCAAGGACTTACAGCCGACTTTGCCAAAATGCACAAGATTCAGGTGATTATCAGAGCTTTAAGGTCGGTTCAAGATTTCGATGCTGAATATTCACATGCATGGGCCAACTTGCAGCTCTCGGGTTTGCAGACGCTTGTGCTCTTTGGCGATCCCCAATTCTCGGCCATAAGTTCAACTTTGGTGAAAGAGATTGCTTTTTTCGGAGGCGACTTGAGTTGTTGGGTGCCTTCTTTTGTGGAAAATAGGGTGAAAGAAAAAATAAAGACCTTGAAATCGTTGTGAAAGTTTTGATGAAATTTTTTTTTAAACAAGTTTCATAGAAGAAGAGTGTTATATACAAGATGCTTCTTCTTCCTCTTGTGTTGTGGGATTGTTCATAAGTTCATAACTTTCTCTCGGAATGGATGGGGAAAAAGGGTGTGTATAAGTTGAAGATAAGTTGCGGGTAAGTGGGGGGGATTTCTACAAAACACCTCCATGAACAAAATCACCATCAAAGAAACCTTCAACTTTTAGGGGAGTTATCGACAATATATCCCCATGTGTGGGTGTTGAAAGAGCTTGCACCGATGCGGATAACCTGCTACACTCCCGCGCTGAATAGACATAAAACTTGAATTCTTAAAGAAAGGTAGATCCATGCATGTAACCTCACAACTCCATTCTGGTACAACAGCAAACGTTTTGATGTTGGAGGAGGGTGCCGAAAGTCCTCGTGTCAATCAGGTGGTGAAAACGCAAAAAATAGCCACAGAAAATTTGCCCTGCCAAATACAGGAAATTATCGCCGAAAAAAAGAAACTCGAAGACCCTAAGGAAAAAGGGCGCGTTTACCATCAAGCTCTAAAAAAATGGTCAAAAAATGACTTAAAATCCTGTCAAAATAGAGCCAGAGATTATGTAGACGAAAACACCACCAAGGCATTGCTAAATGGACCCGTGCTTGTGGGGGGGTCTGTCTTGGCAGGTGCCGCTATCGGAGCGGGCATTGGGGCGGGCGTTGGGTTTGCAATAGCCGGTCCCACAGGGTTGCCGCCAGGGGCATTGATAGGGGCTGGGGTGGGAGCTGGGATCGGTTTGACGGTGTCGGTTCCTGTCGCTAGTATAAAAATAAGAAGCGACTTCATTGATTGGAAAAGGGATGGTAGATTAGGCGCTATGTTACCTGCTTTATTGAAGCTATATCAAGATAACAAAACTATGGAATGGCTGTGTCCGTTGACCACGGAGTTATTTTCCTACCCCGTTTTCATCCCCACCGGCATCACCTATGAAAAATCGGCAATAGTTAATTATTTAAAACAAAACGATGGCAGTGCTATGGATCCTTGTCAGTCCATGGTTATTTCCGAACAGGACCTCTTCACAGATTTTGCCGTACTAGGAGCTATTTTAGCTGCCCTGGAAAAATTAGCTCGTGCAGATTTGAAGAAGTTAGGCCTCAACTCCGATATACGAAAAGGATTGCTTTCGGCTCTCAGGGATTTAAATGCCCAGGTGAAAGAGTGTGAAACAAACGGGAGAATTCTGATTAAACATCTGTATGATAAAGAAAAAATTTCAGGCAAAGTTTATAAGAAGTATCAAGCGGACTTGAACAGATTAATTACAGACAGTGACAGGGAGTAATTATTCCTGACTATATATCACCTCACCGAGTTTGCTCACCAAACTCGGTGAGGTGATATATAGTGCCGTTGACGCGGCTTAAAGGCCAACATATTCATAATTCTCAAATTTGTTCACAGTATAAATTGACATCTCTTTCCTAAATTTATCACCCCTGGGAATTCACCTATCAAATGAGGGGCAAAAAAAAACTCTATTTTATAAACCTGGTTTAAGTTATAGTGTCTTGTTTTAATTGTTAATAGAGGTCGGTTGAGTTGTTTTTTTGTTTGTTGAAATTTATGAGTTTATAATAGTAAATTATTTATTTTAAAAGCGGTTAAGTATTATGAATACAAATAGTGGTGAGTCAAGCAATTTAACCACAGCATCCAACGCTCCCATCACAAATTCCAATGTTTCATCGTTGGAGCAATTGCCAAAGCCTATTCATGTTTCTTCTTTTGTGATTAGGGCTTTGGCTAGCATGAAGCTGCTTACAGATGTTTATTTAAAACCTGAACATATATCCAAGGGCAATAATTTGCCCCTCTACCGATTTATAGACAAATGCAAGCAGACCCTCAGTAAATCGCCGATGGCAGAGTCTTCGGCAGTATATTTAAAAGAACTGGAAGAGATTCTTCCTGCCGAAGGCAAGCTCTGCGCCATTTACCTTAAAGTCGATATTTGTGCTGAAAAATACTTGGAGAAAAATGAAAACATTAAATTTCTGTTAGAGTCAGCATTACGTTGTTTGAGAACCCAGCGGCATTTGTATGGAATTTTTTTAGTGATAAATTTATATACCCGCTGTGTGTTGGCAGATCCTGATGCAC
>CAYMKI010000139.1:0-8302 GCA_964390695.1 uncultured bacterium
GCTGTTTAGCGGCGATGAAGTACACAAATCCGTCAAGGTCCTGAGCGGTGGAGAAGCTGCCCGTTTGTTACTCGCGAGAATGATGCTATTGAAGCATAATGTGCTCATCTTCGATGAACCCACCAACCACCTGGATATGGAAGCTGTGGAGGTTTTGGTCGAAGCTCTGCAAAATTACGACGGGACCTTATTATTGGTCAGCCACAACCGCTATTTTGTTTCGCAATTAGCTAACCGCATCGTCGAATTGTCTTGTGAGGGCATTGCAAATTTTCCTTGCACCTTGGACGAATATTTGGCTAAGAAAGACTACGATCTGCTTGCTGGCAATAAAGCACCCAAAAGCACAACGGTAAATAAGCAGTCCAATCAGAGTTCTTATGAAGAGCAAAAGCAAAAACAGCGCGCCAAAACTCAGTTGGAAAAAAAAATTAAACAGGCGGAAGATCTTTGCCATAAGCTAGAACAGCAAATTGCCGACCTCGACCATCAACTCGCCTCTGAGGGGTTCTATCTTAATACTCCCAAACAAGAAATTGAGAAAATCTTGGCGCAAAAATCAGCACTTGAACAAAAGCTCGATCAGGCATTCTTAGACTGGGAAGCGGCTTCTGCTCAAATTCATGTATTAGAAAATTTATTGTAAGAGAACCTTTTAACAAAAGGATCTCTGGTGACTATTCACCAACCCTCATAAAATAACAAATTTAAAACCACAGAGCCCACAGAGCATACTGAGGGATATATAACAAAGGTCTGCAGCAAATGAGTACCTCACAGAACTGCGCTCTGTGGTTCAAACCCTATCACATTACTCTTGCGGATCTCAGAGGTCATATTATTTAATTCTGCACTCACACTACATTATTCGTGTGCTCACACTTGTCTCACTGCCCTCACTGCACTCTGTGGTTCAAGCCCTATCACATTACTCTTGCGGATCTCAGAGGTCATATTATTTAATTCTGCACACACACTACATTATTCGTGTGCTCACACTTGTCTCACTGCCCTCACTGCGCTCTGTGGTTCAAACCCATTCAAATTAATCTTGCGTATCTTTGTGTTTTAAATTTCGGGCAGGGGCTGGGGCTGGGGCTGGGGCGGGGGCAGGGGCACGGGCAGGGGCACGGGCACGGGCAGGGGCAAGGAAATTAATTATGCATGAGGTTCAGTCACAAAAAGATAATCCATGTTATTTCACGTTGTATATCAATCCAGATATTTATATAATAGTGAACTAAATTAAAACTTCAAAATAAAAAAAAATATTCTATGAATACTGATATAAAAACAGGAATTAATATTAATAGCAACGCAATCATTCCATCTTCTTTTTCGTCCTTGAGACAATTACTGGATGGCAAGGAGATTGAATTAACGGAATTAATCCAGCTACTAACCCCTTTGGCTCCGGAAAGCATAGGCTCCTTGAAGGATCTTGCCGAAAGATTTCGCTATCCTCTTGAATGTACTGAAGATGAACTAAAAAATATTCAGCATTTAATCCACAACCTAATTTTCAAGCAATTCTCCCATCCTATCGCCGATTCCGTTAAAGAAGTCATCTCAAATGCGATAGATGCGCAGGCCCGCAGCAAGCTTATGGAAGAGAATTTGTCCATCATTTTTAATGCAGATCGCTTAGAGATAGTGGACAAAGGAGACGGTATTGGATTTGAAACGCTTGTCAATTATTTTGTTCCAGGGCGCTCTTCTAATCCTTCGGCGATTTTCTCCCTTAATAAGGGACTTGAAGGTGTGACAGGGCGTTTTGGTCAGGGGGGATTGTCGATTTTTTATTACTTGCTATATCATACATTGGCAAGTCAAAGCTCCATTCCGAGATTTTGTAAGACAAAACAGGGTTGGGAGATAAAAATTCCTTATACCTTAGAAGGAAAAGCGTTTGAAGCTACGTTTAGTCAAAACCAAGCATCTAAAGAAATACATATTGAAACACGCGAGATTCACCGTAAAATCACAGTAGACTCCACGCGAAACCAAAAGCGATTGAAGTTGAAATTTTTCGAAAAGAATGGAAGAGTACAACTAGATATCCAGGAAAAACCAGGAAGTTCTTCCTCTTCAGGAACGCGATTTAAAATTGTTTCTCCTTTGGTGAATGCTTCTTCTCTTGAGATCCAAGAATCGATACAAAATAATTTCGGCTTTGTCCTATCCCCACCCATCTTGATAAATAATCAACGTGTTAATCACCAGCAATCAGGTAATGACCAAATTATAGCTGCTCAAAAGATATCTGAAAATACCAACGTATGTATTTCCGAGAATTTGAAAGAGATACGCTTTGATTGGGGGGCTATATATTTTTCATCTATGTTGCAGCAGGATCAAGTAGGGTCTTTGCTTATTTGTGAAGGGGGTAAGAAAGTTCAACAAATCACCTTGGATGAGGATTTTGTCCCTTTGCAAATGGTTGTGAATTTTCATCGATTGCCCTTGACGCATGATCGAGCTGTAGTGAATTTTAAAGATTCGGATATGGTAAAGAACCTTAAAGATGCTATCAGCACTATATTGAAATCTGATACGTTGAATTTTGAGGATAAATCGTGTGTCTTGAATGCACTCTATCCTATTCTTACTGAAGATCGATTAAACCTTATTCGTGATTTGAAGATGTCTTTGCAAGGCTTTAATTATAATTTGTTGCCTGCATTGGCTGAGTTGGGATCATCTAATCTTAAGAACTCCCTGATGCTCAATCCTGAATATTTAATGCACTTGAGAGTTCCTAGCTTTTATCAAAGCGGAAACCTCATTTATCACTGGATAGAAGCTAATCTCCAAGAGCCTTTAGTGCTTTGTCAACTAGAATATACTAAACATATTTTTGTAGACAGCCGCCTAAACCATCCTACATCGAGAGCTTTAACCCTATTTAACATGACTTTGCTGAATAAGTGGATGGAACAAAGAAAAATTATAGGTAAAATACCTTTAGATCATATTTTTGAAGCAACAAATATTCACTATTCACAAACAACCTCTAGTCACCATAGACAAACATCATCTGCAGATGAATCGTCCCAATCTCAACCTTCACAGGCGTTGGAAGAAGAAAACGATACTTTCGTCAACGATAGAGATCAGTATTATTCCTTTGTACAGCAGCTCCATAGTGAGAGCGCTCAGAACTATCCAGAGGAAACTAGGCAACGCACTCTGAAAATCTTAAGTCCGGAAAATAAATTTATATTTAGGACTCAAACCGTCAGGTATCTCTATCATACCCTCTGTCAAAATCCTAATTTAGCTTTACTTGGGGAGGTGGAAGATTGTTTACGTATCTACTCATTAGTGGATTTAAAACATGATCTGGTGAAAGAAATTATAGAGAGAATTGTTTCTGTGATTAAGAATAGCCCTGAGGAATTATCTCTCTATAGGCAATACCTAAAGGGATTGCTTAAAGCTCCTTATGATATGCGATTCCAAGCCTGGATACATCCTTTTGAAACTTATAGTGAGCACTACTTGAGATGGAAAAAATTGGTTCTGTCTATAGACAGTGCGGATCCAATTAATGGCGCTAATTGTATACCCAATTTCGCGCAAAACATGTTTACAGATTTACACGTGGAATTGATTTTAAAGATTCCCTTTATAGAGGTAAGGAAAAACTTGTTAAGAAATCTTTTCAGATTGCATGATGTAAACTATTTGTTAAATTTACCCGATAATGAATTTGATAAATTGACTTTGTTTTTCTCTTTGATTTCAATACATGATCAAGGTTTATTTAATTCCATGCTTTTTAATAAATATGTTTATGATGATTTGATTTATATTGTCAATGATTGTTTAAAGAACAACTCTTTAAATCATTGCAGGCTATTTCAGTTATACTTGAGATTGCAGTCTCATTATTTGTTTAATTTTAGTTTTAATTTTCTATTTAATAAAAATGTTTTTTTAAATAGTTTAACTATCTTTAAAGGTTTTTCTGACGATAACCTTGTTTTGACTTGTTTGAATGAATTAAATGATAGTTTAGACGATATTATTAGATTAAATAATAAACTTGCGACTTGTATTCAAAACGAAATTTTTAAGCGACGTGTTCAAAATCTACCAGGACCCTTAGTATTTGGCAATATGATCAATTTGCAAGATGGACCCATTAACTTGCAAAATGGACCTTTACACATACCTTCACCAGAAGAGACTAAAGACCTTTGTGAGTGCGCTTTAGCATGTGCAGATCACATGGACAATCCCTCTCTTGCTACCAAAATGGCCGCGCGTGAAAAGTATCTGGCGTTGCTGGAAAAAAATTCGTGTCTACAGCCGAGAACACGCAGCATCATCTATGCAGCTTTGAGTCTTGGTAATGAAGAGTTTAAGACCTGTAATTACGTTTACCCGCAAGATATAGCTAAAGCATTGCCTTTGCACCAAGATCCCGATGTGTTAGCTTATATCCATAACGAAAAGTTGGCCTTGTCCCGCATTCAAAGCGCAACGTTGCAGTCACACAAACCCTTTAGTTGGATTAAAGAAGTCGTTAAAAACAGCCTTGAAGCAGGAGCTGATCAGTTAGATGTCGAGGTGCACTTGACTCCAGACAAAGAAATCGCCATCATCCTTAAAGACAATGGGCAGGGCATGGGTAGTAAAGAATTAAAGGCCCTGAAAACTCCGGGTTATACAACAAAGCGCACACTGGATCTAGATCCTAACTTCGGCTGGGGTTTTTTCACTCTGTTTCATGAATTTAATTCTGTTTATGTTTCAACCTATAAAGACGGGCTGGCCTCCAGATTATTATTTGAAAAAATGGGAGAGGGAATTACACTGCAGCAAGCTACCTCTGATGACAATATCGGCAAAGGCACGACCTTGATCTTGAAAAAAGGCGTCTCAGATCCTTCTAGAGAAATTATACAGATGAAATCAGAATTTACCAATTGCTGCCAAAGCCTTAAAAATGTCGAAGTTCACTTTCAGTCCTATCCCATTGCTGGCAGTTCTATAGCTCAAGTCGTTTCAGAGTATAGCGAACCGTGGATGGAAGAGGGTCAAGATAAAGGTGAAATAAAATTTATACTTAACAAAACCAAAGAAGGGGTCTATTGGAAAGACCTGGGCTTAGGCGCAATCCCTGAGGATTGTTTTAGTCTTGTTCCACATGAACTAGAAGAGCTAATGCAAAAGGATAGGGCTCGTTTTTGTATTTATCTTCCTCATCTAGACCAAAACATGACCCGAAATCAAAGCATTAATGATTCGTCTTTAACAAAAGCCCTCCAAAGAGGAGTGCTGAGGGGTGCTATTTATAATGGTATAAATCATTGCCTAAAAGACCCTAAACATTTCAAGTTGTTATCAGAAGATTTCTGGAATGATTTTAGAGTAAATTATCAGGTTTCAGATCCTGACGTACAACATATGATTAAAGCCCTGAACTCTAATGATTGGACAAAGCTGTTGGATACACAAATGATGGATTCCAAAAATTGCTTGTTGGATAAAGTTCAAGAGTTCTTTAAACCCATAGAAGAGAGCTCTTCGCTGAGCTTGTCTTTTAACTCAACATCCAGATCATCCGTAGAAATGATTCAAGGTATTAAGGCGGTTGATAGAGCATCGAATCTAGATTCGCTGAACACATTTATACAGGAGACCTTATCGAACTCGCGAAGTCTGGCACAGGTAATGATTCACCTGCCGGTATTGCCAAACGAACCTACTTTGGCCACCCTTCGCCAGGAATTTGTCGATATACTTAAAAAGTTGAACCTAATCAACTCTACAGGCGAATGGACAGAAAACCTGCAAAACCTCGATCTCCAAGAAACGCTAAAACAAATAAATGAACATGTAGAAGATCTTAAAGACGATTTGAATCTAGATCCTGTAATTGATGGTGTTCTACAGCATTTTGTTTATGCATGTGCAAAAACGATAGGTAATATACAAACGCAAAAACATTTGTGTATTCCTATGCCGGACAAATCCTACGAGAAATTGGCTGCTATCCTCAAAGCAATAGCAAAAGATCTCTTAAATAAAGAAATCGAAATTAAATTTTATGACAAGGCTGATAATAGAAACGCTTATACGTTTAGAGGATCAAATACCATATATATAAATAAACGCAGCTTGACAGTTATTTATCTTTCAATGTTGTTAGGTAAAGCCGATCAAAATTCGGCAGGCAAAATGGAATTCGGAGTAAAAGATATAGAACAGATTGCTTCGCTAATGGAAACTTTGTGCCACGAATTAACCCATCAAGACGAAAACACCGGCTGTGAATCAACTCACGACCAGGTGTTTAGAACTAAACTGAGCCACAAACTGGAAAGCTTGCTCGTTAAAGATAACCTAGGAAAAAATACTCTGCAGATTTTAGGCGCTTGCAATGAGTAGAATTTGTTACTTAACCGTCGGGGTTAAAACTAGCGTATGCTCTGTTTTTCCAGGTAAAAAAGGAGTCGGATGCCCTTTCAGCCAGTCTTCGTGGCAATCACAAAAATGGGGAGACAGAGGATGTCCGGATTGACCTCCAGGCATCTGAAAAATTCCCTGTTCTTCTTTGCCCGGGCTGACCACCATACGCTGTGAAGCACCTTCTGAAGAAGTATGAAAACGGAGAACATAATAGTCGCCAGAGATATGGCTGTGCGGCATACGAAGCCACTCTTGGAATATGGGTAATGACTCGTGCATGGGGTGTTGAATTTTTAAATAGGCGTTTTTTCCCCAAGTCTCTTCTTTTAGCTTAGAGGATGGAGTATCCTTAATCATCTCGTCTATGTAAGACATTAATTCCTCATGCCAGTTATTAAAACTCGATGCAGCGAGATAAGCGGGCTTTTCGCTGACAATCATCCAGACAGGTTCTTCAAAGTCAAAATAGGCCAGAGGAAACGATGGATAGGCCGAAATGCATGGCGCTAACAGTCTAGAAACGATGTTGTGAAGGGCTATTTTTCTAAAGCTTCTGATCCAGTAGAAGGCTGCCGAGTCGGAATTGCAGCAATGATCCCATTTTTCAATAATAGCTTTGAGTTCTTGTCTTGAGGCTGTAGTTTGTGCTTGTTCTAATAGGTCGAGCATTAAACTATGCCACCTATCAAAAAAGGTGGCTTCATTATTCATCTGCAGTTCAAGCATTTTCTGTGCATCTAAGAAGTTTGCTTGAGCGAGGTTCTTCTGGATTTGATAGGCTCGCATTCCATTGACAAAGCCTGTTCTTCCCATTACATGCACCCATTCATCTCCTAATTGGCGATTGTTGGCTGTCCACAAATATTCCTGAGAAGGGTCTGTAATTGCTGGATAGGCGTTACTGTCTTTATACCCTTGAATCTTCTTTGTTCCATCGCTGAGTGATTCTGGCGTATTTCCTTCAAATCCCGAGCGTTCAAAGATACCTCCGATGAGCGTCCATCCAATATGCCCTTCTTTATCTGCTACCATAAAGTTTAATACTGGCACGCGTACTTCCTTAGCAACCTGTAATGCTTGATCGACATTTTTTACAGTTTCAAATTTTATAAGGTTCATATTCATACAGGCTGGATCATGCGCAATCCATGATACTGCTACGCGATGGCCAAAAAATTCCTCATTCAGTACTGGTCCCCATAGCGACTTTTTTATTGGATAAGAGAAGGGATCTTGTCCTTTGATCTTGATAACCTCGACTTCAGTTTCTAACTTTTGCGGACCCGTGGGCGTTTTATAGCCTTCATTGCTTTGCGCGTCTTGGTCTAAAAGCACCAAATGCGTGGTGTTTATGCAGGCATTGGTATAACCCCAGGCAATATTTTGATTGCTGCCAATGATCATAAAAGGAGAACCGGGAAGGGTAGCTCCATAAACGCTGACTGGATCACCCGATGCGTTCGGATAAATAAACCCGGCGCGATACCAAATACCCGGAAGAGAAAGCTTGAGATGCATATCACAGGCCAGCATGGCATTGCCATCATGAGAGCGGCTGCCTTGCACTGCCCATTGATTGCTGCCTCCTACGTGGAATTCCGAGGCTTTCTTAATATCCTCCAAGGAAAGAGAGGATTCCTGTGGCGAAGGAAGCAGATAGGCAAAGGATTCTTCCGGAGGAATGGGCAAGGAAGGTTTGTAAGAAGCATCAAGAGAAGCTTGCCAGGCCGAGCCGTTGTGCACAAAGAAATCATACACATCTTCGGGCAGCATATTTTTCATATAGCCTCTGGCCATAGAAATCTCGCCTTTAGGGTCCTGAAGCTGCAGGAAGAGGCCAAAGCAGACTAAGAAGGTGTCTTCGGGTAGCCAAGGCTGAGGT
>CAYMKI010000140.1:0-8212 GCA_964390695.1 uncultured bacterium
AAGACTCTGCTTGCCGAATCGATTGCATTGAATTTCTCATGCATGGATTATTTTCAGGTATTGAAAAAGAGACCTCTGTAGTTACTTTTTTTCTAAAGATTCTAGACACCCTTTCACAGGAATCTCCACTACCGTTGCTGCAGATACAAACACTCTGCACACATCCTTTAGCTGCGGTACTTTTACCTTATAGACCAGACGAGGCCTCGCAAATCTTACTCAAACTGGCTGATTCCGCCTCTACAAACGAAACTCTGTATAGGAAATACACCCTTGATATCTTCAAACAGTTGCTGCAGCTTATCTCTGTGCTACCAACCGATAGACAATTTCCTGTGATCGAGGCTTTTAGCCGTTGTTTATCTGTGCAAACAGAGAGTTTGGAAGCTGAGGAGGAGCTTAATACTCTGCTAACTAGTCAGCAGCATTTTATATTCAATATGGAATTTGCGTGTAGCCATGAAACTCTCTTCAAATCCCTTTTAAAAGAAATGGCATGCCACAAATTATGCTTGGAGTTATACCCTCAAACGACAGAATGCCTATATGCGTTCTTGCAGAAACAACTATCCTCGATCCACACAAAGCCTTCTTTTGAATTCCTTGATGTGGTTCTGTGGATTCTTGATCATAGTGAAAAGTCGGCTGATATGCAGCCAATTCAATCGTTTTACTATTCTTCATTCTGCGCCTGTCAAGATGATGAACTTCTCCTGCAAGAAAGTTTGCTTGTGACCTCGTACTTGAATTTCGTGGAAAAAAGCGGTCTTCCTTGTGACGAAATTGCATATCTAAATGTCACTATGAATTTGATAAAAAGGGTTATAAGCGCCGATGATCTCCTATTTCAGAAGCTCATCCAGCATCAATTAGCAGTAATTAAGGATCATGAAAATGTCCTGGCTAAAGACATGTTTAAGCTTTTACAGGGACATCTCTATGAGATGCCTCTGAGATCCATTATAGTGCTTGACCAGCAATTTAAGCTGTTTCACCAGCATATTGAGATTTCAGACTTACAAGAACATATTACACGAGTACTCCAACACATCCTGAAAGCGAAAAATTACGACCTGCTAAAAATTTTCTTTTTGATTCCGAGTAAAGGGTACACCTTGACATTCGAGCAGTGGAAGTTAATCTTGGCGGACATCAGTGGCATGGACTATGAATTACATAAGGCTATCTCTATATTTCTTTTACCGGATTTTGAAACCGTTTTGTTAAGCTTCAAGTATCCAAAAGAGCGTTTAGCTTTTTGCTTAACGATTCTTGATGCTGGTCAAAAACACCCCTCTTTTCTAATCAATATGCTCAGCATAGCAAAAATGGTGATTACGAGCTTGGATGATGCTTCATTGCAATCTGAGAGGCTTGATTTTATAGAAAAACTCTTTGTGCATTCCGCTGAAAAGTTTTTCGCATATCAGCTTGAATATATCCCGGATCTTCTGCAGATATGGCTGAATGCTTTCAGAAGCATCGAAGCAGAGTTAAAAGTTAATCCTCAAGATATCATCCATAAAATGGAACAAAACATCAGCGCTCTAAACGAGAAAAAAGTTCATCTGCTAAATATACTAGAGCAGACCCATATTCTCTTAGTATGCCAAGCCGGCAATGAGGAGCAATTCGCACGTTTCATGCAAGAACTCCCACAGACTTTAAGTAGAATGAATGTGAATTCCAAAACCCTAATGGAAACACTGAATAAATTAATTTTACATCTTACCTCTCAGAGAAAAATCCCTTTCCTGCAATTAACCCTTGCGTGGATTGATCAAAATGTAAAACTCGACGTTCCCACCTTAGATTTTTATTGTCGGCTGGCCGAACATAAACTAGAACCTGATGAAATTCTCTCGGTATTAGAAATCATACATAATACTAAAAACTATATCGAAACAGGTTGCGTTTTGGCTCTTCAATATCTCTTTACCCATAAAACACTGCCCAAGCCCACTGCCAAAAAGATTTTACATGCTCTTGTGAAGAGTTTAACTAAGATCGAAAGCTTAAATACGGGTGTGTCTCCATTGATAACAATCTATCTGTTAAAATTACCCTCTCAAAATCTCTCTGATTATCCTGAAGCTACTCCTATACTGAATCTTCTATTCAAAATCCACGATGTTTCGCGAACGGAAGCAAACTCCAAGAGACTCGTCATGCTATCTAAAGTCTATGGCTCTACATTTTTCAAACGACCTGAAATATATAAACCTTGCATGCCGATTTTAGCACATGCTTTTGAAGAGATCTACCGTGCAGATCCTAAAGAATTTATCGACTACCTTGATGCATATATTAAATATCTCAGCAAGTCTCTGTGCATCATTCATAAGTCGGAGAAAATTCGTGTTAACATCATCAGCATGCTCATTTGTCAGATCTTGGAATACAGGCTGTCTATTATAGATTTAGAATCCATCAATCTAGACCAAACCTTAAACTCTTTATCTTACTTTTTCGGTGTATTGTTCGAAAATCGGATGATCGATGTAGAACATGCTGAAAAACTCGTATTCAAATTCATTTATCTTCCGCTTCCGGATACCAACCCCAGTCTTCAGACCCACCATTTCACAAAAAATTTACCGGAATTGCTAGAATTGCTGTCGAAAAAAAACCTGCACTTCTTTACTGCTGTGCATAAATATGAATTATTTTTACTCAGCAATCAAAAGAAATACCTCTGTGAAAATCCCACTGAAACAACGAGACAGAAGGCATTTGAATCCTACATACAAAATTTATTACAGATGAAAACGCTATTTGCAACCGAAGTTGCAGTTTGTGAATTTATAAACGACCATCATAAGATCCTGAAGTCTATGCGGCAGCAACAATTAAAAGACTTCTATAACTTGTGGAAAGAATTTATATCTGCAATATGCCGCTCTACACACTTCTCAAAGTTATCTAGCGGATCTATCAATTTCTTGTATCTAACCTACATGACTTTTGTCAATGATTGCGTTACCAAGAATGTTGAAGACGCGGCCTTGCATCTCGAAACTTTATCAGAATTTCTAAAACAAATTTTGCGGTCCAGCAAAACTCTTGGCAGTGAGATGCTCATGATTTCCAGCAGCATAGGACTGATTTCAGATGATTCAATCCTTATGCAATCCAACTTGGATCAGTAAGAAGGTAATTCAGGCTAACAACTTACTAGATATATTCGTAAAATTTGGCTAAAATGTCCTCTACAGCCACTTCCATGATTTCGCTGCGCGAGCCGGTGAGGTTTAATTTCCAAGATAAGAGGGGCCTCGTCTTTTGGCCAATTGCACACCATACGGTACCGACAGGTTTCTCCGACGTCCCTCCGCCAGGCCCGGCGATACCTGTCACCGCTAAAGCATAATCACACCCGCTCTTTTCCAAAATTCCCTTGACCATTGCTTCCGCCACTTCTGCACTTACTGCCCCTTTATCATTAAGCAGTGTAGTTGGAACATCCAGCCATTTTGTTTTCATTTCATTTGAATATACTATCATTCCCCCTAAAAAATAGGCAGAAGCTCCGGGTATTGAGGTCAGCCTAGCTGCCAACCTGCCCCCGGTACAAGATTCTGCTACGCAAAGGGTTGCTTTACCCTCTACCATTTTTTTCAATATCCACTCTTGAAATGTATGATTTTTCATTTCCCTAACCCACCTTGAGGTTTTTAATCTTTAACTGAGGGTGATTATTAATCCATGGTATGCACTCTTTTCCAATTCTCATAGGCGCATGAATAGTTTTGTTTTCCCATCTAAAGGGTGTAGGCAAAGTATGGGTCCTTGTCCATTTTTGCAAAAGGCGGTAGAGATAAGTATTGGGGAAATTATCGTTGTCTACAACTTTTAAAGGTTCCTTAGTGACTGGATCTAAATAGAGTTGAGGATAGGTGAATAAAATTCCCCAAGCAATGCTTTCAGGTCCATGCACGTTGGAGCGGAATTTATCATCATATGGCGAATAATCCATGGAATGCGGCTGCAGCTGAATAACAGGTTTGCATATTCTGACCAAGTGCTGTCCGTTAGGAACTTCGATAGCATATAAAGCCTCTTGAGTTCGGGTGAAAACAGCATTGAAATAAGAGCTGTATATGTGTTCTTCGGGAATCTGACCGTGTTTTAAGCTGTCGATATAGTATTTGTATATAGACAAAAACTTCTCTGGGATGATTTCTGCCTGTGCTTGCAGGACTACTTTTCCCACTTGAAAAATGACAAAAGGTTCCAGGACAGCAAATAACTGCAGCATTTCCGAATAATCGATCAATAAAGGCAATGAAAGCCATTTAGAAGCCTGCATAGGAGGCTCTTTGGGAGAACTCATCCTAAGCATGGTTATTATCGGACTGAGGCAAAGGGCTGGGAGTATTGAATGACAAAATAAACAACCAAAATACACCTAGGCAGATGGCTGAATCGGCCACATTGAAGACAGCATAATCAAATCCCCAAAAATTGAAATGGAACATGTCCACCACATGTCCATAAAGGAAGTGGTCGAGAATATTACCAAGGGCGCCACTGATGACCAGCGATAAAGGCATAAGCCGGGAGGGAATTTTATTGATAAACAAGGCATATGCAATTAAACCGGCCACCATAATCACTCTAAATGCAAATAGACCTTGAGGATAATCTCTGAAAATCCCCCAAGCTGCGCCAAAGTTGATGGTATGGTTGATGGAAAATTGAATGCCATAAAAGTCTTCAAAGATTCCGATACCTCCAAAGGGGTATTCAGGAGAGCTCATAGAAGCCAACGGCAGCATAGCTTGCGTGTAGTATTTGCTGAGCATATCCGCAGCTAGGATTGCTACTCCTATTAAGAGAGCAACCATAGCTTTTGAAAATGAACAAGCCTGATCTTTAGAGATAGCACCGTTCGAACTCATCACAAAAGGCCCTTTTCAACCTGTTCCTGAGCTTTTACTGTCATAGTAGCATAGGGAACAGCTTCTAAACGAGCCAAAGGTATTTCGTCTCCTGAGATATCGCATATGCCATATGTGCCCTCATCAATTTTCTCAAGTGCTCGATCAATTTGTTTGAGCAAATTGTATTCCCTTGTTGTGACTTCTAAGCTTATAGTGCGGTTGAAGTCATCAGTTCCTTGATCAGCCTGATGCTGGGAATAGCCGGTAGCTTCATCGGGAGTTTTGACTTGATCTGCCGACCCTCTCAACGACTGTGTGATTTGCATGCGCATTTCTTCTAATCGTTTTTTAAATCGAGCTATATCAGTTTTTTTGAGCGCCATCAGCTACCTCCTCATATTTTTTAATTCGCTCGGCATCATCTTTGGATTGGATGGAATGTATCGCTTCCATTAATTCACCCATGTTTTTAAACCTTTTATATACGCAAGCAAAACGAATAAACGCGATCGGATCCATAGATTGCAGATATTTCATCACCATGTTGCCGATCTCAGTAGTCGTTATTTCTTGAACTCCCTTTTGTATTAATTCGCCGGTGATTTTACTTGCAATCATAATCACTTGATCGTGGCTAATTGTTGTATGTCGACAAGCAGCCTCTAATCCATAAACCAGCTTCTGTTGCTGAAAATCCTCATAGCGACCATCGCGTTTGTGAACTTGCAATGTCAGCTCAATGTTCTCAAAAGTAGTAAAACGCCTAAAGCACTTCAAACACTCGCGGCGCCTTCGTATGGCATTCAGCTCTACAGCATCTCTTGAATCCGTTACTTTGGACTCGGAGTGATGACAATAAGGACATTTCATACTTTATCCTTAAACAACAGTGAGATTTTAAAATATTTCATATCGAATTACATGTCCAGAAAAAAAAAATCTCCAATGGTTTATTCTAAAAAAATCAATTGCTTTTTCAACTAAACTAAATTATACTGAAAAACATTATTATTTAGAATACATCATTTTAGGTCCTATGAATAAAAATGAGACTATTTGGGGAGGAACGTTATTAGTGGCGGGCACCTCCATTGGCGGAGGCATGCTGGCTTTACCCGTGCTGACTAGCCTAGGAGGGTTTTTACCCTCATTGGTGATATATTTGTTATGTTGGCTATTTATGGCCTCTACTGGTTTATTGTTCCTGGAAATATCTCTTTGGCTTCATGAAGAAGCTAATATTATCTCCATGGCAGAGAAGACTTTGGGCAACTGGGGCAAGTTGGCAGCGTGGGGTTTGTACTTATTTTTATTCTACTGCCTGACTTTAGCTTATATTGTGGGAAGCGGCAATATGGCATCCGATATCTTTGGCAGCTATTTTCCGTCCTGGATGGGCTCGTTAATTTTTGTGCTCATCTTTTCCCCTTTTGTATATGCCGGATCTAAACTCGTGGGTAAATTCAATTTCCTGCTCATGGGTGGATTGATTATTTCGTTTTTGGGGTTTATAGCTTTGGGTTATTCGTATATTGACACGGAACATTTACGGCCGCGAAATTGGACCTTGTCGTTGCTGGCACTCCCTGTATCCTTTACTTCATTCGCCTTTCAGGGAATTATTCCCACGTTAAGCCATTACATGAATTACAATCCAACGAGGATTCGCAAAGCGATTTTAATTGGAAGTTTCCTACCCTTATGTATATATGCACTCTGGGAATTTTTCATTTTAGGGATTGTACCGACCAATGGACCGGGAGGGTTAGCCGAAGCTTTAGAGATGGGCCAAACCGCTGTAGTGCCACTGCAGTATGCTTTAAATACCCAATCGGTATTTTTCATGGGCCAGCTCTTTGCTTTTTTTGCCTTGCTGACCTCCTTTTTTGGAGTAACCTTAGGGTTGATGGATTTCTTAGCTGATGGTTTCAAAATTCAAAAGAACCACGTTAACAAAGCGTGGATATTTACCCTTGTATTTGTCCCCCCTACTTTCATTGCTTGCCTATACCCTCACATTTTTTTAAAAGCTCTGGACTATGCTGGAGGTTTTGGCTGCGCACTATTGCTGGGTCTTTTGCCTATTATGATGGTATGGAGAGGAAGGTATAAAATGGGATTAAAGTCTGAGTATGCCTTGCCTGGTGGAAAGCCAGTGCTTTTGCTCTTATCTGGTTTTGTGCTATTTGAAATTGCCTGCGAGCTGTATTTCAAGTTTCAAATCTGATAAGGCTTGTACTATATAGCAAAACAGTAGCAGCCTTACAGGCTGCTACTGTTGAAACCCACCCAGAGCGGTGGCCCTGGGCTATTACGTTCCAGCCCTTTCTTGAGCTGAAGCGTGGGTAATCTTGGATTACTACCTTATTAACGCTTAATTACCAATTTGGAAATAGACGCCAGACCCGTCATCGTTGTTAGGATAGTTGTAGTAGTAATAGGGATAAGTATCATAGTAGTAAGGATCGGAGTCATTGTAGTAATAGGGATAACTGGAGTAATAGTAAGGACTGCCCCAGTAGTAGTAATAGCCGTCCCAATCGCCGTGGTGATCCCAGTGCCTACCGTCCCAGTCGCCATGATGACCACCCCAATCCCCATGACGTCCGCCCCAATCACCGTGTCCACCTCCATCATGCCAGCCACCTCCATGACCACCACCGTCATGCCAGCCACCACCGCCACCATGACCACCGCCACCATGACCACCGCCACCATGACCACCGCCACCATGACCACCGCCGCCGTGACCGCCGCCGCCGTGACCACCACCGCCACCATGACCGCCGCCACCGCCACCTCCACGAGCATGGAGATATGATCCGAAGGGTAAAAATGCTAAAGCCATAAAGAAAACCAGAGCCATCATCTTCTTACACATAAACACCTCTTTTGTCTTGAAAGACTTTCAAGCTTGTTAAATACACTCTTTCAAATTGCAATCGATAGTTAAAATAGCTTAAATTAAAATAGGACCTCGCAAGTGTTCTCGTCTTTAGTCCCTTAGGACTCGATTATGGAGTGATTCTTTGAGCTACTCGATTCGCTCAAGCTTTAACTACCACGTAAAAGGCAGGTTGTCAAAACCACCTTTGAACACTTGCGAAAATCCGTCTTTTTTATTTGGCTTTCTATGTGGGCTATTATGTTTATTATTTTCTCCCTCTCTAATTTCATTATAGGATTTCACCCTACAAACGTCAAGAAATATTTTTAATTATAAATAAGGACTAATGTGGGCTAGAGAGGATAACAGGCCTGTTCAATAAAAGCAGTAGATAGATATAATTTTTAAGTGCATAAGAATCCTCCAAAAGAAGACACTTTAG
>CAYMKI010000141.1:0-8119 GCA_964390695.1 uncultured bacterium
CGTTGAACTTGAAGCAATAAGGATGTCTTATGATAAATTTTCTAATAAAATGGGTGGTGGTAAGGGCAAGCGGATTAATTATGCAAGAGGTCTCTTAGGTTTCAATTAGCATTTCCATTTTTATCCTAAAGCCTGTAAACTATTCGATGTATGTAATAATAAAAGACTTAGTAAAGGAACTTAGTATGTCAGCTATTGCCTCCCGTTTTGATCTAGCCGCCATCCCTCAGCAAATCAGGTCCGCTTTTTCCCAAGTGGCTAGCAAAGACACCTTCGAAAAAATTTCGCGCATTGCCCATAACGTCTTCTTGCATTTAAGCGTATCCTTAGCCATTAATATTGCTTTTGATGCCGCTTTTGGGGTCTTGGTATTGCCCCTAAGTGCTCACGTGCTGACTATTTGCTGCGCGGCAGCTTTGGCCGTGGTGATCGCTTTAAAAGTCGGAAAATGGGCTTATGATCATTTTCATGTGCAACCGCAAAAAGCCGCTACACCGGCAAAACACCTGCCCACAGAAGTAGTGGAAGATGTCTCGAAAGGGTTATCGCACTTCTCGATAGTGCATACACTCACGTTAAAACTCTCCACCTATATCCATGAAGCGGGACATGCCTTAGCCGCCATGGCCTGTTTTGTCAATTCCAGCCCCAAAATTGTGGTGAAGTGGGCTTCGGGATTGACCGAATATACTATCTCCTACGGCCTGACGCGATTCGGAAGCTGGCTTGGAGAACATGCCTCGCGTATCTTTGTCACGGCTGCAGGGTTAATCGTGCCCAGCTTATTTGCCTTGGGAGAGTTCGCTGTCGCTTATAGCCTGCGTGATAAATTGCCGGCTCTCAGTGAAGGATTAAATTATCATGGATTGAGCCAGCTGATGAATACTGCCCTGTATGGTATTTCGACATTTACTACTTCCAAGATGGTTTTAGCTCACGATTTTGTATATCTTTGGCATATTGGAGAAATTCACCCGGCGATTGCCCTTGCTTTGCTAGTGGGCGTACCCCTCTGCGCGTTTTTAGCCTTCCAGTGTTTGACATTGATCAAAAAACGGCAACATAAGAATTCAGAGCATAGTGCCATCGCGAGTTGATCATAACCCATGAAAATGTTATACAGGGATTTTGGAGGTAATCTATGTTTTTTGGCACTTTGCTATCCGCAATCATCGCTCTATTGTGTTATCGTTACACCCCCGGCACTCTGCCACAGGAGCAATGGAGCCAAATCGCATGGATGCTCATGGGGTTGTCTTCGCTGTTCTTTTTGATCTTTACGTATGTGCACACTTCCACCTGGAGGCCATTGCAAAGTGCGGAAAAGAATTTTACTCCCCGCGTGACAGAGCTATTTCATCAGGACGGCTGGATCAAAGCCACCTCCGCCGGTTTAGAACTCTTGCCTTTAGCCGCCTTTTTTATAGCCTTGGTGTTGATCAGCATCGAAACCTCGCTGCGGCTGTATTTAATTCTTGTGTGGGTGGTTCTTTTTGGGATCACCATAGACCTGACGCGTTTCTTGATACGGCGCATTCAGACCTATTTGAATCCCTTCGGCGTAGTCGAAATGATGACCCGGGCAGCCAAAGCTTCGGTCAGAAATGAAAATGAGCTGGCGCTGTGTGATTGGATAGATGGCCTGACGGAGATCGCTTTGAAATCTATCCAGCGCAGCAATGCGTCTCTTGGCTGTATGGCTGTGCAAGAAATGCAAGCCGTCGCCGCCAATTTCCTCTCTTCGTCCAAGAGTTTGAGCCATCATGCCCAAGATCCCCAAACACGCCAATTGGGCATTCAGGACAAGATCAGCTATACCTTATTCTTCTTGTACCAGCGCTTGGAAATCATCAATACTAAATCTATCGAACATCGCCTGGAACCGATGTGCTCCAGTGTCATCGCTGCTTTGGCCAAAATAGCTATCGCCACAGCCAAATGCGATATCAGCTTGACATCCTATCCTATTCATTATCTGGGCAAGTGCGCTATCAACTGCCAGCAACAGCAGATGCCCGACGTAGGCGTTAAAGCCATCTTAAGCCTGTTGGAAGTGGCGAAGACGATAACAAAGGATGTCGATTTGAATTATTTACTCATCAAAGACTGCTTCATCAGTTTAATTACGCAGATGCATGAGATGTCCAAAGAGACGTTTAAGCAGGATAAAGAAGCCCGCCTGGACCTCTTGATGCAACCCTTTAGAGAGTTGAAAGATCTGCTCTCTGCCGAGAAATTAGCCAGCCATCCTGACATTCAGGAAATATTGGCTAAAGTGAATAATGTGATTGCCGAGTTCACCGCTTTGGAGATGGTGCTGAAAACTTTGCCGCCTATACCTCAAATTCCCGAGGATCAAGTGCCGCCTGGAGTCTCAAAACTCACTTAACAGGGAATGTAGTCTTAAGCGTATGTTCGTTGTATAAACCCCTGCAGCTTAAACAACGTGGAGGTGTATTATGTGGACGGATACTTCGAAGAATTTAAAGGATGAATCATCTGATAAGCTCTTGTCCGGAAGTTCATCGTTGCCTGAAGATGTAAAATTCGTAGAGGCATCCTCAGTGCCCATCGATGCCCATGGGTCTCCAAGAAAAAGCGATGAGATTCAAGCCATTTACCATCAAAAGCTAAAGCCGTTTGCAGAGAATATATTAACTTCAAACCCATCTACTTTATCCCAAACAAATGCGGATGCCTCCGTAGAGGAAAATCCTGTGAGCCCTAGACATAAAGCCCGGCCTCCGAAAAAAATCGTTCGCAGCCAAAGCTTTCAAAGTATGCAACCGAGTACTTCATCTACCTCTTCCCTGTCCGAACACGAAGGGGCAAAGCGCTCCTGGGTAAAAGAGGATTTAGCGGGCCCTGCTGATGCATTTCCAGCTTTGAGCCGCCAAGAGGTAATACGGCTGCACGACAATTTCAAAAAAGAACCCCCCATGTCCGTCGATGCCCATATCAATCCCAATTCAACGCCTACCATGACCACCCTATTTACGGTATTAACCTCTTTGGCTTTATATTATAGAGGCGAGGAGGTATTAGCTAAAACCCTCTCCATCGTACACCAAGCTATGAAGGAATTGCCTTGGATAGCAGGCGTGGTTTTGGAAAATATAGAAGCCCATGCCAAGACTCCTAGCTTTGGAGCTGATAAAGTACCGCTACTTCGTTTTATGGAAAATTATTTGCCCTATCTAAATGCACAGAATATCTATAGCGATTCCAAGCTCAGGGAATGCCTGAAAAGGATAAGCCGCATAGACGAAGATCTTTACACCCTAATACAAGTATTTCTGAAAGATATAGCCTCCCAGGAATTGATTCAGCTCTATATAAAATCTCCCGACAAAAAAGCCCCTCTCATCAGTCACTGCTGGTATGTGAGCACGGAGTATTTCATAAAAAACCTCTTGCGGGAAGCTCTAAAAAACCGAAATGCCGCACCCCTACTACTAGAAGCCGTCCAGCAGCTGTTGGACAAACCCCACCTGTATCATATTCATCTTAGTGCCAGGAGCGATGTGGAAAGCATGATCAAAGAGCTCCCTCAGCAGCCTCCCTATAGAGATGCACGCAAAAAGCTGCTGGAGAGCATGGACGCCATCGTACATGATCTCCGCCTAGAAAATGCGCGTCAAGATTCTCTTCAAGGATTTTATTATCAAGGAGAATATGCCCATGCTTTCATCGAAGCTGCACAGGTGATTGAATCTGGGCATGAGTCGCGCATAGAGCATGTAGTGGATCTTTTAGCATTGGATTTAAAAAAGATTGAGGCTTTATTCTTAACCTCGATTCCTGCGGGAGAATTTGTGGGCTTTAAAAAGGGGAGAGCAGAGGAAGCGCCGCATCTTAATGCCTATATCCAACACATCAACGCCTTGTCGCACTATGTCATCTTCAGGGTGCTGGGATCTTCGGACCCGCATATCCGTGCACGCTGGTATGAGTTTTTTCTCCGCTTGTTGAGAAAATCGATCAAGATAGGCAATTATAACACTGCCTTCACGCTGTTTACATCTCTGCAAAATGCCTCTTTGGCCAGATTAAAAGCTACGCAGAGCTTTTTGGGTGAAAGACATGTGAAAGAGATGGAAAAATTCCAAGAGTTTTTTGCGCCCACAGGGAATTATAAGAACTACAGGGAACAGCTGGAGCAGAGGATCAAAGCAGGCGACTTTACCGGTACAGGGTTTACTCCTCTGCTGGCCATAAGCTTAAAAAATTTCACCTTTATCGATGATGGCAACCCCGACCATTTGGCCACAGGTGGACTCAACGAAAATAAATTGGCTCTGTTAGCGGATCAGCATGAGCTATTTCAAAGTTATCAGAACGAGTGTCTATCCGCTTCGCCCTCCTTGTTAGACCATCGTTATCACTACAATATCCCCAACGAGATTCACAACGAATGCAAAAAGATCCAGAGGCATGTCAAAGGTATCGCCGATGCCCTGAATGAATTAGCGGCCCTCTCCGAAGAGCTAGAGCCGCGGTTATCGCCTAGGGGAAATGACACACTCTCTTAGTGATCATTTCGGTAAAGGATCACATGCCCGCGATTGGGAGGGGCTGTAAACGGAAAGGCTTTTTTGTTGGGATAGGAATCCGGAAGATAAGCATCTGCCAGGGGGTTGCTGCCTATCCCAATCAAGCCATTATGAATATCTATACCGCCGGCTCCAAAAAAATCGTAGGCTCTGCCCAACGAGTCGATGACCGTTTCAATAGGAGACCAGGTCCTTTCACCTTGCTTCCAGGTGATGGGATGACGGCGAAAAATCACAGCCGCTCCTTGGAATAACTGCCTGCCTTCCTCTGTCAAGATAGTTCTTCCGGGATCTCCCACAATGGCAATATTTTTTTCGATCGCGGCATTCCAGCCGAAAAACACGGTGGGCATTTCAGAAAAATATTTCTGAGTTTTTTCCCAGGCCTTGCGTTTTTGGCTGAAATGATAGAAGTAGACGGCTCCGCCTAAATCGTTTAATTCATTATCGGTGGGAGCTCCTATGACGGCCCAGTTATGATATACCGCCAAGGCTTTGCCAAACATATCACCGGTATTATACACGGTGGAGATAGGGGAATTGCCCTCCAGAGTTTGTAGATATTCCCAATGATCTTCTTCCCATTGATAGGCATACACTGCCCCATTTTCATCGCCAGGAAAATCTGAAGGCAAGGCGGAGGCTAACACATGGTGATCGCTTATATTCGCAAAGATAGCTTTATTGCCATTCATTCCAGGAGGGCTCTCCTGCTGGAATAACTCCCAAATGCCGCTTTCTTCATTCAATTTATAAAAATAGAGCGTATCTATATAGTCTCCTCCGACCACGAGCCATTGCTTGCCATCGGAATCAAAATGCGATCCAAAATATTCTTCAGAACCATCCATGGGGCCTTGGGGATTTAGGATGGTTTGGACCAGATCCCATACAAATCCATTTTTTTTAAATACCAAGATGGACCCTGAAGAATCAGTTGGATTGCCCACAAGCGAGGGACTGCCTGTTTGGGAAACGAACAGCCAGTCTTTGCGCGATAAGACCTGGTTGTAGGAAGTAAATGCATATGGAATACTGGTAGTAAAGGTGGGCTGGGATATTTCCCAGCAGCCTACACAGGATTTACGAAAGAAGTAAAGTCCTCCCGCCGCTTGATTGCCTTGGGGCGAAGCACCCGGAGCTCCAATAAAGACGTATTTGTCGTTGATGCTTAGAGAATTGCCGAATAAATCTCCGACGGATGTGGAACCCGGGGTGGTCCCGCGAAAATCTTGCAAATATTTAATATCACCGGCATAGCATAGAGAAAACGAGGTCGCTAGACCTAAAAAAAGGCTCATCAACCCCTTTAGAATGGGATTGTGTGTGCAGTTCATAAAACCCTCCATTGATAAAATAAAAAGCTATCTGTATTTTTACTCGTTATTCCCCATTTACGTAAATAGGGCAAATCGTATATCATGATTCTTTCGCGGCCATGGCGGAATTGGTAGACGCGCTAGATTCAGGTTCTAGTCGGGGCAACTCGGTGGATGTTCGAGTCATCTTGGCCGCAAACTCTCTTTCTCCCTTCTTTCCCATACAATCAGCTGATAGAAATTCGAGGGCAATAGGCACTCTTCGTGACAGAATTAGTCTTTCTCAAAAAAAATTGGTGCTAAAATTTGTGTTGAATATTTAGAGGCGAAATACTACAAACCTTAGGTAAAACTCTACCCATAGGAGAGACTATGTATTCAGTCATTTCGGGCCTTTTTGGATTTAAAACACCGCCATCACCGGTAACTGTTCCAGCCGGAGAGCATCCTCTCACACAGCTGATCAAAGATAAAGTGAATGTAAGCAAGACCCCCGAGCCTCTTCTTTGGCATCTGCACAATCTGCTCCATCGCGTGGGTGTGGCCGAAAACCACTCCGTGCTTCAAGACATTAAGGAACGCCTGAGCCACCAGGCCTTGCCGGTATTGGGATTATCCCATCCTCAACCTGCCAAACAGCAGGCACGTCCAGCAGCCTCCAATAACACCTATGTGCAGGCACCCACAGCTACTATTGAAGAAACGTTTAAAGCTTTGGAAGCCTGGCAAGGCCCGTTGGATGGGATTGAATTGTGCCTGGTCGATGACAATCTGATGGCCTTTATCGTCCAAAAATTTCCACAGCTAAAAACTCTAAGACTAGAGGGGTTCGTTTCAAACAAAAAGTGGGAAAACTTTACAGATCAGGGCCTCCAGTCTATCGCTCAATTAAAAGCATTGGAATCCTTAACTTTCGATGCCTGGGATAACCTGCTAATGGTATCTTATAAAGGGTTTACTCAAATGCTCGCCCAAGCCCAATTTGCCTCCGGAATAAAAGACCTGAAGATAAGCACCTTTTTCCTGGTAGACGAGGCTATGCCTGCTCTAGCCAAATACACCCAGCTGCGCGATCTATATATATGCGCCGCTTGGATCAGCGAAGCGGCCTTGACGAAGTTATTGCAGTCACCTGCCTTAAAGAAATCGGTGGCAGACTTTACCTTTTTCAATTCCCAAGAGGGTGCCCTCAGCGACACTACCCTATCGCTTTTGAAAGAGTTTTCTGCCTTGGAACACGTGGCTTTGGCTGAAGGAGTGTTGGTCAAGAGTTGGAAAATCAGCGATCCTGTGCTGATGGCCTTTTTAGAAGCTCAAAAGAAGTTAAAGACCTTGGATCTCCGCGGACCTGTCATCAAAGATACCCTTGCGGAAAAAATTGGACAGATGGCACAGCTAGAAACTCTGCGTTTGGATGACTGTTCCTCAGTATCTTCAGAAAAAGGGTGGAAGTCCTTCTTAACTGAAAAAAGCTGTCTCAAACATTTAGATCTGGGTAATGCACAGCAATTGGATGAGGCTAATGTAGCCCTTATCAGCCAATTGCCCTTGTCTTTTTTGTCCATAGATAACGGAGGCACGTGGGTGTCTTCCAAATGGATGATGAATCTATGCACCGGTGCAGTGATGCAGCAGACATTACAAACGCTGCGATTGACGGGACTGAATGCTTTAAGCACCGACAGCTATGAGTATTTGCAAAACCTGCAGAACCTCTCTTCTTTAAGACTGAATCAATCTCATTGGTTCAACGCGGATGCCTTGGAGTTTCTCTCCAAAACATCACTAGCCAAGACGTTGAAAACCCTGGAATTGATCGAAACAGGCCTAGACGACCGTTGTATAGAGTTATTTGCGAAGTTTGAACAGCTCCAGCATCTCCTTCTGGGCAGTTGTTATGCTATCACTAAAGAAGGACGCCATAAGCTGCTCAACACTCCAGAGCTTCAGGCCAAACTGAATCTATTAGCGGTGGATGGTTTTGAATTGAATGTCGATGAGTGGAAGGCCGTATCCCAGTTCGATCAGTTGAAGTATTTGATCATCTCCAATGACAACACCCTTCAAATCGTCAACACCAGTGAACTCTACGCTATAGCTAAAGCCAAAGGTTTTGTGATTTCGATGTCTTGGGGAATTACAGATTATATCCAAGATTTTGAAAAGGAAGTAGAACGGTTGTCACAAGGATAGAGACAATAGCTGGTGTAGCACCCCTACAGGGTGCTACACCTTACCCATGCAATA
>CAYMKI010000142.1:0-8011 GCA_964390695.1 uncultured bacterium
AGATCCTTTTGTTAAAAGGTTCTCTTATAATAAATTTTCTAATAAAATGGGTAATGACAAGGGCATCGCCCTGGGTGAGCATTAGTCATATTATACGCCCTGTAAGGGTGCTACAACCATAGATGAATATTTTAAGTCTTATGTAGCAGTCCTTCAGACTGCGACATCTTACCCATGAGCTACCCAGGGCGATGCCCTGGGCTAATTCGTTCCAGCCCCTTGGGCTGGTGAGAGGGCTGTCAAAAAAGTACAAACTCCATTGTATAAAATCTGCATAAATATTAGTAATACACTTTAGGGGCAACGACCCTTTGCAATGTGAGCAGCTGATCGTCTATTGATATGCATGTGCTAACTTTTTAATGTATCAAGTTTTATTTATTGATTTGTAGCTTGCGATTTATACCCATAGAGCTCGAAATCTTCATGCGAGGCTTCAGGGGTGTTTATCATTTGTGTTAAGGAAGAGGATTCTTGATCTAGTTGGCGAATTAGGACAGTATCGGTTCGGAGATCTGTGAGATTTACCGATGTTGGTATTGTTCCGGGGAGAGCATAAGTACTAGGTAGAGTTGGATTTGATATTCTATAGTGAGGATAGGGGGTGAAAGCAGAGGGTCGATTAGGATTCAAGGGGAGAGAAATACAATTGAAAGCGGAGGGTCGATTAGGATTCAAGGGGAGAGAAATAGGGATGGTGACAGGCGTTATATTAAGGGGGGTTCTCAAAATCACTTGTTGATTAGGGCTTATTAGTATCGCAGGTTCCGAAGAGGTATTGTGGTTAGGGGAAATTATTTTTTTTCTTTTAGGGGGGCGATGGCTTTCTTCGGTGCTTGACATGTTTAGGTCTGAGCCTTCCTCAGTTCTTTTGCGCTTTTTAGACTTTCTAGGGGTGGTATTGCGAGTTTCTTCAGTGGAAGTTGTATCTGATTGTGGAATATGTTTATCTGCGCTCTCTGAGGACACAGCATCCGAAATGGGCGAGCTGGATGCTGTTGAATCTATATCCATAGGTGCATCTTCTTCAATGCCGTTTTTTGATTTCCACTCAGCGAAAGAGAGAACTGTAGGACACCTGAACTCTATCTTATCTCTTAAGTAAGGCTGTATGGCTTTGGAATATTTAGAAAATGAGTATCCTGGTGTTCTTAATAAGTAATTGGAAAAACTTTGTTTTTTGGAATCTATCGATACGTTAAAAATATGTCCAGGTTTCGTAAACGAATTCAAGGTCTCTAAAAAAACAGGGTCTTCTAGTACCTCCGGTTTCACGTACGTGAATAATTTAAACACTTTAAGTAGATTAGTAGTTGCAATTTGGTAAAGACTCAACGTATTTGGTATGCTTTTTTGATTTGAGTCCACCTGTTTGTTTAATTTAAATGTCAAAATGGATTGTAAATCTTTAAAATATGGAGTGTTTGGGTATTTCTGGGTAAGAGAATGCAAATTGTTGCATATTAGTTCATATAGATATTTGCGATAGCCATAAATCCAATAGGTTTTGGATGCATTATCAGCCAATAAAGTAGATAATTTTCTTTGGGAAGGTCTGGGGTGAAAATAGCTTCCGGTATAGTATAATTCATCATCGTGGGTGATAGAGTGAAAGGAATTTTTTAGTTTTAACGGTTTTGGACCGGCTTGGCCAGTTGCCAAAGCACAGGCTTTCTTAAATAAAGGTATTAAAAATCGCGGAGGGGTTGTGTCTGCAATAATATTGAAAATTTTAGAGAATTCCTCTTTATTTTTCGGAGCTAATTCAAATGGTATATCGGAGAGGGTTGAAAGAAGAACTAATTCAAAAGGCGTGTACCCCCGGTGGAAAAGGGGGTGTATAGAATGAAAGGGCCCAGTTATTGCTCTTGCGCTCAGATTACGGGGATAAGGTGAATTTTCGAAGGCGCGAAGAGCTCTATTAAAATTATCTCGCAAACGATCTTTAGGAATGAACTGACCCTGTGCGATGGGTTCTAGCAAATCAATCAGTTTGATTTGATCCGTTTCGTTAAACTGAACAGGGTTTATATGTAATGGAATAATTCTGTTATGGCTCTTATTACCCGTATCAATATCACTCCAAACACATTTTAAAGCTTGTTTTATAGAAATAGGGGGGTGCTCATCTAATATTGGAGCTGAAAGTTGTTGGTTTTGAAAGATGTTTTTATTAAATAAGAAGGTGATATTGCGTTTTGTTGAATTTGGTACCCTATGTTTTACTAAACTGTATTTTTTGTTGATGATTTCATAGTTAAATGCAGTGTTGTTGAATTTATATTTATTGAATTCTTCAACGATTTTTTTGCCGATACCTTTAGCTTGGTCTATGATTACAATTTTTGCTGATAATTCATGACAGACCTTAAATACGTTGTTAAAAAAAAGCTGAAATGCCTGTACATTGTTAGCCTTAGACAGCCCAAAAGCGGTCAATAAATCGAGTTGAGTATTTCCTAATTTTTTCTTTGCGAGCTTTATAATTTTTTCAGCCGTCTCAGCTTTGCAAAAATCGCCTTCAACGAAATCAGGATCATTGTTTTTGTCTTGATATTGATGATTGTAGATATAGGTTTCTTTTGAATTTGAATTTATATCATTGGCTACTAATATTTTGAATCCGGCTTCAGCTAAGCAGCGATCTGTAATGCCAACTCCCGAGGCAATAGAAACGGCGGTAGGATATGTATTTATAGGGAACATTAAAAATCCTTTAAATGAGAATAGTTTTATGAAAATGTTATTATGTAGTATATTCTATTATATTAAAAATATTAATGTCAAATATTAAAAAAGTTGCATGAGAGTTTATGGTTGATGGTAATGTAAATATTTGTTATAATGTATTTCATTTTAAATAAAAAAAATAACACAATTTTCCTTTTATAAAGGAGTATATTATGAAAAATTTGTATTTGTTATGTTTGATATTTTTATCTTCATCTCATTTGTCTGCATCCAGTTCTTGGGAAGACTCTCCACATAATTGGAAAAATTCTACAAACAACTGGGAAAACTCTCCGCATAATTGGAAAAATTCACATAATAACTGGAAAAACTCTAAACACAATAGTCGGTCCGGAGGAGTCTTTGATGATAAAGGCAAGCGGATAGGCTATGTTGTAGAAAAAGACGATGGAGATTTTAATCTTTTTAACAACGAAGGTAAGCGGATAGGATACATAAAAAAACCACGGCAACAAAACACTTAAAGTAAAATGTATATGTCATTGAATATTGATAATTTTTTTAGCTACTATGCTGTGCATGTTTTCGACACGGATAAAACAGGGCGTTACCAGCCACTGAAACCAAATGAAAAGGCAATAGCCTTAGTCTGTTCAGTAGCATTAGGTATTTTTACTTTGGGGTTATACCATCTAGTATTAAAAATAAATGAGTGGATGAGCCAGAAAGTAATAACGGTGCAAACACAATCTATACACTCCTTTCCGCAAATTATTGAGTCTGGACTGCTGGAGCATACAAATCTCAAAGTGCAGATAGAACAACAGGACTATTGGCATGCTATAGAGAATTCTCCTGAGCTCAAACAGTGGTTCGAGACGGAATTCTGTGCCAGGAGAAAAAACATCGGTTATCGCGTCCATCCAGGCAGTCTTTTTCCTTTAAGTGAAACACAGATCAGGCAAGCTAAGCAGTTTTATGAAACTCTGTCGTCTATGCCAAAAAACCATATTTTAGAGAACGAAAATATTTGGATACAAGCGGGTGAAGTTCTTAAACTTGCTCAGGCGCGGCTAAGCGATGAAGGAGTAGATGTTATTTTAGCTATTTTGCATAAAACAAGCTTCTGCCCAGATGTATATGTTAAATCTTCACGTACTTATGAGACGTTAATACAATGGCCTGAGACGGATGTTTTTGCTCGCAGACCTGAGCAAATACTTAATAACGGAAAAATGTTCATTCCGATTATTCAAGGTACAGGTGTCAGTGCTCATGCGACTTTGATAGTGGCTGATTTTAAAGCTAAAACTATGCAGCATTTCGATTCTTTAGGATCGCCTGGATTGACCACAATGAAAACCGTGGCTGATTGGCTGAATAGGTTAAGGAAAAGAAAAGGCGGAGAAGCGATTGATTGGCAAATAAGCATACCTAAACACGGCTCAAAGCAAGATTTAGACGATTGCACGATTTTTACGATTCGTTTTTTCGAGATTCTTCTCAAAGAAGATGGCCTGAAGCAAACAGACAGTCCTTATGACTTCAAATTTACTGCCCAGAATGTCCCTTACTACCGATTGATCCTGCTATATCGGCTATCTGAAGTTTTTAAATTCCAACATTCTCCAAACGTGCAACAGTAAGGGTGCAATTAAAACCCAAATAAAATGAAAATTTGAAATTTCGACCTAACCAAAGCCACGCGGTTAGGTGAGAAACCAATTTTTAATTTTGTTTGGGTATGGGTTGGGTTTAAACGATATATTCATCGGCGATGGAGCGTTTGTCATGTCCATCTAACACATGAAAGGTCCTGAGTTTGTTGATGGTGATAGGGGACAGCTGTCCAATGGGCAAGAAGACCACCTTTTTGCCATAGCGTCTAGCAAATGCTTTGATAGCACTGCGCGGAGGCTTGGCGGCGACATAGGTAATTAAGGGCTTGACGGAATAGTCTATAGCAGCCATCAGCAATACCTCCGCCTTGTTTCTGCAGACTGCATAATCCGGATCGCTCCACACGTCCATCATTCTCCTTGGAGGATACGACATCAAAAAACCTCCATATTCACAGCGGCTGATACCTGGACCGATGACTTTGGCTTGCATAGGCGTGGCATAAAAGGCCATATCGGATTCCTGGTTATGTTCACCCAGCCAGGTCGTGCGCCAAGGGTATTTTTCGGCGTGGTATCGATCTTCAGAGCTGTCTTCATCGAAGATAATGACTACAGAACCTACTCCTCCCGGAGGCTTGCCGCGGACTTTGATGTATAGTTTTTTCTCGTGCCAGTGGCGGATAGTTTCTCTGGTGTCGATGCCATCTTCCAAGCTGGTGGAAAAGGGGACTGTGCGGGCAGCTTCTTCGGTGAGGATTTGCGTACCTTTTTTCTTGAGAAAGTCGCCAAACTTTTCAATTACCAGGTCTTCAGGCGGGTAGGAGCAGATGGAGAAGGGGCCAGGCGGTTTGAATTTAAAATTACTGCTGTCTTTGCGCTTTCTTTGGAAGTATCCGCTCTTACGGCTTGGCTGTCTGAGATGAAAACGCAGGATTTTGCTATGCCCCCAGATCTGCTCTAAGGTCAGGTTCAGTTCAGGCAAACCATCGATGTTTTTTCTGTAGGGATATTCTGTGGCCAGCGACCATACCTCATAGGCGTAGTTGTGATCAACGCATCCTTTGGCAGCGGTCAGGATTTGGTAAAGGTCGGGCATCAGCCTTGAAGTCACCAACGCATAGTTTCTGGCGAATTTCATGAGGTTGCGCAGATGATATCCCGGAAACGGGTTGCCGGTATAGCTGGCATAGGCTTCTGCAGACTGTTTATAGAGGTGTAGCAGCAGTTTTTGTCTGTCAGGCGAAAAAGAGGACAGAGGTGAGGCTGCTTGGGGATCTCGATTGTATTCTTCCCGAGCGCTTTCATAGTTTGCGCTTATCCAGCCGCATTCCGCCATCACTTCCCTGCAAGACTCTTCAGTTAAAGTGCAGAGCTGGATCACATCGCGTTGGGCATGCTCAAGAGGCGGGAAAGAAGAATTCGATATGTAGGCTAAGATATTTTTGACATGGGACATGCCCCCGATGAATAAAATCCTATCATACGATAGGGATAATTCTTTCAATCTTTTGGCCATATACAGCTCCCTGTTTCTGTCTACGGCAAGGGAAGGTGTAAGGCTGTTGTCTTGGCTATTTTTGTAGATTTCGTAGTATTTTTCTAATCCAATGCGTTGAATGGCATAAGGATCGGGCACATGCTCTCTCATCTCTGGATAATAGTCTACGTCGAGGTCGATGCAAAAGGCCGGTAAGTGGTTTTCTAAGGCGCATCTGAGGGCTTCAAAAGCTGCATCGCAGGGTTCGGCGAGGTAATAAATAGGCTGATACTGGCTGTTATGGGTGACTACGATGGATATGTCCGGAAGCCTGGATGCAGCGTGCAGCAGCTGCAGCTGCATGGTTTCAGCTAGTTCGACTGCCACGCAGTCGGGTTGTATCTTCTCGAAAACTTGCCGCACATGCGCGGCAAATTCTAGCGTATAGTGCACAACGGGCACAGCGTGGACATTGCCTTGATGAAGGGCGAAGCTGTCAGAGTCTTTAGTCATGTTCTATCACATAAGCTAGGGCTTCATCTCCCAGGGTCATAACGATCGCTTGCCGCAGCAGGCTGTCCATTAGAGAAGCGCTGTTTTTGACACTGTGAATGCGCTTTGCTGCATAGCGGGCGATGTTGATGCCGTCGCGAATGGTGTAATTTTCTTGGCTGGCATGGGCTCTTTGCAGGAAATTGACTACATAATCCATGATGTATTCATCGACAAAGGGCAGGTTTTCTTTGAGGATGCGTTTTTCCTCTTCAGCTTCGGGAAAATCTAGGTATATTTGAGGTTGCAGACGGCTGTGGATGTATTCCGGAATTTCGAAGGTGGAAGCGTCGTCGTTCATGGTAATGCAGATGCGGAATTCGGGGTGTGCAGAGACTTTGAGTCCGGCTATCATGGATTCGATGTATCTTCTGGTATCTAATAAAGGGGCTAGTGACGCCCACGATTTTTCACTCATGCGGTTTGCTTCGTCCAGGATGCACACGCCGCCGCGGATCATTGCTGTGACAAGGGCTGAAGCTACATAGCGTATGCCTCCGTTTTTGTCGATCACCGGGGTGATCAGCAAATCTTCCGGTCGGGTGTCCATAGTGCACTGGAATATATAGACCGATTTTTGCAGCTGTTTAGCCGCTGCGTATGCTAAGGTGGTTTTACCTACCCCCGGTTTCCCGATGATGCGCGGATTTAGAGGGATGTCGTTTTTATCGATCACCAGCCAGGCGGCTAGCAGTTGGTCGAGCACATCGCGTTGGCCTATCCAATGGAAGTTAAATTCGTCCGGAAAACCCAAAGCGATCTCTACGCCTTGAATGTGGATACGGCTTTCGTGTTCGCTAGGAAGGTTGCAGCTCATAAATAATTACTTTACTAAAAGAGGGATTATGGGTGTGGAAGAGTTTTAAAAGCTCTAACCATCCCCTGTTGAGGTCTATAAAGAGGAAAATGTACAAAAAAATCGAGATTTTCTTCAACATATTCCTAAATTCGTACATTATCAGCAGATTTATGGTAACTATGCAGCACTTTACAAAATGTGGAACTTGTTGAACCACAGAATGCAGAAAACGTTGAGGGAAATTGAACCACAGAGACCAGTGAGAGCACAGAGGAAAATTGAGGGGAGAGCATATCTTAAAATCCAGAACATACTCTGGATGTCTGGTTTTAAAAGGGGTGGTCGTAGTCGCGATTTATGACACCTGATTTATGACTTGAAATGAAAATAAATTTTTTGATTATATACTTATATAACTTTTAAATATTTATATAACGTTAGGTGAAATAAATGAATAGTTTGATTTTAAAATATGCTTTCAATTATGTGGTCAATACCCCCATAAGAATTATCGTTTCTGAAGATTCCCTTATTAAGAAAACGTTAGCAGGGTTAGCCATCGGCTTGTTTTCGCTTCTCTCACTAGGCGCTTATGCTGTGCATACCTATCGTGCCTTATCCAATCGCAAAGTAGTCTGTATACAGACAGAATTGGAAAACGCCGTGAGGGAAAAGAAATACGAAGTTGTCCAAAAACTCTTAGAAAAAAATCCAATACTCGTAAAGAATATCGATGTCAATTTCACACTTTCGGATAGTTTCAAACTTAACAATGGTGGTGTATCAAAGTATATTAACTTAGCGGTGGCGGCTGATGATGTAAAGATGATAAAAATTCTAGTCGATCGCGGCGCTCGAGTAGATTTAGAG
>CAYMKI010000143.1:0-7815 GCA_964390695.1 uncultured bacterium
AAATGATATGAAAAAAATAATTGCTTATTCAACTTGTAGCCAATTAGGTTATATCAAAAGATCAATGCAATGAGTATCGATATTCGCATGTTATTTGTAAATAAAAATTAGATCTTAAGAGTCATAAAAACACCAAGCTAGGATGTAAATTTTACCCATCCCGCTTGCAAGATTAAAAAAATTATGTATTATTAAACTTTTGAAAACGGTGAATAATTTAAGGCTTTTGGCTTAGTCTCGACTTTGCAAAATTTTTGAACTCCTCTGCAGAGAGATGCTTCATCCAGCTAAATAAATTTCTTCGGAAGGATAAAAAATACCCTTCCTGTGAAATTCATTACACTGGTTTTTGCCTCTCTCAGCACCCTCGTCCAAAAATATTGCAAAGTCGAGCTAGTGACATGATCCCTGATTTGGCAATGCCCCTTGTCAACTATAAATAGCTAAAAATCAAAAAGGTGAGCGATGGATAATACAGACATCGAACAACAATCCGAAATACTTGTAGCCAAAATCAAACACTACCTGATCACCACCATGGGCAGGGTATTTGACGAAGCCAACATGGATGAATTTTATCGAGCCTTATGCTATGCCTTGCGCGAAGAAATCATGATCAATTGGCTTGCCACCTCCAGAACATTTATCAAACAAGATGCGCGCATGATGTACTACCTATCTATGGAGTACCTCCCTGGGCGTATCTTAACGAATAACATCTCCAATCTAGAAGCCAACGAAATCCTACGCCTCGTGATGCATAAACTCAACAGAAACTATGCAGATGTAATTGCTAGAGAAGGCGATCCAGGACTTGGCAACGGCGGCCTAGGACGCCTGGCATCATGCTTCATGGATTCTCTAGCCACCCAAAAATATCCAGCACAAGGGTATGGTTTAAGATATCAATACGGAACTTTTGAACAGCAACTATGGGATGGCATGCAGATCGAAGCTCCAGATTGCTGGTTGCTCGGAGAAAATCCCTGGGAATTCCGCCGCGATCTGCGCAAAGTCACCATCAAATACTGCGGAACGACCCATCCTACCACCAATATCCATGGTGATGAAATCTTAACCCTCAACAACTATGAGGAAGTGTGGGCGCTTCCATATGATATTCCCATCATAGGCTATGCCGCTGACCGTCAATTTTCTGTGCTTACACTGCGTCTTTGGTCCACTAAAGAATCCCCGCGCAATTTCCAATTACAGCAATTCAATGCCGGCAACCTTGACCAAGCGGCCGAAAACACCACCTTGACCGATGTGCTCTACCCCAGCGACTATCACGAGATCGGCAAGCGCATCCGCCTAAAACAAGAATATTTACTGGTTTCAGCGTCCATACAAGATATCATCCGGCACTATCTTTCAGCCCACGACAACTTCCGATCCTTTTCTGATAAAGTCCGTATCCAAATCAACGACACGCATCCAGCGATAGCCGTGGCAGAGCTGATACGGATTTTCACCCAGATCCATGACATACCATGGAAAATGGCTGTAGAGATCACCCAAGCTTGCTTGGGATACACCAACCATACCATCTTAAGTGAAGCATTAGAACAGTGGGAACAAAGCCTCTTCTACTATCTTCTCCCAAGGCAATATAAGATCATCGAAAGGCTAAATTATGAGTTCTGCAACTCCATGCGGGCAAAATACCCTCAAGATGAACCTAAAATTCAGCGCACATCTATCATACACGAAGGCAAAGTGCGCATGGCAAATTTAAGCATCGTGGGTTCCCGCAAAGTCAATGGCGTAGCGGCCTTACACACGGAAATTCTAAAAAATTCTGTTTTCAAAGATTTCTTTGAAGCCTTTCCCGAAAAGTTCGTGAATATCACCAACGGAGTCACGCAACGCCGCTGGCTGTTGCACTGCAACCCTGAGCTGGCTAAATTCATCACCAAAAGGATCGGCCCGGGCTGGATTACGGATTTCACCCAGATAAGCCGCTTAGCAGACTACGCCTCTGACCCTCATAGCATAGAAGAGTTTCTGCTGATCAAGAAAAAAAACAAATTCCGCCTGATAGAATTCCTCAATCAAAACAACCGCATCCGCAATTCCCTAGGAGAAGTCGTCACTCCCCCTCCTATTATCGATGCAACATCCTTGTTTGACGTGCAAATCAAGCGCATTCATGAATACAAACGGCAGATCATGAACATCTTGCATCTGATCATGATCTACCAAGAAATCCTCGAAAACCCCACAGGGCATAATAGGATTAAACGCACGGCTATCATCGGCGGAAAAGCCGCCGCCGGGTACGACACAGCGAAAGATACCTTGCGGCTGATCCACTGCGTGGCAAGAAAAGTCAATAAAGACCCTCATGTAGGCGGAAGCTTAAAAATTGTACTGGTAGAAAACTACAACGTTTCGCGCGCCGAAATCATCATCCCTGCAGCCGATCTGTCCGAACAAATTTCCATGGCGGGTATGGAAGCCTCCGGCACAGGCAATATGAAGCTGGCTATGAATGGCGCTTTGACCATAGGCACGAATGACGGCGCTAACATCGAAATGAGGCAAGAGATCACAGACCGCTGGTTCCCGTTTGCCTTTGGCTGCAGCGCAGATCAAATCGTCCAAATGAAATCCAAAGGGTCGTATCATCCTAAAGCCATCTATGATCAGAATCCTAAAATCAGGCAAGCGGTAGATAGCTTGCGCAATAGGACCTTTGCCAACACAGATGTGGAACATCAGGTCTTCAGCGATCTGTTTCATAAATTGATCGAAGGCCACTACGGAGGGCCTCCTGATCGCTTTTTTGCTTTGCAGGACCTCGAGGATTACTACCAGACTCAGAAGAAAGTCGAGGCGTTATTTGAAGAACCGCATAAATGGGGCGAGTACGCCATCCATAATATCGCTGGTATGGGCAAATTTTCCACGGATATCTCCATCAAAAATTACAGCGACCTGGTCTGGAATATCTCGCCTTGCCCCCTCGATGAAGAGATCCTGGAAAGGGTTCGACATGAATATAGCGTCATAGATGTATGCAGAGTGTATAAATAATTTTTATAACCAAGGATAAAAACATGTCTAACTATGTCATGCACATCGGGCAGCCACATGCCAATCTACATAATTGGGTCAACGATGCACATTTCAGCAGCAGCTCTTCTGCCGCTAAAGTCATCCCTCAGGAGGCCATTAAACTTCTCCATGAAAATAAAGATCTCCACCCCAGCACATTTGAGAAGTGCCGCGCGAACGCAATCGGCCACATCATCGGGGGAGCCTTGCCAGCGGTCATCACAGGATTATGCATAGGCGCCCTGTATGCCCTTTATACTTCTGGAGCAGCCTATACGATATACAACTATGCAGTTACCACCATCGAACCTTTAGCTCAGAGCCTATTTGCCACTATCACACAAAACGCCGCCAATATGGCTATATCCGGCGGATCTCTGGTAGTTGCGGGCGTGGTCTTGACTCGGCCGCAGGTTTATGAAGCCATCGGCTCCTTCTTCACTTCCTGCTTTGGTTCCTGCTGCGGATCGGTAACAGGGGCAGGGATTGTAGGATTCCTCAAAAATTTCCACGCCGTAGGCTATAACTGGTGGTATAATAAATACCGCTTTACCCAGAGAGAAGCTAAGATTAAAGACAACCACGCCTCCGTGTTGAATATACTCAAAAATACGTATAATGATATGGCTGAAAATCTCAAGCAAGATCTCGAGAAAGATAAAAGCGACGCACAGAAATTAAAAACATTGAAAGCTCAAGCCCATACGTTGCAAAAGCGGCTGCCGGCAATCCAGCATATTCTTTTGCATAAAGGCATCGCTAATAATGAATATCAGGACATCATCTTAAACCTGGAGAAGGAAATGGAAGCTGTGGCCCATTACACTCCCGAAGATGATGCCACTACTTTATAGCTATGAGGCCTTGACCAGGTGATAATGTCCCGATATTTTGACTTTATCGGGAACATTCATCGAGCCATATTTTGCCAAAATCTGCTTTAATTCTCTTTGAAGCAACACCTCGGCACGATTTTTTTGGGGAGTGCGCTGGCGTGCTTCCCAAATATCTTTTGCTAATAAATGGGCAGCAGCTTCATCTATTCCGGCGCTTTTGAAAAATTCCACCATCACGTCCCTTGAGGTAGCATTCACATTTATGGAGCTCAAATCAGCTGATTTACCTGCAGCTCTCTTCATATGTTCCACTGTAGGGTTCATAGCACCTACTCCGGTATTATCCGAAACACGCTCTTCTTTCATATGCTCTCTGATGGCATCTACTACTGTTTTTTTGGTAGAAGTTTTCACGTCTTTAGTCACTCCTGCTCCCACGGCTGCCCCACCCCAAATGTTAATGGCATTGTCTTTTGATTTCAAGCCCACTACCACGTCAGGCATACCTTTTGCAGGAGAAGGCACCTCATGCGCCTCTAAAGGTATTCCTTCTAACATTCTCGCTGTCGCTTCATCATTTTGCCCAAGAGCAAAAACGATCCTATCCACAGGCAATCGAATCACTTCCACTAGATCATGTACATTCCCTCCTAGCTTTGCCTGATCGAATACTTCGCGATTGGGCAGCGTGCGGCTCTGAGGGATCTTTTCATCATAATACTCGATATCTTGTGCGGCATTCATCTTGATCAAGACTTCCAACTTATCCCCTTTCTCCTCAATTTTGAGAATGCTGCCTGCAGCAAAAGCATCTTGTGCAGCCGATTTACCGATCAGGCCATGCACGTAGGATCCATGATCGGCCAGGTTTAAATTATCTCTCACCAACCACGTCATGGTCTGTTTGTATTTTAGCAATTCCGCTGCAGTTGCTGCGGAATTGCCGCCTGTGCCTATCACCAAAGTGTGAGTTTTTGGACCATTCTTGAGCTCATTTCTTAAACGATTGGTCAAAATAGCAGTATTGCTGTCCATGATGGGTGTTATTTGTTTTTGGGGATTATACTGGCTGAGACGATCGTAGGTAGCTTCATCTAAGGCGGATTTATAATAATACAGCAACGATTGAGGACGGCCTAATCCGGAACATACGTCTACACTGTTGGCATATACAGTTTTATTCAGCACCTCTTGCTTCAGATATACAGGTTTGCCATCTCTCACCTCTTGCAGGCCCGTTCGAGGATCTATTTTTTCTAGATACCTCACAAATGTCTTACCATCATAGTAAGCAGGCTCCACTACCTTGTGGTGTTTCACCGTTTCTTCTTCTTTCACAACCATTTGCAATTGTGCTCGTACCTGTGAGCTCGGCACTTTCCAATCGGTCCCTGGATTTTGGGGCCGGCACTCGATCTTTGTGCACTCTGTGCCCAAGCAAACCGGCGCTTGATTTTCATCTAGATTGACCCTGTTAGCTTGATTCAAATGCCTTGAAACCACATATTTATTATGCTCATAGGTAGCTTCGGTAGTAAAATCCGAGGGATTAGTCCGGCCGGGCTGCTCAAGAAAGGCGTGGGGTTGTGCAAAGGTATAGTCGATACCCTTTCTCCAGTTGCCGAATTCTCCCTTGCCGGTAATCATGAGGCTGGATGGTAACTCCCCTGCATTCAAGGATTTATCTACTTCTTGATGCTGTTCCTTGAATTTCGTGCGCCACAACTGTTCGCCGGCAAAACCGGCGCCTACAATCAGATGTTCCACTTTCACAACATCTTGAGATTTCAAAGTCATTAGGTTGTGTATCTCTGCCGAGCGCGCCTCTATATTTTGTTGGGCTGTGGCCAACTTATCATAATTTTGCTTTAGCCTCGCCACCTCACTGTATTTGACAATCTCTACCTGCGGATCTTGCATTAACGCTAGAATATTTTGCTCATCCGGGGTCCTATCAAAGACCGATTTGCCCTTTATTTTTTCCAGCTTGCTCTGGCTGATCCCATACACCTCATTTTCACTGACTTTAATCACATAGTAATCTCCTTTTTCAACGAGGAGAAGTTTTTCTCTATCCATTATTTTCCCGATATCTTTATCAGAAAGATGAATGTCTCGACATTTTTCATTGTTTTTTGCATACAAATGAATGGCTGCGACTAAATGGATTTTAAACTCTTCTTCTCCTACCGTCTTTACACTTATATGCTTAGATTCCAATGTCTTTAAAATTTGATCCATTTTAATGAACAAATCGCGCTTCCCGCTAATTTTCAAATCTGACAATACGGAAACCACTATATTCTCTGATTTTAATTTGTTATTAGGTAAATTACGGCTTACAACGCGACTTTCTTTACTATAATCACCACCTATATTCATAAATCACCTCTTATCAAAGTTAATAAATTAATTATTTATATATATACTTATTATAACAAATACTGTTTTTAAAATATAATTATCAAATCTTAATTAAAATTTTACAATTAAATGATATTATTTTAGACATAATTAAATTAAATAGAGGCTAATTATGAGTAGTTTTAATCCATATTTCAGTTCAACTCTCGATCAGAGACGCTTAAGTAATAGCAACACCTGGGGATTTTCAAGAAAAATTGGCGAGCATACTTTCGGCGACTATCATTGGGAAGAAATTGACCATCAAGATAACACCAAGTTCAAGAACACTTGGAGCATTGCCGATCGCGATAGGGCAAAATTTAGAAATGGATTTAGAGTCCTTACAAATATTTTGGATGTGGGCGGCTACATCCCAGCAATAGGTATCGTTGCCGGAATTATTAGAATCATAGCTGCCTCTATCCTAGGCCAGATTGTTGAAAAAAAAATTACCGATAAAGTATTTTGCGGCCAACTTGCCGATGAAGCCCGCAGAACCTATAAAGCTCAAATTACCAGAGGAGTTTTAGAAATGCTTCCGGTGTTAGGCACTATCATTAACCTAAGCCTAGATAGTTATTGGTACTATCAATGGGGAAAAAGGCCCGTTGGCAATTTACATCCAAAAGATAAATCGGTATAATTATGCATTCAAAATGAGGAGATGCACATGAACTATCTGACGCACAATAAGGATATCCTCTTGCCCATCATGCAATTTCTCGACACCCGAGACATCATCCGATGGTCGGCATGCAACAAGACCCTGAGGCAAATAACCACTTTATGGCAGGAGATCTCCTCTCGCTTTAAAATTGCCAACGACCGCATAGCCATCCTTTCCTATCTCAAGACTCCGCTAAAGGTCCCGGTGTACTATTTTTGTCAGGGGAACAAAATTCGCAGGATTCAACATCATGCCATCATGTGCTACCCAGCTGAAAAACTAAATACCCTTGCAAAAATCTTCGATATGCATAAAGACAAAAAGCATGTCCACTCCGAAGTGTTTACCATCGGCCTGAATGCTTCAGGACGAATAAAGGAACAACAAACGCAAGGCATAGAGGCTCCCCCCTTCGATACCTCGTCCATAAAATCGGAGATAAGGGGTACAGAACACCTATTTTTTGCTACCGATGCCGCACCGGAACTTGTTTCCGCTGAGACTCTCAGCAAAACCCTAGAGGATATCAGAAATCAAGAAACTGAAGCCGAAGTCGGGCCCTTTGGATTTTTTTCCCTGCAGAAAACAAATGTTAATGGTCATTCCATTATAGAATGGCGTCCGGTTGAAAACCTCTCTATCTTAGCCACCCTTAAACCGATAAACGGCGATACCGAAGTGGGCTGTGTAGATCCCAAGACCTTGTTAATTTTGAGAAAAAACGAAAATGAGGGTGTTCAAGTAGAAGATCAGAAAGAGCAAGATGCTTTGTTCCAGAATATATTATTTTAAAACCCATATTGTGAGTTAGGGATTCGCAAGATTCCATTTATGAATCAAGTCTTC
>CAYMKI010000144.1:0-7750 GCA_964390695.1 uncultured bacterium
GGATACAGACGCTTAAGAACCAAGGCATTTCTATCGTCTACACCTCCAGCATTTCAACAATCCCCGATATAAAAGAAACGTTAGAGCTTATCGGCGAGCATGTAGGAAAACCTCTAGAAGCTCGCTTGCTTTCTATATTTATCGAAGCCTGCCTAATAGCCCTCGAGAATCGGCTATATGCTTCACAACCGTTAGAACAAATAAATCATATCCTAAAACACTCCCTCTACGTTTTCTATAACACCCAATTTCAGCTTCCACCCCGCTTAACGGTCACCCATGCTCTTTTGCAACGCCTGGGATTTTCTCAATTAATAGAAAGCCTCCAGCATAAAACCCACTTGGCGCAGGAAGACATTCTGCGGATAAATCCGGATTTTCTTTTGGTGGCTTCATCCGATAAATCTCATTTCAAAAGCCTTTTACAGCATTATCCAGCCCTCAAAGAGCTTAACGCGGTCAAACAGCAAAATATGACCTGGCTGGATGACACTATTCAGCAAACACCTACCCACCATGTCTTGTTAGCTTATTTTGATCTAGTGAATGCGCTTGCCCATATGGAGGTATCACAGTGATGAAGACCAAGCCTTATCCTTTTTTTTTCCTGCTTTTAGCTGTAGGCAGCATCATCACCTGTACCTATGGAGCTATTTCTTGGGATAGTCTTTGGGAGGGGGCTATAGCCAGGATAAAAGGAGAATCAAACCTCTGGAATCCACTGCTGGACGAGAGAGTGCCTAGGCTTTTAGTCATTTTATGTACAGGAGCTTCATTGGCGGCTTCCGGAGCTATCATGCAAGCTCTTTTTCAAAATCCCTTGGCAGCTCCCAGCATCTTAGGCATCACTTCCGGAGGCTCTCTGCTGGCCATCCCAGTCTTTATCCTAGGATGGCATGTAGCATACCCTTTTGCCATACCTATAGCTGCCTTTTGCGGCTGTTTGCTAACTTTATTGCTTGTCTACTGTCTCGCTCTTAGACAAGGGGCTATCCAAATGCAAAGCCTCATTCTTACAGGCATTGCCATCTCCTCCTTATTGCTAAGCATTCAAGGCGCAATATTATATAGCTTGCGCGACCACTGGCAGCTTATCCAGATCATAACAGAGTGGGAAGCGGGTTCGACTCTAGATAAGTCATGGAAAGAAGTGCATATGCAGTTACCTCTGACACTGATAGGTCTGTGCGGAGCTCTCAAGTATAGACATGAACTTAATCTGTTATCACTGGGAGATGAAGAAGCTTTTCATCTAGGCGTAGACGTGGCTAAAGTTCGCTGGCGGCTAATCCTCTGCGTCGCGCTCATGACAGGAGGGGTCATAGCTGCCGTAGGCATGATCATGTTTTATGGGCTCATCCTGCCGCATATACTCCGCAAGATATTTGGTGCGGACAATGCCCGCTTAATCCCTTTATGTATAGCCTATGGCTCTACTCTATTGCTATGTCTGGATCTATTCCTGCGCATATTTGAGATAAAAGCTTTTGCTCTTGGAAATATTACCGCTGTTTTTGGCGGTATAACAATGGTTATACTGCTATTAAAAAATGCTTCAACCTCACGTACAGTATGCTAAAAGTCAATAATCTTTCGGTGACAAGAGAAAGCAAATTTCTCTTACAAGATATCTCCCTCGAATTACATTCAGGCAGCCTTTATCCCTTAATAGGGCCCAATGGCTCGGGAAAGACGACTTTATTAAAAACCTTAGCAGGCATGATAACTCCTTCGCAAGGGAAAATCTATTGGCAAGACCAAGACCTGCATCTACTGCCCCGCAACGAGATCAGTAAAATTATATCCTTTACGCCACACAATATGCCTGTTCCTTTTGATTTTACTGTAGAACAGTTTGTGCGTATGGGACTGTATGCCCAAGGCAAGTGCCAATCTCAGGATAGCGGTGATCTCATCCGAGAGGCCTTACGAGCTGTCAATGCGATCGATTTTTTTTCTTCGTGTATTAACAGGCTCTCTCAAGGAGAACGCCAAAGAATTTTTGTAGCCAGAGCTATAGTGTCTAAAACTAAAGTATATGCCTTCGATGAACCCACTGCTAATATGGACAAAAAACATCAAGCCCTCATATGGGAACTGATGCAATGTTTGGCAGATCAAAATAACATCGTTATCATCGCCACCCACGATATGCACTCTATTCAAAAGTACACTAGAAACCAGATTGTCCTAGAAGAGGGAATTCAAACCGAACTGCTGACTTAGTCAGATAAAACTCTAATTTTTTATAATAAATTTTTGAAACTTATTACGGAAGGCTAAACGAGCCTTAACGGCCTGATCATTCGCTTCAGGCATGCTTGACTTGAATAAATACTCATAAAATATATATATAGCCATAAAACAGCAGTTAAAAGCATCGTTTTGCACTTCTAAATTAATGGGCAACACTGTCATGTAATCGGAAGAAGAAACCCATCTTCCACTTTCTAGAATGGTTTGCAACCACTGCTCATAAAAGCCATCTTTTAGATTTTTTTCAACTGCTGACTGTTTGATATACTCATCCAGTTCGAGAATTTCAGAAATAAAACTTTCGATCTCAGAAACCTCTATTATTTCCATCTCCACGCGGATCTGATTATCATCATCATCTGAAGGGGTTTGCATTTCGGGTAAGGCATGACTATTAATTCTAAATTTAAGAAACTGCGTATCGCTAATGCGATGGACCCCATAAAGCATAAAATGCCCCTCGATCACCTTCGGGTGGTTTAACCACCCTCCTGGCAGCAGGATCATTTCATTCTCGCTCAACGATAGAACTCGATTTTTAAGATATACATTCACCAGTTCTCGCATTAAACGGGCATGAACTTCACTCAGGTTCGCTACATTTAGCATGAATATCACTTGGCATAAATCATCTACAAGCTTCTTAAAATACTCCTGAACCTTATTGCTATTTTCCGTCTGCGATTTCAAAAACTCCGTCAACAGCAACAGGGTCGAATCAGTTTTCGGAGGTGTATAATAAGAACAGAGACGTTCCCATAAATCCGGGTGGGATACCTTAATGGCTTGAATTTCCTTATCCGTTAACGTGGCAAGGAACAGAGTAGTTTTCTCTCGAAGACTGGATTGGGGTGAATTTAAAAATACTTGATTTAAAGCGCTCTTATATAATTCTGCCATTCTTTGGAATGAAGACGATATCTGGACTAAAAGCTCGTCTTTATCAGCAGCTCCCGCTATAATCTCTTTTACCCCGAGGCGCGTTACCCCTTCGGTGCCGCCTTGGCCTGGGCTAGCATCTTTCTCCCAATTTTGGGGCCCGTGTATTTTTTTAGAAGGAACTGCAGCGTCTTGGTTTTGAACCTGGCTATATACGCTTGTTTGATCTGCATACAGAAACTTCTCCACCAGGTGTTTAAATTCCGTATTGAGCTCTTTGAAATACGGATTTTTTCCGGTACCTTGTACTTCGCACTTTTGATTGGTCTGCTGTTTATCGGTAGAAAGCCTACTCAGTTTTTTTATAATTTTCGCATGCCAATATCTCAACCCTGAATCAGATATTTCTGGCTCCTGTGAGGTATTTGAGAGTATATTACGAGCAATTTTACTGTGATCAGCCGGAGGGGGTTGCGTCTGCGAATTGCCTTCAATGCTTTGTAGGTATCCTCCGTAATAAGAGCAAGAGCTGTCGACAACTGGTTGAGTGGTTGACATAGATAAACCTATGATAAAGGGTATTTATAACCTATACAACAAAATTCATTTAGCGGGAAAAAATCTCTCACCGCAACCGATTGCAAATATTTTGCAAGGTTGACCAAACGCAATATTTGCAAGACAACTATCCTAGCAAATTCATGATTTTGACTCCAGAGATATTTGAGAATATATCTACATTAGTGAATGTCTGAAATAAATTTAAACTTTAACGCAATCATTTATTCACAAAACATTAATTATTTACACAATCTTAACATGTATTTAATTAAACACCAACATATCTATATTATGATAATACAGCTTTAAATAAACAAATTAAATTAAATCTAACAAAAAGTAGAATACATGAATCCATTAAGTCAAATACAGATCTCACAAAATAGTTCAAATAATAACACACATAACAGTTCAACTAATTCAATCAAAAACTTAAAACCAAATACCCATAAAAAAAATAAACGTTATGTTCCACTGGATAAATTTTTTGACAATAACAAACCCTCGCATGCTACTGATTCATCATCCAGCGGTGCTGTATTTTTTCAAGGACAGCCCACACAGACACGGGTCACTCCTTCATCCTCTTCATCGTCCTCATCCTCTTCATCTTCCTCATCCTCTTCAACTCCTTTAGCCTTATTTACCAAAGCCTTAGATATCGAGACCCCTAAAGCACAAGACTCAAAGACAAATGATCAAGAAGAATTGTTGAAAGAAGATGCTTTTCACAATGAGAAACAGCTTCAAGGGCATATTCAGTCTGTACAACAGAAACCTTCATGGAGCACCATCGCTGCAAAACCTGCTGCGGAAGAAAATTTAACTAGTGAACATGCCATTTTTGGTTCTTATTGTTTAGAAGATGTCATTGCTATAGCAAATCTTGTTTTAAAATTTCAAAATCAATCATTTCTTCCCGCACGCAAAAATGCAGCAGTTCATTACGATCTATTTAATTATGAATCTGTGAATGAAATTTCCTCTTCGTCAAAAAAAATTGCAGAAATCTATATAAAAAATCTCAATTTATTAAACAAAACCGTAGAAGAAAATAAAAACAAAATCTCTTACAAATTACACTATCTGACAAAACGCAATGACTTGTTAAGTAGCGATGCTGATAAAGTATGGAAAAAGAGCCAACGGGTTTTTAAACAAAACATGATTTTCTTCAATCCCTATAATGTGAATGTTCAAGGAACCACAGATCTGTTGAACGCCTTTTTCAGCCTGGCCCATAGTAATTTGGACAAAGACGGGATAGTTACTATCATGTGGAATTTCAATCGACAAGATGATCTTCAAGCAGTCAAGGTCTTGGATATTGCGAAAGCACACAAATTCACCAAGCTTTCGAGTTTATCAGGACATGACTTGCATCGTATCACAGGCTTTAAGCATCTTAAAAATAGCACAAGCTTGGATAATGCCGAAGCTCGCGATGGCGATGTAGATGTACTCCCTCACTCTACCGATCAAATCGTCTTATTTAAAAAAGTAAACGACACCACAGCTTCCCAAAATAACATTATTGTCCAAGCAATGTCTCAGACTTTAGGGGATTATAGATAAGCACCTATTTCTGAATTTATTTTTACAACCCAACATACTCTAATTTCGCACTTATTGCTACACGATTGGATTATGTTGGGTTTAAAACCCTTGAGAAAGGATTCTTATCCCCCTTTTTTAGAATTTTTTACCTCATTCTTGTAAAATTTAGTATGATTGAGAAAAGGACGTCGCAAAGATTGAACGACTTTTTTTTGAACATGTTTACGATGATGATTTGCGTCTTTCATAGCGTAACCTCCAAAGTATTGGGTTCAAAATCATTATATCACATCTAGGTATTTATGCTCTAATGTCGCATCCGGAAGTTTGATATATAGAGTTTTTTTCTGATACTAACGTGTTTTCCCCAGCAGAAATAGATAAAGCATTTTCTTTTACATGCGCGGCCTGATTGGCCATGAGAATATATTCGTTTAAATTTTTATCGTGGGTCAAATGATAGGTCATTAAGGTATCGCTAAAATCTATCTTTGAACTCAGCTCCACCTTGTCAGCATTGGGAAGAATTTCTTTCATTTCCTCCACTGGCTCATCGCCATGAGGAGCCACTGCTATTCGATGGGACTTAATTTCTCCTGACCCCTGCGTCTTCTCATAAGGAGCTAAACTGACTAGAGGATCTGTATCCATAGAGTTACCCTCTCTTGCAACATGAAAACTTAGAGTCTCTAATTCCTATTCATACCACGCCTGACTCTTTATTTCAACTTAGATGCATTTTTCTCCAGCAGTTCCCGTTAAATCTGCATTTACCCAGGGGCGCGTTGCCCCTTCGGGGCCGCCTTCCCCTGAGCTACCATCTTTCGCCCCATTCTGGGGCTCGTGATTTTTTTTAACGGGAACTGCTGCAATTTTTCTCCAGCGATGAAGCCAAAACGTGCTTGACATTCGTTAAGTTTTAAGGTAAATACCATGAATTACTTGGATATTTGTGTTAACCCTTGAAGGCAATTTCCATGAATGTGTTCTTAGCAGACTTATTTACCGAAGCTATGGTAATCGGCATCGTATGTGCTATTTTTTTAGTTCTTTTTGTGGTTGCCGGGATTAAGCAAATTATCGATGACAACAAAAACCCATAGACAACCTGTAGTTTTTTTATGCAAATAGATCCCCTCATAGATTTAGACCCCACCACTCAAACAAACATTAACTCTTGGTTATCAGGAAGTTATGATGAAGAAACAAAAAGAACCATCAAAAACCTACTAAAGGAAAATCCCAAAGAACTGCTGGACGCTTTTTATACCCACCTATCCTTTGGAACCGGAGGATTAAGAGGGATCATGGGTGTCGGCTGTAACCGCATGAACCGCTATACAGTTGGAGCAGCCACCCAGGGGTTAGCCAATTACCTCAAGACACAGTCCGCACCGCATGCAGGACACTCCGTCATCATAGGGTACGATTCGCGCCACCATTCACGCGAATTTGCCGAAGAAGCCGCGAATATTTTAGCTTCAAACGGCATCACCGTCTATATTTATAAAGAACTTAGGCCCCTCGCCTTGGTTTCTTTCGGATGCCGCTTAAAAAAATGCAGCGCCGCTATTATGATCACGGCCTCACATAATCCCCCTGAATACAACGGATATAAAGTGTTTTGGCAAGACGGCGCACAAGTTCTGCCTCCCCATGATGTTGGAATTATACAGGAGGTCGCCAAAATCACATCTCCGGATCAAGTCTTAAAAAATAAGGAACATCTTCCTGCTAATATTCACTGGATTGACACCGAGATCGACGAGGAGTACCTTACCACCACAGACCGCCTGCAAAATTTTAGGCATGACAACCAACATCACGGCCACGAGTTAAAGGTGGTGTATACCAGTCTTCATGGCACCGGGATTACCATGGTGCCTAAAATCTTGAATAAATGGGGCTTTAGCCAGCTATTCTTCGTCGACAAGCAAATTGTTCCTGATGGAAATTTCCCCACTGCCCATTATCCCAATCCTGAGGAAAGTGCCGCTCTGACCCTAGGACGGCAGAAACTTAACGAGACGCAAGCAGACTTATTGATCGCCACCGATCCCGACTGCGACCGGCTGGGTATTGTGGTCCGTCATCACGGAGAATTATTTACATTTTCGGGTAATCAAATCGCCTGCCTATGTTTATCTCATCTGTGTGAGGCTTTAACCTCTCAAAAGCGCATGCCTAGCCGTGCGGCATTTATAAAAACTGTAGTCACTACAGAGCTTTTTCAAGCTATTTGCAAGCATTATGATAAACCCTGTTTTAATGTCTTGACGGGTTTTAAATACATAGCCCAATTAATTAGAGAATGGGAATCGCAACCTGATGGATTGCAATATATATTTGGAGGCGAAGAATCCTATGGCTATCTTTACGGAACACATGCCCGGGACCAAGACGCGGTAATCATCTCGGCTCTGATCTGTGAGGCAGCCTTGCAAGCCAAAAAAAACTCTCAAACCTTAGTAGACAAGCTATTTGGCCTTTACCATCA
>CAYMKI010000145.1:0-7515 GCA_964390695.1 uncultured bacterium
TAAGGCAGCGGTTTTTGGTACCGCCATGCGGAGGTTCGAATCCTTCCACCCCAATCTAGTTTGCACAACGCCGAAGTGAATGGTACATAATGAATGCGCTGTTATTTTCAGGCTCTTCCCATTCATTCCTAGCTCATGAAATTGCGACACATCTGAATATTGATCTTGGCAAGATAGAGTTGAAAAGATTCCCTGATGGCGAATCGCAAGTGCAGATTTTGGAAAATGTAAGGGGTCGTGATGTGTTTGTCCATCAAACCATTGCCCTTGACCCTAATAACTACCTGATGGAGTTATTGATAATTATAGATGCCTTGAAAAGGGCATCAGCGCGCAGCATTGCCGCCGTCATCCCCTACTATGGGTATTGCCGGCAAGACCGCAAAGACAAGCCGCGAGTACCGATTACAGCGAAATTAGTGGCTAATTTGTTGACGCATGCTGGCGCAACACGTGTCCTGACCATGGACTTACATGCAGGACAAGTGCAAGGTTTTTTTGATATTCCCGTGGATAATCTGTATGGCAGAGCTATCTTAGCCGAAGCCTTCAGAAAGTTCGCGCCGTCTAATTACATTGTTGTCGCGCCGGATATAGGCAGTGTCAAAGTTGCAAGGGCCTACGCTGCTCATTTGGGTGTAGACTTTGCGATTATAGATAAGCACCGCGCCAGTCCGACAAAAATAGAAACAGTGACGGTCATCGGTGATGTCAATGGAAAAGATGTACTTCTCGCTGACGATATGTGTTCCACTGGTGGAACCTTGGTGTCAGCAGCGAAAGCTTGCCGTGAGAAGGGTGCTAAGAGGATCTTTGCAGCTATAACCCATGGATTATTTGTGGGTGACTGTTTAAAGCAGATAGCGGAATCTCCTATTGAAGCATTGTTAACAAGTAACACTATACCTGAAGAACTGTCTAGTCACTTCTCAAAAGTGCATAAGTTCTCGGTAGCCCCTCTATTCGCGCAAGCCATTCGTTGTATCCTGGATAAAGAATCCATCTCTTCCTTGTTTGAGAAATAGAAGAATCTCAATAAAAAAAAAGTTGTTCAAGTTGTCAAAAAAATGTTCTTAATGAGAAGTATTGGCTTCTCGCCTTGACCTCCATGTGAAGGGGGCTTCGAGGGTATAGAACTTAGTTAATAAAATGTGGAGCCTAAATGAAACTCAACATAAAAAAAAGAGCGGCGAAAAATAAATGCGAATCTAAGCAACTTCGTCGCAATGGTCATATTCCAGCAGTTATGTATGTCCGCGGTCAATCTTCGGATACGATAACTGTCAACGAGTCGGAATTCAGCAGTTTATTGCGCAAACTTGGTAAAGGGCGTCTTTCAACTTCTGTGTTTGAACTCACGAATGAATCCAATGTCACCAAAAGGGCCATCATTAAAGACATTACTTATGATCCTGTGACATACAACGTTATCCACCTGGATTTCGAAGAGTTGATTGACGGTGTCAAAATCAGCCTGAATGTTCCCATCGAGTGTGTGGGCGTTGCAGATTGCCAAGGGGTCAAGCAAGGCGGAGTCATTCGCCAGGTGATTCGTACGATAAGGGTCAGCTGCTTGCCATCAGATATCCCGCAAGTTTTCGAATTGGATGTGAAAAACTTGGGGCTTTTTGAGACAAAACGCTTGTCCGACATCGAGCTTTCACCAGCTATTAGACCTCAAGCTGATTTGAAGCAAGTGGCCGTGACAATAGCGAAACGGTAATTAAATAGTTGTGCGCAATCACATTTTTATCGGACTGGGTAACCCCGGCAAAAAATATGAAATGACTCGGCATAATATAGGGTTTCTTGTAGTGCAGGCCTTTGCCAAGTGTTATGGCCTAGTGTTTAAAGAAGAGCCTTCGTTTCATTCTCATATAGCTAGAGGTAAGGTTGATGATCAGCCTGTAGCTTTGATAATGCCGACGACCTATATGAATGATAGCGGCAGGGCAGTCAAGGCTTTTCTTGACTATTATAAACAAGTCCCTGCTGATATCGTGGTGGTCAACGATGATATAGCTTTAGGCTTTGGTGAGCTTCGCTTGAGGCCTTCAGGCAGCTCAGGCGGACATAATGGTTTGAAAAGCGTCCAATTTTATCTGCAGACCGCAGACTATGCGCGTCTAAGAATGGGTATTGGCGAACATGCAAGCCATCCGTCTCTCTCGGATTATGTCTTAGATGTATTTAATCCGGAGGAGATGCAAAAACTACCTGAGTTCATAAGCCGAGGAGTGAAGGCACTTCATCAACTGTTAAGCTTGCCTTTAGTCCAAGTGATGAACAATGTGAACGTTAAATTAGAAAAATATCCCCCTTGCAATGGGGCAGGAGATGTAAAACATGAGTGAAAAGAAACAAAACCTTTATGAAGGGATGTATGTCCTTAAGGCTACTTTAAGCGATGAAGCTCGCAATAAAGCCTTGGACAAGATTAAAACCGGTATCACTAGCCGTGGTGGCGAAGTGGTAAAAATCCATGATCAGGGGCGCCGTCGTTTAGCCTATGAAATTGATGGGCTAAGAGAAGGACATTACTATATCCTCTATTTCAACGTAGTTCCATCGGCTGTCAGCGAGATGTGGCAAGAATATCATCTGAATGAAGACCTCATTCGGTTTATCACATTGCGTGCAGAAGCTGTCATGGAAAAAATCGAATTTAAAGTCTTAGAGGAAATACAATAAGGAGACAAATATATGATGCAAAGAAAACCAAGAAATCCTTCCTCGGACTTTCAAGATTTTCGCTCTAAAAGGCGTAAACGTTGTCCTTTTGTGACAGCGGGATACAAAGAAATAGATTACAAAGACATTAGTACGTTGTCTAAGTTTATCACAGACCGAGGTAAAATTTTGCCGAGACGTATCTCAGGAGTCTCAGCTTATTTTCAAAAGCGGTTAGCACTAGCTATTAAACGCGCGCGTCACATGGCTTTATTGCCATTTGTGTCGGACCAATAGATTAAAGGGAGATGATAAACTATGGCAAATTCGAAATTGCTACTTATAGAAGATGTGGAAAGCTTGGGACGCAGCGGTGACATTGTGACTGTACGTCCAGGTTATGCCCGGAATTATTTGCTGCCTCAAGGCTTTGCTTTGGTAGCAGACCAGAGCGCTTTGCGCATGCAAGCTAGATTGCAAGAAGAGCGCCGTAAAAAAGCTGTTCAAGATAAAAAAGAATCTGACGAATTGGCTGCTCATATTGAAGGCAAGACTTTGACAAAAATTGTTAAAGTGGATCATGAAGGGCACATGTACGGTTCGGTATCGGCTACTGACATTGTTCATTTGTTCCAGGAACAAGAAAACTTAGTGGTGGAAAAACGGGCGATTGCTTTGAAGCATGCGCTTAAGGAAACAGGTGTACATCAGCTGACAGCTAAGCTGAAAGAGGGTGTTACAGCTACCTTTACCCTAAAAATTGTTTCTGAAGACATGCAGCATGCGGATTCCAGCCATCACCAGCCGGAAGCTTAATAGCTAGCTTTTTTTCTTTATGACGAATTATCAGGCCGAATGCTGCACTTGTCACTGTTGAGGTAAAAACCTTGCGTGAAAAGCGCTAAGCTTCGGCCTGATTTTTTTCTTTCTTTTCTTGGATCGATTCTGATACCCTCTCTTCTTTTCTTAATAAAGGGGGTTATATGGATTTAAAATTAAAATTAATATCGTTGTGTGTGGATTCATCTTGGAAACAGCCTTTGGTGGAAGTTTGCTATTGCGTCGGCTTGCTTAAGTTTAGGTGTATAAGATGGATATTGAGAATCGAAACTGACGATTTAGCCCATAGAGTCAAGCAGTACGCTGAAAAGCAGCTGCAACAAGATCTTTGGATTGATTGCAAACTTAATTTTTCTGATCTGCTTATGAGAGATTGGGAAATCCCTGAAGCAGATAAATGGGTGAAATTCGCTTTTCCTGAAAAAAAGGGGGGGGTTATTGGATCTCATACCCCTAAGCCTTCTCGATCAAACAAAAAATCCCGCCGTCATCCACAGAATTTCCAGCCTATACAGCCGAAGGTAATCATAGAAGAAAAACCTACTATTGTTTTAAGAGAAATGCAGATTACACAGTTTCCTCAAGGGCCTTTGATGGAAAAATGCGAGAACCAAATAATCCCGTTGCTTTCAAAAGGTGTCGTTAAACCTAAATTGGAAGAAGTGAAAATTAAAAATTCCAAAACCGATATTATGGGGATACCTGTCCCTCCTAAGCCTCCCTCTTTTCCTGCCGGTCCGGTAAGCTTATCCTCGACTCATATAGCCTCTGCACGCCCGACCTTTTCATTAGATGTGCTGCCTGCATCGGGTAAGCCTGCAAGGCCACTGTTTCCGGAGCACTTATCTATGACATCAGGCGCACCTTTACGGCCGTCTTTACCGCCGGAGTTATCAACCAGACCCCCCAGGCCTGCACATCCTCCTCTGACAGACATTCCATTTTTATCTCAGGATAAGGGCATAGAGCAAAAGCCGTTTTCTCCTATACCTGAAGTAAAGGAAGTCAAGACATCGCCCGTTGCAAAGGATGCGAAGACACCTTCACATATCTTTACGCGACTGTTTAGATGGCACAAGACGTCTATGACGCAAAAAACGGCATCCATGAATGCAGGTTTATTGCATAGCGAATTTGAACGCACTTATATCAAAGGTTTTCAGCAAAAGCGTTTTCATCATTCATTCAATGAATATTATTCGGTATTTCTGACCTTGGAGAGTCCTCTTCAAATTTCGGCGTTTTTAGCCCAAATGAATCTCTTTAAAATAGACGTTGAAAAATCGATAGCGGATTTAACGGCTAATAAAAGTTTGCCTGATATTTCCGCTGCCTTTATAGAGATGTGTCAAAAATTTATTGCCGATTATACCCGCATAGTACAGGATATTAACGATCTAGTTGTCTTCCTGCCTCGGCTTCGACAGTTGGGAAGTTTTGAAATAGCTGTTTGGCAAAAAAATCAAGTGGCTCCCATTTTCCAGGAATTAAAAGATACCGAGGTTAAGTACTTGCAAGTCCTAGACGTAATTGTCGAATTTAGAGCATATGTTTTTCAAAATGTAAAAACTATCAGTGTCGAGGATCTTAAATTTTTAGAAGCTTATTTCGATTCAATCCAAAAAATGAAAGATTTGAGTCGAGCCTTGCTTAGTGATCTTCAAGCTATGCATAAAGATCACCCTGAACAGATTTTGAAAATTTTTCTAGGTAAAATATTTATTGAGGCATACCATGACATTGTCTGTTATGACCGAGCCTTAAAAATTCTCTGCAGTATCAAAGATTTCGATAAGTTTTTTCGCAGCTTTAAAGAACAATTACGAATGGATAATAAAATTGAAATGAATACTTTTACAGAGAATATGCTTAAGCAACCTTTGGATGGAATTCTGATCAGTACCGTACAACGGCTGCCTCGTTATACTTTACTCGTGAACCAGGCTTATGAGACGGTGGTTAAAGAAGACGGTCAACCAGCACCGAGTTCGCCGCTGGCCTTGGCTTTAAAAGTTACGCGTAATTATTTGCACAATTTAGGGCAGGTAATGAATGCTGCTCAACCATTACGTTAATGGTAACCACTTGTCGTTGACATTGAATCGCTTGGTGATGTGCTTTTTTCTCTGTGCTTCTACCAGTGATTCATTGTCAATTTGAGGGAGCTTTTCTTTCAATTCTACTTTATATGCTGCAAGTTTTTGATGAATGCGATCTAGGGCCTCCCAATCTGGTTCGGTAAGCTTTTCGGGGTTTTCCGTAAGCCTTTTCAGTTCTTTTTGGCTTACTTCGATTTTTTCGTATAGTTTGGCATTTTTTTTAATACCCGTGAGTTCGCGTTTGATGTCGGCAAGCAAGTGTTTGTGCATATTTTGTGTATTAGGAGGAGATGAACTTGAGGCTTTGGCCTTATCTGATTCTTCCAACAGATGGTTCACACTCATTTTTCTTAAATTTTGATCTAGGAGCTCTTCGACTTTTGTAAAATTTGTTTTGCTCATAACCACCTCTTCAATTAATTTGATTTTATCAATAAATTTATATAAAATCAAATCGACGGCTGTCAGGCCAATAGGCGATGCGGCTGTGCTAGGTATTTAAAATTCGAATGAAGCGTGCACAAAAGAGCGGGATGCCATGGAAGAAATAAAAGTCGATGCAGTCATTATTGGTTCAGGGCCTTCGGGTCAAAAGGCGGCCATACAGGCGGCGAAGCTGGGGAAAAAAGTGATTGTAGTCGAACGCACTTATGAGCCGGGCGGAAATTGCCTATTCAGTGGCACCATACCTTCAAAATCTCTACGTGAGGCTATCATCGATTTGACTCGCTTTAACGAACGCAACTTTTATGGAGGCAACATCCAGCTAGGAGATATCACCATTAGTGATCTCCAAAGTAGATTGAATCAGGTGATCGAAGAAGAGCGCAATATGGTCTTTCGCCAGTTCAAAAAAAACAATATTCGTTTAATTGAAGGCGAAGCCCGCTTTGAAAATCCCAACAAATTGATAGTTGTAGATAAAGACTTTAGATTGCTCTACCAGATCAAAGCCGATTACGTATTCATTGCTACGGGGTCCAAACCGCGTAATCCTCAAAATATCCCTTTCGATAATTCAGTGATCTTGGATTCCACCAGCTTGCTGTCAATCAATCAGATCCCCAAGACAATGTTGGTGTTGGGTGGAGGAGTCATCGGATCTGAATATGCCAGCTTTTTTGCTGCATTGGGTACCGAGGTGACTATTATCGATAAAAAAGATCATATCCTGCCTATGCTGGATTCGGAAATCGGCATCCACCTGCAAACGGCTCTTACCGATATTGGACTGAAATTCGTAGGACGCAAAGAACCTGAGAAGATAGAACGAATTGCCGACAAGGCGGTTGTGACTTTCAAGGATGGTACCAAGTTGGAGGCCGATACACTCTTATATGCTCTGGGAAGAACCGCCAATGTGGATGGCTTGGAAATAGACAATGCCGGTATTGAAACTAACGAAAAAGGGTATGTGGTGGTCAATCCTCTCTTTCAGACAAACGTACGGCATATTTATGCTATCGGCGATGTCATCGGAGGGCCTTCTTTAGCTTCGACCAGTATGGAACAAGGTCGTTTGGCTGTGCGCCATGCCTTCGGTGCCGCGGCCAGATTTTTTCCGGGCATCTATCCCATTGGCATTTATACTATTCCGGAAATTTCCAGCTGTGGATATACCGAAGATGAACTCAAGGAGATGGGATTTCATTATGAAGTTGGGCGGGCCTATCACTATGAATTGGCTCGCGCACATATCGCTGGGAGCAATGTCGGAATGTTTAAAATGCTTTTCCATGCCGAAACTCTAGAGCTGCTCGGCATGCATATTATTGGAAGAAATGCCTCTGAAGTAATTCATATTGGGCAAATCGCTGCCGATTTTCGTGTCAAAATCGATTATTTTATTGACCAGGTGTTCAATTATCCTACCTTTGCCGAGGGGTACCGAGTTGCTGCCCTCAAT
>CAYMKI010000146.1:0-7468 GCA_964390695.1 uncultured bacterium
TATCTGATCTAACAGCCCCTGTAATTGTTTCCAGGAGATGTCTTTGCCTAGCATCTGCGGCGCCCAATGGCGGCATGCCGCAATAAACGCGTGATAGACGGATGGTGGATGAGCTTGGTCTGGAGAAGCAGCATACAGGTTTACAATTTCGTGCCATAAACCTTGTGTTTGCAGATGCTTATATACGAGCTCTTGATGTTCATCTAAAAGCTCTAATAATTTGTGATTAAAATCGCCCCATGGGAGGGCTTTGAGAATGCAATCGATGAAGTGTTTGTTTTGAGCTTTTGTAGGGCCTTTAGTTGCTGGAGTAGCGGCTATTTGGACGAGAAGATTTTCGAGCCAAGTCGTATAGATAGCTACTGCCGCGGGTTTGGAGGGGTTCGGATCTAAGAGAGCCAGCAATTTTAGGTGGTGGGCTATGACGGTGGATCTGTCGAGGTCTTTGAGGCTTTTTTGGAAATCTGCTACGGTATGTCTAAGCGTATTCATTGAGGGAGCCATATTTTTGCTGGATAGTGAGATCAAGACTGGGAATAAAAATTGAGGGTTAAAACCTTCGGATTCGAGGATTTTTTCCACTAGGGCAAGACACTGGCTAAAGTCTTCAGTTGTAAAGCTGGCATTTTCTTCAAGGGCCTTATGCAAGACTTCTTTCATCACAGTCAGCCGGCTTTCTAAATCCTGTTTATTTAAAATGACCACAGAGTTGATGTTAAGGAGGGCTTGGGGATTTTTCGACTTGGCAACTTGTTGTTTAAGGTTGTCTAGATATTGAGCTGAAAAAGTCTTTTTGTTTTCCTCTTCTAACATATCCCAAAGATTGAATTCCTTCAAGGCAGCAACGCTCCGTTCCTGATAAATGTAGACTAATTCGGAATTTTTGGGAGTGAAATGAAGTAATAGCTGCCAGATTTTTTGCAGTGACGCTGCGTTGTCAACAAGCTTGAGGCGGAAGATTTCTTTAGCTAAAGTTATCCATTTGAAGCTGTTATCGGACGAACCCATGCGCTTGGATAAGGCGATGATATTATCAATGATGTGTTCTTTGTCTTGGGCTTGAGCATGAGAGGGTATAGCCTTTGTAGTATTTAATAAAGTTTGCATGCTTTCAAATAGAGCGTTCTTCAAATCTAGATTTGCGATGACTGTATTGTGTTGGGAAAGATTAAATATGACCTCGAATTTATCCGCGAAGGGTAAAGGGTCACAGGTCATAAGCTTTGCCAGAATGTCTTTTAGAGGACGTGTTTTTATGGACTCTTTACTGCCATTTAAGCATAGATCCAACCACTGCTTATACAACACTATCTTTCGCTCGGTTTTTAGCCCAGAGGTTATTTGGTCCATGGAGGTCAGCACAGCTTCGACTATAGGCTTCCACTCGGTATGCAGATAGGCTTGTATCCAAGTCTCGAGAAATTGTTCTGGATGGAAGTTTTGGTTCACTTCATAGCCTGCAAACAAAGCTGCATGGGGTACGAAGCTGCACTTCATGGTTTTGTGCAATATATCTATGGCGGATTGTTTGATCTGCGGAGAGGCCCATTTCTCCTGCAACATTATCAGTAGCGATTTAAACATATGGTTCGACAGCCCATCATCATAGTGCTGAGCAAGCAAAGATAGGCATAACTGATACCCCATAAACCAGGTGTAGGAGTGTTTAGTGCGTAGCAATTCCCTGGTTTGAGCAATGCACTTGTTGTGTTGGCGCCGAAGATCTCCTTCATAGCCTTTTAAGCGCGATTTGCCGAAGCTAAATTCTAGGTGTACCGGGGAGATGAGGACGTTGTGGAGACGCACCAATGAATTCTCGACTTGCGGCGGTAAATGTGCAATAGAGGAGAGATGTTCGATGGCGTAAGGAAGATCGTAGGGGAAAAATAAAGCGAAAGATGTCGTCTTATGGCTGCCTTTTCTGTGTGGAATAGAAATGGTGATTTGCTGAAAAATCTCACCGTTTGTCTGCGTAGGGTGATCGGGATAAGCGCGATTATCATGCATACTATTTTGATCTACAGCAGCACTCACCTGCAATTGGGCGTAAAGGTCTTTGAAACTAAATTGCGGATCGCGCATCGTCATCTGGATATGTTCTATAAGCGGTTGTGACATTTGATGGGGAAATTGATCTTCAAGTTTGTCCAAATGGCCAAATATTAGGCACCATAGCTTTTGAATTTCTTCATAGGATTGGCTATTCATCCACAGCAGCAGCGCCGAGGCATTGAAAGCGAGAGCTACTAAAAGGGCAGGCTCATTGTGATGATGATCCACCAGACGTCTGATCAGCTGCTGGGCTATAACTTGCGATAAAGGGATTTGTCCGCTTTTTGTGCGGCATTCCTCTTTTAAAGCTTCCAAGATCTTTTGCAACCAGCCTTTTTGGTAGCAGCGTCCGCCTAAAGTGAAAAAAGATATTGTACGTGCAAAATCGCCTTTGGCAGCCGGCTGGCGAGGATCGAAGGTAAACAGTCCTAAATTCTGGTCTGATATTGCTTGCAGTCTTTGAGAATCTCCTAATGTGCTTTGCAAGTATATGGAGGAAGACGCTTCAGGGCGCGTTAAGGCAGTGATATCGATAAACAAGGAGTTGATGGCAGTTGTAGTGGAAGGTGTTTTTTAGGGAAAGAGGCAGTCGTAGGCGATTTTTCCGTCGCTGATTTTTCTTTCGGAAAAATACACTTGAGATTTGCGCTGAGAGACATCTGCAGCTTTAGCAAAGGCAAAGGCTTTTATGAATAAAACATACAGGTCAGGTTGTGTGGAATGAATGACAGGATGATTGGCAAAGACCTTCTGAATATAGGAATTTGAAGGCTGGTGTGTGATTTTTTGCTGATATTTTGCCAGTTCCAGAGCCATGAGCCTGGGGTTTTCCTTTTTAGCTTTGTATTTATCCGCAAGGCATTTCACTAAGCCTTCGTTAACGATTTGCTCGCTGCCAAAACCCGATTCAGAGGTGTACTTGAAGTCGTAATCATTGGGTTCAGCTTGAAATAGGTTATGCATGCGCGGGGAGACAAGACTAAGGTTGCGGCTGGATGTTCTGTTTTGGCTCCATTTGTTTATGATGCGCTTGACTAGAGGATCCAGTACGGTCCATATCGCAGATCCGTGAAAAATGACCCTGATAGGTTTTCTAAAAATATCTTGAGAGGTCTTTTCTGAGATTTTTGCCACTTGTTCAGGCGAAATGGAGATGTCTAGAGGTAACAGCTTGCATCTGCCCGAAATCTCGATGGCTTGCCGAAAGATGCGCATAATTTTTTCGCGGATCTCCTGGTCGATTTCGAAATCTTGCGCGGTCAGCTTGAGGGGTTCATCAGATGTCTTGAGGATACCTTCGCCATCGATCTTATGGTTCTGTATCAGATCATAGGCAATGGCGTCTTCTTTGAGTTCATGATAAAATGGCGGCTTTGCGATCATAGTTGTACTGCGATTTGGACAAATCCTCATGCTTGGCACAATGATTTGTTATAATTTCATTTTAATTACAGTTTGATATTAAAAGTTGTCGCCTGAATATGTTGGTTTAAAAAAACAAATTGACTAATTGCAGGCGAAGACGGGATGTTACCACAAGAAACAGAATTTTGTATAGTTTAGACCTTACCATTCCGGGAAAAGTTTGAAAAGCTCCGATGTTTTTCGCACGAACAGTTTTTCCATTCCTTTCATTTATTTTATTTTTTTATTTCAAGTTTCTAATACTAAATGTAGTTGTTGTTTTTGTGGTGAATTTTATGTTGCTTTTGTTTACTATCTTTATTTGTATGTAAATTATAAAACTTTGATTTAAAATATAAAATATGTGTGTGTATGAATGTAGTTAATTTTGATGCAAATGTAATAAAAATAGAGCGTAATCTCGATGAACTAACAGGTAAACTGAATCGAAGCATGATACAGACTAGAGGTGTAAGATCTCTCGTGAATAATTTAAACATAGATTTAGATGCCTTTGTTGCTGAAGAGTCTCTTCGAGATTCCTCAACACTAGAGTTATGGTTTTCTGCTCATCGCATCACCAGTTACGATCGTATTCTTGCTAAGATAGACACGCTGAGCAATCTGCTAGTTGCTGCCAAATTTCAAAGCAGTTCACGAAATTCTCTAATGGCTTCACGTATAGGATTGGGTGTGTATTGGGAAGTTTTAAAAACCATGTTTTTCTCATCCAGACGTTTGCCTATTGGCGAGGGTGTAGAGCGAAACCACTACCTTCAAAAAATTCGAGACAGATTGCATATCAAGGATCCTAACGACGTGAAATACGCTGAAAAGGAATATTTTCACTTATTAGGCAATCAACTCAAGTTGAATCAGTGGAAACGAGCTCAGGTTGTTACCTATGAGGGTAGTAAAGAAATTTACAGTTTGAGCAGTTGGCAAGATGTTTTGCGTCTAATGGTGCAGAATGGGGCAAAGAACAGTACCAGGCAGGTATGCCAGAATTTGTTGGACGTCCTGGATAAAGTTGAATCTATATTCCTAAAGGTATCCTTTGCATATAAAATGTTATCCAATCCTGAGCGCAAAAGTGAAGCTGAATTGGAAAGCGATTATATAAAACAATACGACCGCTGTTATAACGTGCAAGATCTATACACCCCCACAACAGAGCGAAAAGAGGAGTTTGATTGGCTTTTTCAGCTGTCTTCTAAATGTCATGTTCCTCAAGAAACGATCATCAATGAGCTTGTGTGGGATATTCTAGAGACTATCGACGGTTTGAAAGCCGGAGAGTATACCCTGATTCCTCTTGGAACCGCCAACCATTCGATTTTAGTTAAGCTTGACTGTGTGGCTCCTGCTGCAGCCAATTTTGAAGGTGAATATGATTATACCATCTTCAATACTGGAGATGGGGTCGGGCATTGGCATACGATTGATCCAGCCAAAACCTCGGCTTTACCATTTATGATACAAAAGCTGCCTAAAGTCGCCTTTTCGTATACTTTTTTCGCCCATCTGTTGAAAATAGCGTTCACTGATAAGACAGCAACTGGATTCTACACTGCTCATCGCACCTATTTGCAATATCTTTCCAAAGGGTTCGATGTAAATAAGGTAGGAAAATTCTACCCTTTGCAAAAGTTGGGAACATGCTGCTATTCTTCCTTGGAAGCATGGATTCGCAGTCACTTTTCCCGGGCAGAGATTCAGGAATTGGATAGGATTAAAGCTGAATATGCCGTAGCCAAACAGGAGCGCGCAGTGCATCTTCTGAGCACAAATCCTCAGACCATGCAAAAATCCTTGTCTTGTAAAAAGAGAAAGGCTGTAGAAGATCCTGATGGGCAGCCGCAAGCCAAAAAATTGAAGGAGAGCGTGTCTTTATTGGAAATGGGGAAAAAAATCATAGAGCCAAAAAAGACTGTATAGGTATATAAAGATCAGTATTAACTATACGTTCAGGAGTTAGCATGGATTCGGTGTCTCATGTCATACAGACCAATAAAAATTACACTTTATGTGTAAGAGACAGCCTGAATCCTTCTGAGACGAATAAGATCTATCATATTTCATTTTTAGCGTCGGATATCTTGGAGCAAATAGGGCATCTGCCTATTTGCGAGGTCCGTCAATTGCCTAACTGGAATAACGTGGTGCACTATGTGATAGATCCTGAAGCTCAAAAGCTGTTAGAGGCCTTTCATCGATATGGCTTAAAAACTCCAGATGCCACTCAGGTTTGTCCTTTCAAAGATGGGTCTTTGAGAAACAGGTTTACTTCATTGATAGGGCAAGATAATGTGATGACTGTTTATGAAGAGCACAGCCAAGAGACTAGGAAAACGCTACAAGGATTCTTAAAGCATCAAAAACTTCAGGAATTAGAAGTGGTATGGAGAGAAATGACCCGAGAATGGCTTACAAAGCTAATTCAACAAGGCGAGATAAACCTCTTTGAAGCTTCTTTGCGTTTAATCGGCAATGGCCTTATCAAAGGGATTCTGGGATACACTGCTTGTAGCCCGGCAGACATTCAGATGAATGCCGATTTTTGGAGCAATCTCTTTGCCTTATCACAACTGGATATGCAATCGCTTAAAGTGCTTGAAGCTCAAGGAAAGCCGCCTGAACCTTCATGGTCGCAAAAACTGTTAGAGGCCTCTTATGGACTATGTGAAAGCTGGGTGCAAAAAGCCTATATTCAATATTCTCCGACGATGAGGCCTCTAGACCAACTAGCCCAAAAGATCTACGCCTCTACAATAGATAATACAGGCTCCTTTTGTGGGTATTTAGCTGCTCAAGGATGGGATAAACAGAAAATTGTTGAACACATCAAAATATTCCTTCTGGCCGGTCTAGATACGGTAGGATACTTCTTGGGATATATGCTTTATGAATATGCGCGAAATCTGGACATGCAAGACAAGCACGCAGCACACCCCGAAGATATTGAAAAAGCCTATCTTGAAACTCTGCGATTATATTCTTTGGGAGGCTCGTTGCGCGAAGCCCGATGCGATATGGTTCTGAGTTATCCAAGCGGTGAAGGAACGATCAAAGATCATTACATTAGGAAAGGCGAGAGAATCAATTGTGCGCCTTATATTTCTGGACATGATGCCAAGCAATGGGCAAATCCTGAAGTCTTTGATTGCGAACGTGAAAACTTGAAAAATGTGCGGAAAAATCCTCATTTTGGATGCGGCCCTCATCGCTGCATCGGTGAGAAAACGGCACATAAAGAACTCCTAGTAATTGTCAAAGAAGTGATATCAAATGTGTCATTGAGCACCAAGGAAAAGATGCCCGAATTGTTAGATTCTTTTACCTTCAGGCCCATGAATGATATCAAGGTCAAAGTCGAATTTAAACCCAACATACTCTAATTGCGCGCTTTATTGTAACGCGATTGGAGTATGTTGGGTTTAAAAAAGGAGTGAATTCTTATCCCTTTTCTTATCAATCTTTATCAAAAATTTACGTTTCTTTAATAATCTCGATAGAGTGTATTCAGAAAATCAAGCCTGCTGGAGCTTTATGAATGTAAAATCTTTTGATAACCAAGCTTACGTAATAGAAAAAGACGTAGATTATACCGCCTACGTGGTGACTTACTTTTCAGTGTTTAATAAACAAGCCGGACAAATTTTTGATAAGTCATTGAAAAACCTTGAGCAGTTATTGCAAGATGATGCAAAGGGTGTAGCTGACACCAAGTTGGATAAACTGTGGTTTACCGCGCATCGCTTGGTGGTATTTGATAGGCTTCACGTCAAGGTCGATGGAATTCGCAATAAAATTTTGGAAAAATTCAATCCTCCATATTTTACAAAAAAAATACAGGTTAAGGTTTTACCATCGCTTGCTGAAAGAATCAAAACTATCAAATCCACCATTTTTCAAAACTATCGTTTGCCTTTTGCGGCTGGAAACAAAAGATTTTTCTTTTATAAGGAGATAAAGTGCAACTTACAGCTAGATAAACCTCAAGGCATAGAAG
>CAYMKI010000147.1:0-7412 GCA_964390695.1 uncultured bacterium
GTTGAACGGAGCCTGATGATTTGTCAAAAGTCCAGTTTACAGGATTCTATTTTTGAATGTCTTCTCGTGATGGATTAACCATTGTTTGCGTTTCACGCCCCCACCATATCCGCCTAGCTCTCCATTGGAGTTGATGACACGATGGCAAGGGATGATTATGGCAAATTGATTGGCGCCATTGGCATTAGCAACCGCACGGAATGCCGTCGGCTGTCCGATCGAGATCGCTAGCTCAGCATACGATCGAGTTTCGCCGAATGGAATTTGTTTTAAGGCTTCCCAAACTTTTTTTTGGAAAGGAGATCCAATACAATTTAAAGGCGTTTCAAAAGCTTGTAGGGTACCCTCAAAATAGCTTTGTAGTTCGTGTTGAATGGATGTAATAGGTGGAGATGATCCCGGAATGATAGCGGATTTTGTTTTTTTTCTAAGGCGTTCGATTTCGCGTTCTAATCCTCTGCGATCCACAAATTCCAAAAGAAAAAGAGTATGTTCATCGGCTATGGCAATCATAGGGCCAAGCGGAGTATCTATCCAAGATGCTTTGAGAATGTTAGTATTCCCTAACTTTGATGGTGCCGCTCCCATAATTCGTGAAAAGGCATCTCTAAAACCACTGCTGGATTCATATCCAGTAGATAACTGCGCCTGGATCACAGATTCACCCCCTCTTATTTGTTTCATAGCTATTCCCATACGGCGAGCCCTTGCGTATTCGATAAATGTCATGCCAAAGCGTTTTTTGAACTGACGACGTGCGGTTGAAGAATCAACAGATAATTCGCGAAAATCTTGCTCCTTCCAACGTTTTTCTGGGTTATCTTCAACAGCATTTACGAGTGTTTGGATGAGCTTTGAAACATGGCTCGGATGCGAGAGCGGTTGGCAGCGCTTACAAGGTCTATATGATGCCAATAATGCTTGTTGAGCTGTTTCGAAAAATTCACATTGCTCAAACTTTGGTTTTCTTGCAGGACATGTGGGTCTACAAAAAACACCTGTGCTTTTGACCCCAACAAAAAAAACACCTTCATACTCGGAGTTTTTGTCTATCAATGCTTGGTAATATTCGTTTTTATTTACTGTAGATATCATTGCTTCCCCTGGTTTAAGCTATAAGAATAATGGCTAATCCACTATTATATGGATTTCAGATTAAGCCGCCGCCGAAATTCAGGCATTAATATTTATTTGTACATATTTTGGGAAATTTCAGTTTATTATATTTAGAATATAAGGGCAGCAATGGTGTGTGGTAAACCCTTTCACAAAGGGCTTAAGATACATATTTAAGAGACTGGGCGGCTAGGTTAAGAAATAGGCTGGCATCTATATTATCTTCTAGGTTCCAGCAAGCTGCCAGTATTACATGCACAAAATACCAGTCAAATAGATCTTGTTCTTTATACCCAAAATATTGCGCTATGAATGGAATGTCTCTAGGTATGTCCATAACAAAGGCCCACATTTCATTAAGGGGCGATCCAATTACCCCTTTAGGATCAATTACAAGCCAATCATCTCCATTTCGTAAAATATTGTCATGGTGCAGATCTCCATGCAGCAAAACATTTGGCACGGTTGCCTTCAAAAGATGATCGCGCAGTGTTCTTGCCTTATGCAGATAGTTGAATGGCAGTTTCCACTCTTTATCCAGAGTTGATAACCACTCTTTAATATGGGGAAAGCGATGATTTTTTGAAATCTTGGCTTGATGGAGCTTTTTCATCACATGGCATGCAATCTCGATAGCGGCTAAGTCTTTATTTAGAAAATAGCTTTTGAGGGAAGTACTTGGAACTGCTCGCTCTAACAGCAACACTCCATTGTCTTCAACCAGTACTTGGACAGCGCCATATCCAAAATAGCACTTTAAAGCCAAGGACTCTCTTTCCAATGCCTCCTCGTCTAAACCCAGCTTGAGGATGATAGGGGTCTTTCCTTGAAATCCAGATAGCACATAGTTAAAACTGAGGTTGGATACAGGCTGTAAACCTTGCAAGCCATGCTGCGAGGCTAGCTGCTTTACGATAATCGGCAACTTATCCAACCACATTCTACCTTTGTCGGCATAGATGTTGAGAATATTGGATTCAAACATAATATGTTCTCTAAGAATATAAAGGAGAGATTCAGTGACAAATCATGGGGCGAAGCCCGATGATTTGTCATAAGTCCCGAAATTAGGTCTCAGGAGTTTTTGCATTTGGAGAGGTTTCAGAGGGGGAGGGATCCGTTTTGTCCTGTTTCTTGGCGTTTTTACGCTCTTCTCTTGGGGTTTCTTTTGCTTTTACGGCTTCCTTGGATTTGGCTTCTTGTTTGGCAGCTTTTCGCTCTTCTTTTTCATCGGTTTTGTGCTCCTCTTTTGCCGCTTCCTTTGTTTCTGCTTTTTGATCTTCCTTCACAGATTCTTTTTGTGCAGTTTTAGCATCTTCTTTGCTTTCACCCTTGGACTCGGCTTTGGGTTCATCCTTATGGTCTTCAGCGTGATCAGGCTTCTTCTTCAGTTTTTGAAGGGCGTGTTTGATGGAAAATTCGTGTTTTACATGTCCTGGTCTGTGAGATCTTGGTGAAAGTTCCCCATCTGCAGGTTTATCTGTTTTTGTTTCTGCAGCATTTTGGGCGGGGGCTGCGGTGGTATTCTCTGCATTTTGGGGGGAGGTTTCAGTTTTAGCTTCTTCGCCCTTATGAGAGGTAGCCGCTGGTTGTTCGGCAGCTTTTTTCTTGTCTTCATGCTCCTTCAGATGGGCTTTCTTGAGCTTTTTGATCTCCGTTTTTAATTTTGCAATTTCGCTTTCTTGCTGCGTGTTTTTTTGTTGAACTGCCGCATGCTCTTTTTTGAGGGTCTCCACTTGAGAGCTGCTAGTTTGGAGAGTATCTATCTGCTGCTTAAACGCGCCGAGTTGAGACTTGCAGTTCTGTATTTCATTCTCTTTGGTTAGGATGCTGAGCTGTAAGTCTTTAATCACAGTTTCTTTTTCTTGGAGATTTGCGTTCAACTCTTGGAGTTTCTTTGTCAGCTGGGCATTAGATGCAGCAGATTTGTCTGCAATTTGTTTAACTTCCTGGAACTTATTTGCGATCTCTTCGTTATTTTTCTTGGTGGTTTCTAAGGCTTTTTCGATATCGCTAGTATCGGATTTGTCTTTTAGAAGTTTACTTTTTTCAGTCTCCAAGTCGGATTTGGCTTTGACGAGTCCTTTTTTTCGTTTTCAAGCGCTGAAAGGTTTTTTTTGAGATTTTCTACAGATTTTGTCAAAGCTTGGATTTGTTTTTGGAAGTCTTCTTTTTCTGAGTTTTGTTTGGAGATGTGTTCTTTGTTGTATTCTTGTTCAAGTTTATTGAATTGCGCTGTAGAGCTATTGTATATAGATTGGAATTTGCTATCTTTTTGATCGATCACAACTCCAATGAACACTAAGAAATCAAAAAATATCTTTTTTATTTTCCAGTCCGTGGATGACACATAAAAGAGCGAAGAGGTAAATCTCCATGCGCCTAAACGCCCTTCTGTTTTTTTGGCATCGGAGTTGAATTGGATACTTTGGACAATATTAAAAGCAGCTACATCATAGCTTAATGAGATAGACATATTTACGGCTCCTTGGTTTATAACTGGAGTTTGGGAATAAATTTAGGCATTTTTGACTCGTGGTTTTAATACCACATTTTACGAGTTTTGCAATAGCCTTGATTATCTTTTGTTTTATACTTAGAGGGGAGGTTTAAAATCAATTTTAAAAGGAATGCCTTTTCGAATTCTGCAATTATCTAGGTTGCAATTTTCAGTTTTTGTGGTTTAAAGCCTCTACAGGCAAGGCTTATTGCCTGTAGAGATTGAGGCGAGGTTACTGTTTGGCTTCTTCAATTTTGACGCTGTTGGCCTTCAAGGCTTCAATCTGCGCTTTCAGTTGTTTGATTTCGTTATCGCGGTCTTCTAAAGTGGCGATGGTTTTTTCGTACTTTACTTTGTATTCTTCAGTATCCAAGTTCTGTCTTTTAGCTTGGCGAGAGTGATCCTCTTTTAATTTGTTCATCGCAGTGGCATGCTCTTCATGCTGCTTTTTATTATGATTGAGCTCGGACACCAAAGCCGATTTCTCTTGAGACAAGATTTTGACTTGCTCTTCTTTAGCTTTCAGTTGTTCTTGAAGGTGCTTTTTCTCGGTTTGCAGTGCATCTGCAGTATCATAGTGATGTTTTGAAGTTTGGCGCAGTTGTTCCAGGTTTTTATTGGCTTGCTCTTCTTTTTTTTTAGATTCGTCGATTTGCTTTTTCAATTGAGCTATCTGGTTTTCTTTATCTTTGAGTTCCTGAGAGTGCTTGGCTTCCAAGACTTGCTTTTGTTTTTGGGCTTCATCGTGGGCGGCTTTGTTTGCATTATTGGCAGCATTCACTTCGCCTTGCAATTTTTTGACTTGTTCGTTGAGGGCGTTGTGTTGAGTCAATAATGCCTTATCCTTCTCTACTAGGGCTGGGATATCGCTCTGTAAAATTTCTAATTGATTACTCAGTCTTACTTTTTCAGCAGAGCAAGTCTCTATTTTTTGCTTCGCTTGATTCAAACGGTTGCGTAATGTCTTTATTTTATCCGCCGCGTGTTTTTGTTTGTCATTTAACTTAGCATGTTTTTGTGCATTAAAGGTGTGCTCAAGACTTCCAAATTTATCGGCGGAGGCATCCATAATTTGTGCATATCTTTTATCTTTGACATCGACGATCAGGCCTATCTTCTTTAGAAAATCAAACCATATTTTGGCTATTTTTCCCTCTTTTGAGGATACATAATATAGGGACTGAGAAAATCTCCAAACTCCCAACCTAGCTTCTTTCTGATTGCCATCTTCTTGGAATTTAACTTGCTGTGCGATATTATAAGCGGCTAATTCATAACTTACTGCGATAGTCATAATGTATTACTCCTTGGTTAATAGGCCACCTTTTTCAATTAAATTCTGCATCATCAAAGGCAGCTTTATGCGCGAGATCATATCTTCTTGAGGCATTCAAAACAAGGTATTTTGCAAATACAACGAAAAAATTTAATACAGTATATGTAAGAGGTCTAATATAGAAAGAATAAAAGAAAGGAGAAAACAGATACCCCTAGAGCAGGGGTACCTGTATGTGAGGCCTGTTTAGGCTTTGATTTTAATGTCGACGCCGGCTGGCAATGTTAACTTTTTAAGTTCTTCAATGGTTTTGCCGGTTGGATTTAAAATCTCTATAAGCCGCTTATGAGTGCGAATCTCAAATTGTTCGCGGGACTTACGGTCTACGTTGGGAGAACGTAAAACGGTGTATTTTTCAATACGTGTGGGCAAAGGAATTGGCCCTGCCACTCCGGCTCCCGTACGTTTTGCAGTCTCGACAATATCCGCTGTGGAACGATCCAAAATACGTTGATCGTAACCTTTTAAGCGAATGCGGATTTTCTGTCTGGATTGCTTAGGCTGTTTTTCTTGTTTTGCCTGTTTTTCTTGTTTTGCCATATAAACCTTATCCACCTTTAATAATTTTCTCTTGCATTGCTGTAGGAACGCGCTCGAAGTGAGCCGGCTCCATGACGTAGGTCGCCCTGCCGGAAGTTAAGGAACGCAGCTGGGTTGAATATCCAAACATTTCACTTAACGGTACTTCTGCATGGACTATCACAGCGCCTTTGGTCAAATCTTGTCCCAAGATTTGTCCGCGGCGGCGGTTGAGGTCACCTATTACATCACCGATGTGGGATTCTGGACAGGTAACGTCTACCTTCATGATAGGCTCTAGCAGAATCGGCTTGCTCTTGCGGGCAGCATCTTTAAGTGCCATGGATCCGCAAATCTTAAACGCCATTTCATTGGAGTCTACGTCGTGGTAAGAACCGAATACGATAGCAACTTTAACGTCCACAAGAGGATATCCTGCCAAGACGCCAGTTTGCAAGCCTTCTTCGATACCTTTAATTGTCGGTGCGATATACTCCCTTGGGATCACACCACCCACGATCTTGCTGACAACTTCGTTGCCTTTGCCTTTCTCGTTAGGTTCGATGTCCAGGCAAACGTGCGCATACTGACCTCTACCGCCGGATTGTTTGACGTACTTGGTTTCACTTGCACCTTTAGTAGTAATGGTTTCTTTGTAGGCCACTTGAGGTTTGCCCACGTTAGCTTCCACGTTAAATTCACGCTTCATGCGATCGTGCAGAATTTCCAAGTGCAGTTCGCCCATACCGGCAATAATAGTCTGACCGGTCTCTTCGTTGGTCGTCACGCGGAAAGTCGGATCTTCTTGTGAAAGCGCTCCGAGTGCTGTGGCTAGCTTTTCGCGGTCTCCTTTGGACTTCGGTTCGATAGCCATGGAGATAACCGGTTGAGGGAATTCCATTCTCTCTAGAAGAACAGGTTGTTCTGCTGCACAGAGTGTGTCCCCGGTGGTTGCGCTCTTCAAGCCTACGCAAGCGGCAATGTCTCCAGCATAGAACTCATCGCGTTCTTTACGCTGGTTGGCATGCATTTCTAGCAAACGGGAGATTCTCTCTTTGCTATCTTTCGTGCTGTTGATGATATTCATCCCTTTAGTCAAGGTACCGCTATAGATACGGATAAAGGTCAATCGTCCTACATAAGGGTCGGACATGATCTTAAAGGCCAGAGCAGCAAATGGTGCATCGTCTGCAGGCTGGAGGATGATATCTTGATCTTTATTCATGTCATGCGCTTTTACAGCACCTCTGTCCAAAGGCGATGGCATCCAACGAACGACAGCATTCAACAGCTGTTGTACGCCTTTGTTTTTGAAGGCTGTTCCGCAAAGCACAGGGTTGAATTTGTTGGTGACCACGCCTTTTCGGATGACGGCATGAATCTCATCAGCAGTCAAGGAGTCTGGATTTTCCAAAACTTTCATCATGAAAACTTCGTTGGACTCGTCGATCATGGCGAGTTCATCTAATAACTCAGCTCTCATCTCCTTGCACTTATCCAGCATATCGGCAGGGATTTCTGTTTCTTCCCAGTCGGCGCCCAAAGTTTCGTCGTGGAACCATAGCGCTTTCATGGTGACCAGGTCAACCATACCTTTGAATTGAGATTCTGCTCCGATTGGGCAGTGGACAGCGACAGCGTTAGCGTGAAGTTTTTCGCGCATGGACTTGATAGCTTCGAAGTAATCGGCGCCGATACGGTCCATCTTGTTGACGAAAGCGATACGGGGAACGCCGTATTTATCAGCTTGACGCCATACGGTTTCTGACTGTGGTTCAACGCCGGACACGGCATCGAATACGGCGACAGCGCCATCCAAGACGCGCAAGGAGCGCTCAACTTCGATGGTGAAGTCGACGTGGCCGGGGGTGTCGATGATGTTGATACGAGCATTGGTGTCATCGCATTTCCAAAATACGGTGGTAGCCGCAGAGGTAATAG
>CAYMKI010000148.1:0-7338 GCA_964390695.1 uncultured bacterium
AGCTTGTAAAAGCATGATGGTAGCATGCACAAAGCTTGACCATACTGTAAACCAAATCAAGCTGGCATGTTCTAGAGGATTCTTTGAGGCACGCAATAAAAACACGCCTAAGGTCGCGTATACACCAATGATCATTTGTTCGTATTTATATTGAGGAGGTTCCCACCTCCAACCTGAAGGCCAAAAACACATTAAGGGATATACCAAAAATAAGATGATGCCAAAAAAAATTAGAGCATATTGAAGATAATATACTTTTCGGTCATTGTTCATTTTGTACCTCATTAAAACCTGTAATATTAATTAGCACATTTAACAGTTTATGTTGAAGAGGTTTAAAATGTCTATTTACCTTTTACAATTGAAATGTTGTGAAGGGTGCAGCTTTACGGCAGGCTTACGCCAGTGGCTACATGCTCCCGCCGCTAACGCAGCTTAAACTTTAGTGATTATTTATCACCAACTATCAACTTTATTATTCATTCATTGTATTATGTTGATGATAAAACTCTCAAGGGATAATGAATGATGTCATATATGGTTGAGCTTTGTTCAGAAAGGTTGCGATAACCATGAGGTTGGCATGCGTCAAAACGAAGGCCTTGGCCCATAGTTAATGATTTCCAAGCAGAATTCGCAAAAACTTCCATGGACCCTTGAGCTACGAGTACATGCTCGATAACATTTGGTTGATGTGGAGGAGATATGTGCTCGCAACCCGGCAAGAGTTCAATTAAGAAGATCTCGCATTTAAGCTTCTCGTCAAATGGAAAGATCGGAAGTACCTTGATTTTGTCATCACTTGGGTGAAGGGTTTGTGTTTGGCCATTACCATGATCTGGCTGATCATCGGCTATAAAAAGAGAAAAAGGGACTTTAAAGCCACTCGCAATCTTCCATAGAGTAGAAATGGTTGGGCTCGATTCTGCACGCTCAATCTGACCAAGCATTGCTTTGCTTACACCTGTTTCTTGTGCAGCCTTATCGAGGCTCCATCCACGTTCTTTTCGCAGAGCCTTTAAAACAGATGCTATACGATTTAAGATTTCCATAACTAAGATTTAAATTGCTTGTGCGTTATAACGCACGCGTGGTATAATAAATTTATTGTACAAGATAACGCACAAAATTTATAGGATTATTTATGGCCAACCTTAGCAAAAGCGCAGAAATCGTACAAAGAGCGCTTAGTGAGAAAGGGGTAGTGTTTGAAGTCCTCGAGCTTAACGCAAGCACGCGCACTGCAAACGATGCCGCAATGACGATCGGCTGTCAAGTGGGACAAATTGTAAAGTCCTTACTTTTTCGTACCAAGGAAACACACAAACCTGTTCTTGTACTTGCAAGTGGCACTAACCGAGTAAATGAAGAAGCAATTCAAAGATATAGTGGAGAAAAGATTTTAAAAGCTGATGCTGAATTTGCTCGTGAAATTACAGGTTTTGCAATAGGGGGTATCCCTCCCTTAGGACACAAAAATTCCATATCACTCGTCTACATAGATGAAGACCTGCTTCAATATGACACCTTATGGGCAGCAGCAGGTACGCCATATGCAGTGTTTAGCCTGCCTGCAAAAGAGCTTCCGAAAGTAACAGGTGGAAAAATCATTTCTGTGAAGGAACCGTCATGAGAAAGGTCTTTTGGGATAATCCCTACCAACAAACCCTTGAAACGCAAGTGAGTCAAGTCGATGGCAATGTTATTGTTTTTGCTGAAACAATCGGCTTTTCCGAATGTGGAGGACAAGAGAGTGATGCGGTGACAGTCAACGATATTAAAGCCCTATCTTCACATATGGATAAGTGTGCCCCTTTTTTGATTTACTATACCTTCCCAGAGGGTCACGGTTTTGTACCCGGGATAAATGTCACCATGAAAATTGACTGGCTACGGCGCAATCGGTTAATGCGTTTGCACTTTATGTGTGAGTTGATTCTTGTCCTCATGAATCGCTTGTTTAATGAAACACCAGAAGGTATCGAGCTTAAACCTGAAGATATTGATATGATTATCAAAAAAAGAGGAGCTCATATTGCCGAGACAGGGGCTCGTGTCGATTTTGAATGTGATGTAAATATTTCTGTCTACTTCCCAAAACTCCTAGAGGCATACAATAAAATTATTGCAGCCGATCTTCCGATTGAAAAAGGCTTTCTTGATGAGCCTAATCAAATTCGTTATTGGAGACTACCTAATATTTCCACAGTTCCATGCGGAGGCACTCATGTACGTTCGACAGGAGAAGTCGGGACAATCGAACTCAAACGAGATAGGGCAAACAAAGGTGTAGAAAGAATTCGAATTTTCCTTAAGGATAATCAAATAACCAGCGATCCTATATTCGAGCATGAGCGTTATTGTTGCTGAGAACTTTGATGAGAGTAGATGAATTAATGAAATGTGTATTTATAATTCTAAGTTTATAAAAAAGCCTATGGAGGAGCTTGTATTTCGAATCCTGGTTCGAATCGCTTTTGACTGGAATAAATTACAATATTTTGATAAATTCATTTCTTTATCTTTCGTAAAGGAGGTTTTATGAAGTTCTATATTGCAACGTCGCTTTCGAGAGCACCAGCCCATAATATGGTAAGAGATATCTTAAAAAATTGCGGTCATGAAATTTCATATGATTGGACTTTGCATGGCAGTGTGAAATCTGTTAGCAAAGAGCGATTGCAAGAGGTTGCATTGCTTGAATTAGAGGGCTTATCCGAAGCCGATTTTATTATTGTACTTCTTCTTGGAGGAAGTGGGACACATTTGGAGCTCGGGTTCTCAATTGCAAGAGGCAAGCGAATATTTGTTCATACTGAAGATTCTCTAACTTTCGAACTTGGCCCTCAGACAAATGCATTTTATCATCATCCTGATATCACCCGTCTTCATTGTCCTTTAGCCGAGGTTGGTATGATAGTGCATTCATTAATCGCTCAACCAGCATCGATAAACTCCTGATTCGCTTTCGATTAGTGCTTCATTGATTTTATCGCAGAAACATTGCAGTTTGAATCTTTGAGAGAGATTTAATGAAAACTATTGCTCGTTATCTATTATTGCTTCTGATCATTGCTCTTCCGAATCTATGTAATGCAAACATGAATGTCGGAATTGGGAAAACCGATATAACACCTCCTATTGGGACTCCTTCTGCAGGTTATACAGAAAGAAAGGGTGAAGGAATGCAAGGAGTCCACGACCCTCTGCTTGCAATAGCCCTTTATGTCGATAATGGAGAAAAACAGCTCGCTCTTTGCAGTGTGGATCATCTGGGATTTACTTATGAAATGGTGCAAGAAATAACTCAAAAAATCCATGCTCATTCAGAACTTAAAAGATGCGAAGTTTTTATCGCCTCATCTCATACTCATTCTGGAGGAGGTGCCTATCTAAATATTCCTGGTCTAGGAGCTGGTTTAGCGGGAATCTATAGCCCACAAACCACTCAATTTTATATAGATCAAACAGCAGAAGCTATTTTACAAGCTTATCATCATCAAGTTCCTGCCAAATTTGGAATTGGTTATGGAAAGGTAATTAACTTGAGTCAATATCGAGGACTCTGGCCAAAAGATATAATCCCACTGGACGATGTTGCAATCATTAAAATCACTCATTTGGATGATGCTCCTCTTGCTGTTCTCTTCAATTATCCTGTACATCCTACTGTATTAAAGAGTCAGAATCGTCTTTTCTCAGCTGATTTTGTGGGCTACGCTAGAAGCCATATTCAATCTTTTTTGGGATCTGATGTATGTCCCATCTACTTTAACGGAGCTCAAGGTGACATTATACCTGTTGTTTTCAATGAGAACGATCGGTTTGATGCATGTGATACTTTGGGTAAATCTTTAGCGGAAACAGTGAGGAAAATCTGGGATGAAACGCCTACGGACGTCTCTCTGCAAATTAATACTCAAAAAGACTCATATACTTTTAAACCTCAAGCGACTCCATTTGGTCTTGTTCTTCCACTAGATGAGTATAAAAGTGAAATGAATTTGATTGTCTTCAATCAAACTCATGCCTTCATTACGGTGCCTGGCGAGCTAAGTTGCCTCTATGATAGGCGTTTGAAAGATACAGGTAGAAGATTAGGTTTTTCCCAAGTATCCATTTTTGGGCTTACAAATGATGCTCATGGTTACATCATCTTGCCAGAATCTTGGCAACACAAGACGTTCGAATCAGGGCTCTCTTTTGGAGGAGAAAATTACGGAGACATAACTGAAAAAAGAGCAGAAACTCTTCTCAAAGCTTTACCTGTTACCATCCAATTTAGATAGGTTAATCCTATTAACGGTTTTATTGTTCCAAATTTTCTGCAATACAATAAAATATTTCTTTTACAGTTGTTATGTGTAAAGTGATAAGTCATGGATAGCTAAAATGCTACTGGATTTTGTGAAATTCTGATGGTACAATACGTCATTCAGTGCATCCGTATTGCACGATTGGAGAAACTTAAATAAGCTCCAATTCTTAATTTAAAAGCAGGGAAAGCCTCTTTATGAAATCAAAATTGCCTATTGATAAGCCTATTTGTAGAGATGTATACATCGGAGGATTAGAGAAAGATGAGTTACTCAAAAAGCTAAGTCAAAATAAAATAGGTCTTAATGAACTAGCTGTTAAATTTATTAACCATAATGAATTTAAAATTTCTCCTTCTAAAGAAAAACTCCAAACAGTGGAAGTTTCTGTAAGCAGCTTAGGTTTCTCTAATGGCGCCACTACAGAGGAGATTTGTAAAATATCTGAAGAACTAGGGTTTAATATTTGCCCTCAAGAGTTGGGTATTCATCTGCGATTGCAATATATAGACTTTAATCAACCAATTGAACCTCAAAAAGGCAAGTGGCAAAACATCATCTTAAGGGGGAATTTTGATGAACCTGGATTCACTGTAGGTTTCTACTTACGTCATCGAGAAGATGGTTTTTGGATACGTGGCTATAAGGCTAGCCTCGATTACATATGGGAACCTGTAGACCGATTTATTTTCGTTAACAATCGCGGAGTTAACAATTAAGGCTTTGACAAGATGCAAAACCATATTCCCCCTTCATCTGGTAAAATAATCGGGGTTTCATTGGCTTGACTCATAATTTCTTGATTTAGTATTCTTTGGTGGTCGATCAAGAGAGTATCCATGGTACACTGATAAAAATACGGATCGATGATGAATTCAAGCAATTGGAAGGTAATATGTCACCAGAATCTCTTTGGAATCGATATGCAGCAATATGGTCTCAGGATGCCGATGTTCGAACAGACGAACTTGCAGCCTGCCTCGCAGATGAAATCACCTATTGTGATCCAAACGGCCTTATCAAAGGTCGTCCAGCCCTCTCGGTGTATATGGGCCAATTTCAACAAAGCGTTCCTGGAGGGACTTTCCGAATTAGCCAAGTCATACATCATCATGATCGTACGCTCGCGCATTGGAACTTACATGGACCGAATGGCAGTGTTCTACAAACAGGAACCAGCTTCGGTCAACTCTCTGAAGATGGACGATTTAGGAGCATCACTGGGTTTTTCCACGAACCAAATCAAAATCCATCGATATGAGCCTCGTTACACCACATGAAATGGCGATGGAATTCGCCGAACGATTGCGTGAGATCGGGCCGATTTTAGTGACCCGATTCTTTGGGGGAGCGGGTCTTGTAAGGAATGACGTCCAGTTTGCATTTGTCATCAGGGGCGTGTTTTATCTGCGCGTGGATGATCAAAGTCGTCCCGATTTCGAAAAATTAGGATCCACTCCTTTCACCTATGCTGGCCGATCAAAAGAGGTGATAGTCGCTAGTTACTACAAACTACCGGATGTGATTGCAGGCGATCATGACGAACTGATCCGTTGGGCAACTCGAGCTAGTCACGCAGCAATAGTAGCCAAATCATCGCGTAGACGTAGAAAACAAAGTTCGCGTTAGAACTTGCTGGGGTTTAAAACCCAAAAGCAAAGGGCTATTTCCTTGACTTTGGACATTAGCTGCGCTATCTCAATTGCCTGATTCAATGTGAGCTAGGATTTAGGGGGCAAGTTAGGTTTAAATTCGACCTCTTGCAAGGTTATATTGTCTTGACTTTCCCATCTCTTTTCTATCGTTTCTTAACATAGATCAATGAGAATAATTTTTGGTTCATTCTATCCTATCATTTCGACTTTGCAATATTTTTGAACTTGTCTGCAGAGAGAGATTTCATCCGGCTGTATGAATTTCTTCGGAAGGGTAAAAAACACCCTACGCCTGATTTTGCTTCTTTCAACATCCTAATCCAAAAATATTGCCAAATCGAGATTATACAAAAAAATAGGGGAAATGTGGTGAATATCAACAAAACAGGAATGGCTCAGAGATTTTTTGGTTTAATTTTAATTTTATTTGGTATGAATGGATATTTTTCTTTTCTACCCATACCAGAAAAACATGGATTTGCTTTCGAATTTTTAAATACTTTGCATCATGCAGGGTACATTTTTCCTGTGGTTGCAACTATTATGACGATTGCAGGATTTCTTTTGCTCAATAACAGATGGGTAGCATTTGCGCTGCTAATCCAGCTGCCTATTTCATTCAACATTTTTGCCTTCCATCTCTTACATGATTGGCAAGGTCTTGTAATGGCTTATATCATCTTTGGTCTGAATAACTTTTTAATTTTAAGACGCTTCAAACAATTTAAACTATTATTTAATCAATCGATGGATGAGGTCTAAGATGCCATCAAAAAAATCGAAATATCTAATTTCTTTTTGTGCTTTAGTAACAATCATTCTTCCTTCCATTATGGACTTAAACAGCACACATATGAACAATCCCTTATGGCCACCTCATGCGAGATTTCATTGGTCGATCCAATGGTATTCAATTACCATGCTAAATGGAATAGCTTTGTATTTACTATGGGGTCGATATGCAGATGCAGGGTCTCGTCTTGCTACTATAATATCAGGGCTTGCTCCTATCTTATTTTGGGGGAACTTTCTTCCTAGCATGTTGATGCCTGGAGCTTCCCCTTGGCCGGATGGAATGGAGCCATTCGCAGTTATACCACCTAATGTCTATATTGCTGCGTTCATAACATTCTTAAGTGCCTATGGCATTTGGCTGGATTTCCGCTCAAGAACCTTTTGAAAGCTTTGAACGGATCCTCGATAAAGATTCGGGCGTAATACCTAAATAGGTAGCTATGTGGTATTGAGGAATCCTTTGGATTAACCCAGGAAAATCGACAAGAAAATGCCGATACCTTTCTTCTGCTGAACATTTAAGTAATTCGAGTTCTTTTTGTTCTTTACGATAGAATAGCTGATCTGCCATC
>CAYMKI010000149.1:0-7295 GCA_964390695.1 uncultured bacterium
AAACGAAAGTAGCAATACAAAAAATTAAAGGAATAACGATGAGTATCAATGAAGGAAATTCAAGCTTGCTAACGACAGCATCCAATATGCCCATTATCAATTCGGCGAATACGCTTATGGAAAATTCAGCCGCAACTAATGCCTTATCAATCTTTGTGAACAAGGCACTGGATGACTTGAAAAATCTCACGGACACGTATTTAAAACCAGAAATGGTATCGGATGGCAAGCTCCTACCTCTCTACTGCTTTATCAGCAAGTGCAAGCACGTGCTCAATAAAACGCCTCTTCCAGAGTCCGCTAACGTGTTTTTAAAAGAATTGGAAGAGCGTCTGCCAGCAGAAAGCAAGTTTTCCGATACGGCACTGAAAGTGAGTTCTTGTGCCTCAGAATGCTTTGAGCATAGCCAAGACTTTCATACTATTTACGAAGCAGCTGTAAAAAGCTTAAGAAGTCAGCAGAAATGGCATAGCGAGTTTTTAGTGAGAAGTCTCTTTGTCAGCTGTGCTTTGGCTGATCTGGAAGCTTCTCGAGAAGTATTGAAAAAAGGTATCGAAATAGGGATTGATCTTGTAGATGATAGCAGGTGTTTTTGCGAGAGCGATACATATCAGGCGGTTTATGACTATCATCTCTGCAACTATTTAAATCTCCTCCAGCGTTATTATGGATACCCGATTGCAGATAGCCAAAATTTACCGCATTTATATACACAGATGTGCAAGTATTTGATATCGACCCTAGGAGAAGAAAGAGTCTCATCATCAGAGGAAAAGATTACCACATATAAAAATATTGCTTTTCTCTTATCGCGAAGAGAGTGGTTTTGTTCTCTGGATTACATGACCGCCGTCCATATGTTGGATAAAGCTCAAAGCGAATCCAAGGATATCCTTGAAAAGCAACAGCTGCTATTAAATTCCGTTTCAATTGTTGTAGAGGCTTGTGGAGCAAAGACGAATGTAGATGATGAATTCTTGACAATGATGATGAAAACGCTTTTTCAATTGAAGGTAGAAGGTAAACTATCAACGAATCAATTTGTTTTGGCTTCATTGCTCCAGGTTAAGATTTTTGAGCTTTTGAATCGATCAAATAGGCAGAGTGAAAAAGCTATTATAAATATCAAAGAAATACTTAAAGAGGTGGTGAAGAAGGGAATAGGTAATTTGGCTGATACAAATGCTTCTGCGATGAAAAATTATATGCAGTGTGAGGTGCTCTATTGTTTTTATGTCTTGTTTCAAGATGATTCAAAAGATGATCTGGAGGCAGTGTATACAAATCTTGATAAACTCTCAGAAAGTCCTCTTGCAGATGCTGAAATGAAAATTCTGGCTAAAAATTTAAGGGAATTTTTTCCTGTAAATGCTAGACGTGCTCCAAGTAAAGATATGCCCTTTAAGCTATCTTTGATGATTTGCTTGCGTCATTTACTTCAAAATAACATAGGACGTTTTATATACGCATGGTATGCATGTAAGACGGTGGCAGCACAAGATTTTCAGACAGGTTCTTCAAAAAATGAAATCAGCATCCGATGTGAATTTTCCTCTGCTTATATTCAGGCGCAAAGCAATGCAGACAAGGAAGGAATTCTTTGGAAAGAATTCCTTGAAGGATTTTCGAAAGAAGAACCTAACGGTTCTCTTGAGACGATGGAGACGTTTATAAATCGTATTGGAATCCACCACTACGTGAAATCTAAAAAATTTTTAGCAAAGCACTATGCCGACCAGAAGCATAATGCGCATATTCGTTTTCATACTCTAAAATACAAAAGAGATGACGTAAATCAAACCCTTGATATCTCTTTTGTACCTCAACCGGAGTTAGTGCAAGATATGCTGCGTGAAGGGGTTCAGTATCCTTTTTTTGAACATTTATTAGTAGAACAGGAGGATGAACAACTCGAAGGTAACGTTCAATTATGCTTAATGGATAATATCAACGTGCCCGGCATTAATTTTAATCACTTGATTCCGAATCGTGTGATTCTATTTTCACGTGTCTTTGATCTGATCCAAGACGAATTGGATCAGCAAGAGGGGCAGCTGGCTTATGCAGATATGAGCATGCACCTATTTAGGGTATATATAAATCATTTTTATAATAAAAATAGCTTTATAGAGGATTTTTTCTCAGAAGATTTAAGTCATCATAAAAAGCCTGAAAGGCAGAAAATACAAATGCTTCGGCATCAAAAGTCTATTTTAGATACAGCCTGCAAGCTGGTGATAGAATTTCATAGGCTTAATCTCAAATGGTTTCCGCATCAGTCTAGCAGTGTAGTCAAAAAAACCTTAGATGTTGCGATGCAGGCCTGGAGTATCGGCATGTCTATAGCCAAGGATAATGATGACAAACTGCCTCGGATTGAGGAGACTGTGAATGCATTAACACTGCATCAAGGTTACGTGGAATTTATGAAGCATTCTTTTGATTTACAAACGAATGACCTTTATATGAAGACGTTTAAAAGTATGCTTTTTGAATGTTTGGAGGAACAATCTCACCCCTCTACTTATGCCGAGAAGTTTTATTTAGAACTGCCTACCACATTAAATGAATTCCGGACCCAATACCCTTTGATTGCTTCAAATAGCAGTGAAATATTTAATTTGTCCGTAGCCCCGCTGCTGTTCAAAAAAGCGGCTTATTTGATGTCCAAGCATAATATTCTCGGGGCTTTGAAAGTCTATGCAGAAATGCTAGACATACCAGAGGTTCAAAAAAAACTGAAAGCCAAAAAAACAACAAAAACAGGAGGATTAGCTTTTAGAATTTATAACAATCCTTTTTTTATTGATCTAAATAAATTGAAAGACGATGACTGGATCAATCCTGAAGCTATACCCTCTTCTAAAATGAAACAAATGGAGTTGGATTTAGAAAAACGCATGAAAAGCCAAGAGGCTGGCGTTCCTTCTATACTTCCCACTAGCAACACTTTTCAATCAACCTCCTCGGACAGTTCTGCGTTTGCAGAACCCAGCTCTTCTGTTGCGCAGACGCTTTCCTCTTCCGAACAAAGGGAAATCCGAGAAAATGCCAGAAGGCAGATAGAACAGCAAGAAAGGAAAAAAGAAAACAAGCAGCAAAAGCAGAGAAACGCCTCTTGTTCTTCTGATGTCCTTGAAGACTCTGCGTCGGTGCAATCCGCGACCTCTTCAGCTACAACTGGGCAGATTTTTTTGCTCAACAGACGCTGGATGAGGATTTATGAAAAACTATGGGAACCCAATAGCACAGACTCAAACGGAGAGGATTGGGCCAACAGGTCTTTCCGTAACGATATCAACATGACGCGTCAGGAGTGTTTAAAGTTGATTATTGCGCTCGGCGGCAACTATACTGCAGAAAGGGGGCATGGCAGCCATCTGGTCGCCAAATTGCCTAAAATAGTGATGAATGGAGTGGATGTTGGCGGCTTGGTGGACTATGAAACCGGTGAGCTGATGATTACCTTGACCAATGAGGAAGTGCTCAAACACTACCAGATTCGGCAGCTGAGAAAAATCCTCATCAGCCAAGGGTTCACTCCGGACAGGGTTAAAGCCAAGGGCCAGGAATAGCAACCATTTAATGCTTTTAAAATGGACAAATAATTCTCTTGCTTCTCATTGCATCTTGGTTGTAAAATTTATTGCATATGAGAGAAATATTAAAGAGATAAATCATGTTTGGATTTCTAAAAAGAATTTTTGGTACGGCGCAGGACCGTCAAATTCGCAAGTATTTTAAAATTGTCCAGCAGGTCAATGAGTGGGAAACTCAGTATCAAGCCTTGACGGATGAGCAAGTGCGAGCTAAAACGGTAGAGTTTAAGGAGCGCATTAAAAAGGGCGAGTCGGTGGATCAGATTCTACCCGAAGCTTTTGCAGTGGTAAAAAATGTTTGCCGACGCCTGTGCGGAACAGAAGTCCATGTGTCCGGTTATAACCAGCAATGGGATATGGTCCCGTTTGATGTGCAAATTGTCGGAGCTATAGCCCTCCATTTTGGTTCTATTGCTGAGATGCAGACCGGCGAGGGCAAGACCTTGACAGCTGTCATGCCGTTGTATTTGAATGCCTTGACCGAGAGGCCGGTGCACTTAGTGACGGTGAATGATTACCTGGCAAAACGCGACTGCGAATGGGTCGGCAGCGTGCTGCGCTGGCTGGGGCTGACGACGGGATATCTCACCAATGACGTTCCCACAGAAGACCGCAAAGATGTGTATGCCCGCCATGTGGTTTATGGTACTGCCTCGGAGTTCGGCTTTGATTATCTGCGCGATAACTCCATGGCCACGCGCAAAGAGGAGCAAGTGCAGCGCGGGTTCTATTATGCCATTGTAGACGAAGTCGATTCTATTTTAATTGACGAATCGCGTACTCCTTTGATCATTTCGGGTCCCACACCTACCAGCCGTCAAATGTACGAAGATTTGAAAAGCGGAGTTGCAGAACTAGTGCGCTGCCAAAGAGATCTTTGCAACCGATTGGCAACAGAAGCTCGTAAAGTATTGGAAACAGAGGAAGCGGCGCAAGAGGTAAAAAAGGACAAGAAACAGCAAGAGATCGAAGACCAAGCCCTGCGCAAGCTGTGGCTGGTATCAAAAGGCACCCCAAATAATAAAGCCCTCAAGCGGCTGAAGGAAGAGCCGGATGTACGTGCCGGATTAGAGCGCTGGGACCTATATTTCCATGCCGATCAGAACAAAGAAGAGCGCCAAGCTGCATTGGCAGATTTGTTCATGATCATCGACGAGAAAGCCAACGAGTATGAGCTGACGGATAAAGGTATTCAGGCATGGCAAGACTATACGGCCGGCATCGGCAAAACTGAAGATTTTGTCATGATGGACCTCAGCCATGAATACATGCTGATAGATCAGGATGCTTCCTTGGATCAAGCAGCGAAGATGCAAAAGAAGCTGACCGTGCAGGAAGAAGACGCCAAACGCAAAGAACGCGCCCATAATTTGCGTCAACTGTTGCGTGCGCATCTTTTGATGGAACGGGATGTTGACTATATCGTTCAAGACGATAAGATCGTGATCATCGATGAAAATACCGGCAGGCCTCAGCCTGGAAGGCGTTTTTCCGATGGTTTGCATCAGGCTATAGAGGCGAAGGAAGGGGTGTCGATACAAAAAGAGACGCAAACGTATGCCACGATCACCCTGCAAAACTTCTTCCGCATGTATGATAAGCTCGCCGGTATGACCGGTACGGCCATCACCGAGGCGAACGAATTCAAGCAAATCTATAACATCGATGTTCTCACCATTCCAACGCATAGAAATTGCGTCCGCAATGATTTCAACGATGAAATTTACATGACCGAACGGGAAAAGTACAATGCCATCCTGAAAGAAGTGCGTGAAATTCATGCACAAGGTCGGCCAATTCTCATCGGCACAGAATCGGTGGAAATCTCCGAAAAACTGTCGCGTATTTTTAAGCAGAACAAGCTCGAACACACGGTCTTGAATGCCAAGCATCATGAAAAGGAAGCCGAAATCATAGCGAATGCAGGCAAACGCGCGGCTATTACCATTGCCACCAATATGGCAGGGCGCGGCACCGACATTAAATTGGAAAAAGGCGTCGCGGAATTAGGGGGACTGTATGTGATGGGTACAACACGCCATCAATCCCGCCGTATCGACCGGCAGCTTAGAGGTCGTTGTGCGCGTCAGGGCGACCCCGGCTCTTCGAAGTTCTATGTTTCCTTTGAAGACTACCTATTGCGTCTTTTTGCTTCGCCTCGGATGACTGCCGTGATCCAAAAATTCCGTCCGCCTGAAGGCGAGCCCATATCGGCATCTATATTAAACAAATCCATAGAGACTGCCCAGAAGCGCATTGAACAGCGCAATTACGTCGTACGTAAACATACCTTGGAATATGACGATGTGATGAACAAGCAGCGTCAGGAAATATATGGATTTAGGAACGATGTTATCCATGAAGAGAACATCATCCCCTTGGCGATGGAACTTCTAGAACAAGTGTGCCAATATGAAGCCGAGAAATATTTAAGAAGCCGTTCAGAAGATGGCGGCTGGGATCCGGAAGGCTATCGCCAATGGCTGATCCATCATTTTCCGGTGTCTTTTGAGGAAGGTTATTTCGACCAGGAATTTGCCGAAGCTGAAGAGTTAGCTAAGCAGGCTTCAGAGAAAATTGTGCAAGCCTTTCAGGAAAAGCTCGAGCGGGAAAACAGCAAATTTCCTCTGCCGCCAGATGCTGACCAGGAAAAGCGCCAGCGACACAAACCGGCGCATGAAGCTGTGCGCAATCTGATGATCAGAAAGATAGACAAACTTTGGCAAGAGCATTTGCTGAATATGGACCACCTGCGCGTCGAAGTGAATATGCGTACGGTTGGTCAAAGAGATCCTCTGACGGAATTTAAACACGAGGCTTTCGAGCTGTTCCATGAGCTGAGCCGCAACTTGCGCAACGAGATTGCCCAAGATCTGTTTAAATTTGAGTTAGTTGTACGGCGCATGCCTACGATAGACCAGCTGCTTTCGCTGATGCATATGGAGAAAAACCGCTCTTTTACGGATGAACTCGAGGCGCCCCCGCAAACGCAAGCTCAAGAGACATCGGACAACGTAGAAGGAGAGGTAGAGCAGAAGGCTGTACCTATAAGCGTAGGGCCAAAACACAATCGCAATGAGTTGTGCCCATGCGGCAGTGGAAAAAAATATAAAAAATGCTGCGGCCAGTCCGCCCAGGAGCTGGACTAGCTGCTGAGTTGTCGCTAGAAATAGATCAACAGCCCCTATAAAGGGGCAAAACACTATATGCATAGTTCAGCTCTTATGTAGCAGCCTGAAGGGCTGCTGCACCTTAGCTTGAAGGTGGAAATTCAGGCACAATACTAAGAAAAAACATGATAGACAGGATCGCCTTCGGCGGCAGGATAATGTATTGGGTGATGTAATCTGGTGTAATCAAGTTTTTTGTTGATACATTGATGAAGTAAGTTTAGACTATTGTAGTCTTGGGTCAAAATTTAGATCATTCATTATCCTGCCGCCGAAGGCGATCCTGCCTATCATGTTTTATATTTCAGGCACAACTCAAGCCTAAGCTTTCATAAAGAGACGCGGTGTGCGACTTTTCTATGTGATCTTACTCTAGCGCTTCGCGCCAGAATAACACAAAAAAATTGCACATGCTTATTAACCCACGAGTTGTTCGAACTGCAAAGGCGTCTTACTAATATGTATGCAGATTTTTATACAATGGAGTTTGTACTTTTTTGACAGCCCTCTCACCAGCCCAAGGGGC